>NZ_JBNHIN010000042.1:0-12570 GCF_050054615.1 Streptomyces sp. YGL11-2
TCTTGAGCACCAGCATGCCCACACCCTCACCACGGGCATAACCGTCCGCCCCCTCCGAGAAGGTCTTGCACCGGCCCTCAGGGCTCAGCATGCCCGCCTTGGAGATGCTGATGTGCCCGTCGACGCTGACCATGGTGTTGACGCCGCCGGCGATGGCCATGTCCGACTGGCCGTCGCGGATGGCCTGGACGGCCCGGTGCAGCGCGACGAGCGCACTCGAACAGGCCGTGTCGACGGGCTCGCTCGGACCGTGCAGGTCGAGGAAGTAGCTCATCCGGTTCGGGCCCATCGAGGGAGCCGCGCCGGTGATGTCGTATCCCTCGATCACCGGCGAGTACCGGGTGACGAGGGTGCTGTAGCCGGTGCTGGTGGTTCCGGCGATCAGGGCCGTGTTGGAGCCGGCGAGGGCGCCCGCCGAGTACCCGGCGTCCTCCAGCGCCTTCCACACGTACAGCATCAGGAGCCGCTGCTGCGGGTCCATCAGCTCCGCTTCCTTGGGTGAGATGTCGAAGAACAGCGGGTCGAAGTCGCCGACGCCGTCCATGAATCCGCCGGAGGTCACGTTGGAGGTGTTGGGTTCCTTGACGGGGTCGCCGTAGTGGGCGCGCCAGTCCCAGCGGTCCGCGGGGACCTCACGGGTGCAGTCGCGGCCCTCGCTGAGGTTCTCCCAGAACGCGTCGAGGTCGTCGGCCATCGGGAAGCGGCCGCTGATGCCGATGACGGCGATCGGCTCGTTCCCGGGCGCGCCCGTACGGGAGTTGGTGGTGACGGCTGCGGCGGGCTCCAGGGCGGCCGGGGCCGCGGCGCGCGGTGCGTCCGGCCGGCCCTCGGTGGCGGCGACACGGTCGGCGTGGTGGTCGAGGAGGTGGTCGACGACCCCGTCGAGGGTGGGGTTCTCGAAGAACAGGGTCGGTGCCAGCGAGAGCCCGAACTCGGCGTTGAGTTCATTGGCGAAGCCGATGAACGAGAGGGAGTCGAAGCCGTAGCGGGTCATCTCGGCCGTGCCGGTGATCCTCTCGGCGGGCACGTCCAGCAGGGTGGCCACGCGGGCGATCAGCTTCTTGAGCAGCGCCCGGTGCCGCTGCTCCCGGTCGGCCGTCGAGACGGGTGCGGCGGCGCTATCGGGGCCGGCGGCGCGCTCGGGTGCGGGATCCGGCGGGACCGTCCCGAAGCGATCGGGGTGGTTGTCGAGCAGATGGTCCACGACCTCTCCCAGGGTGAGGTGTTCGGGGAAGGGCTTGGGCTCGGGCGGGAGCCCGAACTCCGTGGTGAGGCGGGCGGCCAACGCGGTGAGCGAGACCGGGTCGAACCCGTACTCGCTCAGCTCCACCGCGCCGTCGAACTCCGCCGCCGGCACGCCCAGCACGGCGGAGGCGTGGCCGACGGCCCGGCCGAGGACCTTCGCGTGCAGGTCCGCGCGGTCGGGTGCGGTCACCGCCGGTGCGGTGCCCGCGGGCTCCGGGGCGGCCAGGAGGGTGGCGTCGATGCGGGCGCGGTCGCCGAAGACGGCCAGGACGTGCGGGTCACCGGTGCCATAGGCGCGTACCAGCGCCTCCACACCGTGCGGCGCGCGCATCGGCACCATGCCGACGCTGTCGTGCAGGCGGCGTTCGGTGGCGGCGTCGACCGTCATGCCGCCGTCGGCCCACAGGGGCCAGCCGACGACCAGGGTGCGGCCGTGGCGTTCGCCCGCGGCCACCCGCTCGTGGCGGAGGCCGGCGTAGGCGTCCATGAAGGCGTTGGCCGCCGCGTAGTCGCCCTGGCCCTGGTTGCCGTAGGCCGACAGCGAGGAGAACCCGATGAAGCAGTCCAGGTCGAGGGCGGCGGTGGCCTCGTCGAGGTGGACGAAGCCGGCGACCTTGGCGGCGAGGACCTCCCGCAGCTCTTCGGCGGTCTTACGGGCCAGGTAGCCGTCGCGCACCACGCCGGCGGTGTGGACGACGCCGTCGAGGCGGCCGTGCTCGGCGACGACGGCGCGCACGCAGGCGGTCACGGCGTCGCGCCGGGCGACGTCCAGCACCCGGTAGGCGGCAAAGGCTCCCAAGTCGCCTAGTTCGCCGAGGAGTTCACGCTGCGCGGGGCCTTCCGGCGAGCGCCCGCAGAGCACGAGGGCGGCGCCGGGCGCCTGCCGGGCGATCTCGCGGGCGAACAGTGCGCCGAGCCCGCCGGCTCCCCCGGTGAGGAGGTAGACGCCGCCGGCCTTCCACGGGCGGGCCGGCGGGGCGTCGTCGACGGCCGTCCACTGCGGCACCTCGCGCCGGCCGCCGGAGTACCGCACGGCCACGTCGTCGGCGCTCGCCGCGTCCTGGCGCAGCCGCTCGCACAGCGCCGCGGTGTCGACGGGCGTCTCCACCTCGACGAGTTGGGCCAGCAGCCCGGGGTGCTCCATGCGGGCCGTGCGCAGCAGGCCGCCCAGGCCCGCGAGGACCCGGTTCTCGCCGTCGGCGGGGACGACCACTTGGAGCAGGACCCGGCCGTCGCGGGTGGCCGGGACGAGGTGCCGGAGCCGGGCCAGCACCGTTTCCGCCTGGCGGGTGAAGCGGCGAGCCAGGTCGCCGTCGGCGGGCAGTGCGGTGCAGGGCACGCCGAGCCCGTCCTGGACCGCGGCGGGGTCGGTGCCGGCGAGTCCGCCGAGCAGCACCTCGTGCCGTACCGGCGGCGGCGAGGTCCGGGTGGGCTCGGCCGGGCGCCAGCCGGCACGCATCAGGGTGAGCGTCGCGTCCCCTGTGTTCTCCCCGCCGGCGGGATGGTCACCGGTGGACAGGATGCGTGCGGTGAACCCGCGCAGACGTACGCACACCTCGCCGTCGTCGTCGCACAGTTCGATGTCGATGCGGCGCACGGCTCCGCCGTGGTCGCCCGCCGCGGGCCGCACCACGGCCCACCCGAGGGCCGGGCTGGGCGCGAGCAGCTGTACCTCCTCCAGGACGAAGGGCAGTGCCGCCGCCACGGTGTCGGTGTCCTCGGCCAGCGACAGGCCCAGGGTGGCCTGTACGGCGGCGTCGAGCATCGAGGGGTGCAGGTCCCAGTCGGCGCCCTCCCGGGCGGCCTGCGGCAGGCTCAGGCGGGCGACGGCGAGCCCGGCGCCGACGTGGATCCGCCGGATGCCCCGCATGGCCGGGCCGTAGCCGATGCCCATGCGGTCGAAGAGCCGGTAGCAGTCGTCGTGTTCGACGGTGCGCAGGTCGCACCGGGCGCGCAGCGCGGCGATGTCCAGGCGCGCGGGTGCCGGCGCCGCGCACCGTTCGATGCGTCCCTGCCCGTGGACCACGGGCGGTTCGCCGTCGGACGCGGTGGTGATCTCGTAGGTGAAGGCGCCGTCCCCGCACGGCCGCAGCGCGATCTCGACCGGGGTCGGCTCGGTGATCCGTGCGGGGCGCGACCAGACGACGTTGCGCAGGCGGGCGTTGGCGGGGTCGACGCCCTCGGCCCGGGCCGCCGCGTAGGCCAGCTCCAGGTAGGCGACGCCGGGGAGCACCGGCACGTTGCGCACCCGGTGGTCGTCGAGGAAGAACTCGCGGCCGGTCAGCTCGACGGCGAAGGACGGCGAGCCGGGATCACCGGTCAGCCGGCGGCCTGTCAGCGGCGACGGGGCCGCGACGGGGGCCGGGGGCGCGGCGAGGGCCGCCGGACGTGATCCGATCCAGTAGCGCTCGCCCGCGAACGGGTAGGCCGGAAGGGACACGATACGGAAGCCGCCGGCGTCGAAGAGCGCGGCGAAGCGCAGATCCTGGCCCCGGGCGAAGAGCCCGGCCAGCTCGGTGAGGGCGTCGTGACGGTCGGGCTCGGCCATCAGGCGGCCGGCGCGGGCCTGCACGGCGGGGTCCTGGCGGCGGTGCCCGTCGGGCGCCTCACCGGTGACCACGTCCTCGGCCCGGCCGTCGCGCAGCCAGGTCCGCAGGGCGGCGACGAGTTGCTCGCGGTCGGTGGCCACGCACGCCCAGCGGTGGCTGCAGTGGCGGCGGCCGGTGGCCAGGGTGTAGGCCACGTCGCCCAGGTCCAGGTCCTCGTGGGCGAGGAAGTGGGCCAGGAGCCGCTCGGCTTGGGCGCGGCGGCCGGCGGCGTCCTGGGCCGACAGGACGATCAGCCGGCCCTGCCGCGGCCGGTGCCCGGCGGTGTGCACGGCAGGGGCCTGTTCGATGAGCGCGTGCGCGTTGGTGCCCGCGGCGCCGAACGAGCTGACGCCGGCGCGGCGCGGACCGTCGGCGGGTGCCGGCCACGGGCGCAGTGCGGTGTTGACGTAGAAGGGGCTGCCCTCCAGCGCCATCGCCGGGTTGGCCCGCTGGAAGTGCAGCGACGGGGGCAGTTGCTCGTTCCTGAGCGCCAGCAGCACCTTGATGACGCCGGCCACGCCGGCGGCGAACTGGGTGTGCCCCAGGTTGGTCTTGACGGACCCGAGGGCGCAGCCGCCCTCGGGCGCGTCCGCGAACGCGGCGCGCAGGGCCGCGAATTCGATGGGGTCGCCCAGCGGCGTGCCGGTCCCGTGCGCCTCGATCAGCTGGATGCCGGCGGGGTCGACGCCGGCACGCTCGTGGACACTGCGCAGGAGGCGTTCCTGCGATCCGGCGCTGGGTGCGGTGAGCCCGTTGGTGGTGCCGTCCTGGTTCATACCGGAGCCGCGGATCACGCCGTAGACCTGGTCGCCGTCGCGCAGCGCGTCGGCGAGCCTCTTGAGCACGACGACGCCGGCGCCCTCCCCCGGCACGAAGCCGTCGGCGCGCTCGTCGAAGGTGTGGCAACGCCCGCGGGCGGACAGCATGTTGGCCCGTACGGCGGACCGGTAGAAGATCGGCGTGGACTGGACGAAGACGCCGCCCGCCAGCGCCATGGACGTGTTGCCCAGGCGGAGGTCCTGGCATGCCTGGTGAACGGCCACCAGCGAACTGGAGCAGGCCGTGTCGACCGACAGCGCGGCGCCCTGCAGGTCGAGGAAGTAGGAGATCCGCGAGGCGATGACCGAGGAGATGTTGCCCCATAGTGTCTGCGGTGGCGCGTCGTCGCCGATCAGCTGCTGGTAGTCGCTGGGCGAGCCGCCGACGTAGACGCCGCAGCCGCGGCCGTCGAGCCGTTCACCGGCGTAGCCCGCATCCTCCAGGGCGTGCCAGCACTCCTCCAGGAAGATCCGCTGCTGCGGGTCGGTGTAGGTGGCCTCCTTGCCGGACATGCGGAAGAACCAGGCGTCGAAGCGCTCGATGTCGTCGACGAAGCTGCCGAACTGGCGTGGGGCGTCCGCGCCCAGCTCCTTTTCCATGTCCCAGCGGGTGACCTCGCCCACCAGGTCGTCGCCCGCGGCGAGGTGCGCCCACAGGGCGGCGGCATCGGGCGACTGCGCGAAGCGGGCGGCGATGCCCACCACGGCGATGCCGTCGTCGGCCGGGCCGTCCGTAACGGCCGCGGGTGCCTCGGGGGCTTCGGCGGGGACGGCAGGGACAGCGGGGGCAGCGGGAGTTCCGGCGGAGGCGACAGGAGCGGCGGGCGGAGCCTCGGCGGCGGCGTGCCCGTGGTCGTCCCGCGCCGGGGCCGCTCCGGCCTCGGCTTGCGGTGCGCGCAGCGCACCGGAGGACCGCACCTGCGCCCCGTACCGGGTGACCAGGTGGTCCGTCAGCCGGTCGAGCGAGCTGTGCTCGAACAGTGCGGTGCTCGGCAGGTCGACGTCGAGGGCGTGGTTCACCGCTGCGACGAGCTTGACGCTGAGGATCGAGTCCACGCCGTAGTCGGAGAACGACGCCTGCGGGTCGATCTCGTCGGGCTCCATCATGAGCACCCGGGAGAGCTCGGCCAGCAGGAGGTCGCCGGCCAGGTACCGCACGCTTGCCTCGTCCCCGTCCGGCGCCGGCCGCGCGGGGGCCGGCCGGGCCGGCTCGGGTGACGGGGCGGCGGCAGAGCCGTTCGCGGCCTGTGGGGCCCGGTGGCGCCGGCTCGGGGCGGCGGCCGTCGGCCAGTAGCTCTTGCGCTGGAACGGGTAGGTGGGCAGCGGCGTGCGGCGCACGTCGAGACCGGCGAACAGCGGCGCGAAGTCGACCTGTTCGCCGTTCAGGTACCGAGCCCCGGCGCGCTCCGGTGCGGTGTCGCCGCGCCCGCCCGCGGTCTCGCTCCGCCCGTCGGCCAGCCATCCCTCCAGCCGGAGTGCGAGCGTGTCGCGGTCGGCGGCGACGAATGCCGCGCGGTGGGTGAAGTGGTCGCGGCCGGCCGCCAGGGTGTAGCTGACGTCGGTCAGCGCGGCGTCGGGTGTGCGGCGCAGGTACGCCAGCAGGTCCTCGGCGCGGC
Organism: Streptomyces sp. YGL11-2; assembly: GCF_050054615.1. Classification (NCBI taxonomy): domain Bacteria; kingdom Bacillati; phylum Actinomycetota; class Actinomycetes; order Kitasatosporales; family Streptomycetaceae; genus Streptomyces; species Streptomyces sp. YGL11-2. The sequence goes on from NZ_JBNHIN010000042.1 coordinate 6,268, forward strand.
GGCGCAGCGCCTCGGGCTGCTGGGCGGACAGGACGAACAGCAGCTCGCCCTCCGCCGCCTGGCGCCCGTCACGGTCCGGAGCGTTCTCCACGACCATGTGGCCGTTGGTGCCGCTGAAGCCGAACGCGCTCAGGGCCGCGACGCGCCTGCCCTGGCCGTTGGGCTGCCACGGCCGCAGCGTGGTGTTCACGTGGAAGGGACTTTCGGTGAGTCGGATCGCGGGGTTGGTCTCGTAGTGGTGGAGGGACGGCGGGATCTGGCCGTGGCGCAGGGAGAGCACGACCTTGAGCAGGCTCGCGACGCCCGCGGCCGAGGTGGTGTGGCCGAGGTTCGTCTTGATCGAGCCGAGTGCGCAGGTGTCGCTGCCGCCGGCCGTGCCGAACGCGGCGACCAGGGCCCGGCATTCGATGGGGTCGCCGAGCTGGGTGCCGGTGCCGTGCGCCTCGACCATGCCGATCTCCGCCGGGTCGATGCCGAATTCGGTGTGCACCTGGCGGATCAGGCGCTCCTGCGACACGGCGCTGGGTGCGGTGATGCCGTTGGTCGCCCCGTCCTGGTTGACGGCGGAGCCGCGGATCACGGCGTGGATGTGGTCGCCGTCGGCCAGTGCGTCCGACAGGCGACGGAGCACCACGACACCCACACCCTCACCGGGTACGAATCCGTCGGCGGCGGCATCGAAGGTGTGGCACTTGCCGGTGGGCGAGAGCATGCCGCCGCGGCCGGCCGCCAGGTAGGTGTCGGGAGTGGTCTGGACGCTGACCCCTCCGGCGAGGGCCATGTCGGTTTCGCCGCCCCACAGGCCCTGGCAGGCGAGGTGGAGGGCGACCAGTGAGCTGGAGCAGGCCGTGTCGACCGCGATGGCGGGGCCCTGGAGGTTCAGGTGGTAGGCGATGCGCGCCGGTACGACCGAGGGCGCGGTGCCCCATGCCGCCTGTGCGGGCGGCGCGTCCTCGAACCACTGGGGGTAGTCGCCGCCGGTGCAGCCGACATAGACGCCGCACCGGCGGCCGTCCAGGGAGGAGCCCGCGTAGCCGGCGTTCTCGATGGCCGTCCACGCCTGTTCGAGGAACAGCCGCTGCTGGGGGTCGGTGTAGGTGGCTTCGAGGCCGGTCAGGTTGAAGAAGCGGGCGTCGAACCGGTCGATGTCGTCGAGGAAGCTGCCCGCGCGGCAGGAGAGTTCGTCCCGGCTGTAGCCGGAGAGATCCCACCGTTCGACCGGGCCGACGAGGTCGCGGCCCGCGGCGAGGTGCTGCCAGAGGGCGTCGGTGTCGTCCGACTGCGCGAAGCGGCCGCTGATCCCGACGATGGCGATGGGTTCGCGGCCTTCGGGACGCGGCGGTGCTCCGGCGGGGTCCGGTGCGGGCGCCGGTGCCGCCGCGGCGGGTGCCGGGGCGGCCGGTTGCGGCTGGTGGTTCTCGACGATGTGGGCGGCGAGCTGCGTCACGCTGCGGTGGTCGAAGATGACGGTGGTCGGCAGGTCGGTCCCGAGCTCCTGGTTCAGGCGCTGGACGAACCGGACGCCGACGATGGAGTCGAGGCCGTAGTCGGCGAACGCCCGGTCCGGGCCGATCCGTTCGGCGGGCATGCGCAGCGCGTCGGCGAGCTCGGCGAGGACCACGTCCAGGACGGTCCGGGCCGGGGCGGACGCGGGGGCCGAAGCCGTCGGCGCCGTCGCCGTCGACGGCTGGGCCGGCCGGCTGTTCACGTCGGCCGTTCCGGAGGACAGTCGCGGGCTGCGGGCGAGACCGTCGCTGTGGGCCACGACGACCTGCTGTCCTAGCGCCAGGGCGTCTCGCGCGGGGTGGCGGATGCCGGTGAAGCCCTCCTGCTCCAGTACGAGTTGCCAGGCCGCGGGCGACAGTGCGGGGCTGCCGGGCACCCGCAGTTCGGCGTCGTCGTGGAGCCACCAGCCGTCGAGCAGGCCGAAGGTGAGGTGGTTGACGAGGTAGAAGCTGCTGATCTCGTTGAGGGCCAGCAGGCCGTTGCCGCGCAGCAGCGCCTTGGCGTGCCGCACGGCAGGGCGGATGTTGTCGGTGGCGTGCAGCACGTTGGCGGCGATGACGACGTCGAAGGCGCCGGTGTCGAGCCCCTGGTCGTGCGGGTGCCGGGCCGCGTCGAAGATGCGGTACGTGAGGTGGTCGCGGCCCGGTCCGAAGGTGTCCTGGGCGTTCTGCAGGAAGGCCGGGGACAGGTCGGTGAAGCAGTACTCGGCCAGGTCGAGCCCCTCGCGGGCGAGGCGTTCGAGCACCGGGCCCGTGGTTCCACCGGTCCCCGCGCCGATCTCCAGTACGCGCAGGCGGGCGCCCGGTTCGGCGTCCCGGCGTGCGCGCAGGAACGCCGCCACGTGTTCGGCGAGGACGGCGTTGAAGTGCGCGGCCACGCGGTTGTCGCGGTAGACGCCTTCGACGAGGGAGAACTCCCCCTGGGGGAACAGCACATCGGTGGCGCGCACCCGGCCGCGCAGAATGTCGGCGAGCGCGGGCAGCGTCTGGTCCAGCAGGTGCAGCGGTGCGCGCAGATCGGGGTTGGCGGCGGCCCAACGAGGCGTCTGCGCGGCCCAGTCGGCGCGGCAGGCGGCGGTGTCCTCGGCGGTCGGGCTGCCGGTGCTCCAGCGGCCCCGGTCGTCGATCATTCCGTGCTCGGCGAGCGTGCGCAGGGTGGCCGCGAGCCAGCCGTCGAACCGTGCGTCGACGCCCTGCTGTTCCGTCCACCGGGAGATGCCGTGGCGCGGCTCCTCCAGTCCCGCCCGGCGCAGTTCGGCAGCCAGGCGGCGGAGCAGGCAGGCGTCGATCTCGCCCGGGACCGGGCCCGCGTGGTACGCGGCCAGGTCGGTGGGCAGGGCGAGGGCCGTGGCGCCGTCGGGGGCCGCCGCACCATGCGCCTGCGGGGTCAGCGTCTCGGCGGTGAGCACCCCTTCGACGGGCAGCGGCCGGCCGAGGCGCATGAAGCCGATCTGGTGGAGGGGGCCGGCCAGCAGGCGCTCCAGTGCGCCCATCGCCGTGGCCGGGTCGATCGGGGCCAGTCCCATGGACGTCACGTCGCGCAGCAACTCGTCGGGGACGTTGCCCCAGTAGCCCCAGTTGACGACCTTGACCCGGCAGTCCAGCGCCTCGCGCAGGGCGGCGGCGTGCGCGTCCTCGAAGGCGCAGGCCGCCGAGTAGTGCGCCTGGTGGGAGTTGCGGATGAAGCTCACCAGCGAGGAGATCAGGAGGACGAAGTCCAAGCGGTGGCCGGCGAAGACGTCGGCGAAGTGCACGCACGGGTCGACCTTGGCCGCGAGGGTGGCCTCCAGTTCCCGCTCGGTCATCCGGGCGAGCGGCGTGTGACTGAACACCATCGCCAGGTGCACCACACCGTCGATGCGGCCGTGGCGGCGGACGACCTCGTCCCGCATGCGGGCGAGCGCGCCGGGGTCGGAGGCGTCGGCGGACAGGTAGACGGGGGTCCGCCCGCCCGCCGCGGCCCGAGCCGCCCTGGCCCGGATGTCGTCGTCCTCGGCGCGGCGGCCGACCCATACGACGTGTGCGTGGTGGTGCCGTACGAGGTACTCGCTGAGCAGTACGCCGAGGTCGCCCGCGCCGCCGATCAGCACGTAGACGCCGTCGCGGCGCAGCACCGGCTCGGCGGGCGGCGGGGTGGCGTCCACCGGCAGCAGCTGGCGGCGCAGCCACTGGCCGCCGCGGCGGGCGAGCGGGTGCGCGCGGCGGTCGGCGGGCAGCGCGAAGACCTCGTCGGCGACGAACGGTTCGCCGTCGGCCAGGTCGACCGCGCGGATGCGCCAGTGCGGCTGTTCCTTGGCCAGGCCGCCGAGCAGCCCGTGCAGGCTCGCCTGCGCCGGGTCGGCGGTCCCGGAGCCGCCCGCGTCGAACGCGCCGCTGGTCAGGAGGGTGAGGCCGAGCCGCTGCTCGTCCCGGGTGAGGGCCAGTGCCGTCAGGACGCGGAACATCCGGCGGATCGCCGCGCGCTGCGTGCCGATCCGCGCGTCGGCGTCCTGGGCGGCGGCCCCGGTCGGGAACCGCATGACGACGTGGTCGAAGTCGCCCAGGGCGGCGAGTTGGTCCCGTACCTCTTCGGCGGATGACGCTGCGGTGTCCAGCACCGCGGTCTGCGGGCGGCGGTCGGTCAGCTCCGCGAGGACCTCCGGTTCGAGGCCGATCGCCACCACGCGGGAGGCCGCGGACGGGTAGGGGCTGCCGCGCAGCAGCCGGACGGGTTCCCAGACGGGGTGCAGGGTGAGGTCGCCGGCCGGCAGCTCGTGGGAGTGGGCCGGCCGCGCGGACGGGGCGGGTGGGGCGGGCGACGTCGCGGGCGCGGTCTCCGCTGCGGGCTGCGGTGCGGCGGGCTGCGGTGCGGCGTCGCCGAACGTGGCGGGGATTGCGGGGAGTTCCGGGAGTTCGGGCAGTCCGTCGGTGTACCAGTAGCGCTCCCGGGCGAACGGGTAGCCGGGGAGTCCGACCTTGCGCGGCTTCGGTCCCTCGTCGTACAGGCGGGCCCAGTCGACGGTCAGGCCGCTGGTCCACGCCTCGGCCAGGGGCGCCGGCTTTCCGCGCCGTGCCCAGCGCCCGATCGTCTCCTGGAAGTCCTCGTCGGTGAGGAAGTCCTGGACCGCGCCGGCCCGTTCGCCGCCGGTGTCGAGGTACGCGCCGGCGGGCAGCCCGCGGCTGAGCGCACAGGCGTCCAACGCGTCCACCAGGGCGGGAAGCGTGCTGACGACCGCCGCGAACCGTGCGGTCATCGCCTCGCGGCCGACCTGCAGCGTGTAGGCGATGTCGGGCAGGTCCGCGCCGCTGAACCGCTCCGTCCGCAGGGTGTCGCGCAACCGGCCGGCCGCCTCGCGCAGGCGCTCTCCGTCGAACGCGGACAGCACCACGACGACGGGTTCGCCGCGGTGTGCGGGCGCCTCGGGCGCGCGGTCCGCCCCGGCGTGCTCCCCGATGAACTCCTCGACCACGAGGTGGGCGTTGGAGCCGCCCGCGCCGAACGAGGAGAGGCCGCCGAGGCGCGGGCGTTGGCCGGTCCTCGGCCAGGGCGCGGCCTCGCGCTGGAGGACGAAGGGGCTGTCGGCGAAGTCGATGTTCGGATTGACGCGTTCGGCGTGCAGGGACGGTGCGAGCGTGCCGTGCCGCATCTGCAGCAGCAGCTTGGCGAGGCCCGCGATACCCGCCGCGGACTCCAGGTGGCCGATGTTCGACTTCGCCGAGCCGATGGCGCAGAAGTTCCGCGCGTCGGTGAACTCGGCGAAAGCGGCGTTCAGTCCGGCGATCTCGATCGGGTCGCCCAGTGCGGTGCCGGTGCCGTGCGCCTCGATGCAGCCGATGTCGCGGGGGTCGACTCCGGCCCGGCGCCAGGCGCTGCGGATGACCGCCGCCTGCGCGAGCGGGTTCGGCACGGTGAATCCGTGCGTGTGCCCGCCGTGGTTCACGGCGGTGCCACGGATCACGCCGAGGATGCGGTCGCCGTCGGCGACGGCGTCGGCGAGCGGACGCAGCAGCACCGCGCCGACGCCCTCGCCGGGCACGTAGCCGTCGCCGCCCTCGCCGAAACTGCGGCAGCGGCCGTCGCTGGAGGCGAACTGGCCCTCGCCGATCATCAGGTACTTGCCGGGGTGCACCGACAGGTTGACCCCGCCGGCCAGCGCGACACCGCACTCCCCGCGCTGCAGGGCGGCGCAGGCGAGGTGGATCGCGGACAGCGCCGAGGCGCACATGGTGTCGACGGTGGCGCTGGGGCCGCTCGCGTCGAGGAAGTACGAGACGCGGTTGGCGATGGACGCCAGGCTCCCCGGCACGACGACCGGCTCGCCGCGCACGCTGTATTCGGCGCCGTGGAGCTGGTACTCGGAGTACATCGCGCCGACGAACACCCCGATGTCGCCGGCGTCTTCGGGCACTCGGGCGCGGGCGGCGGCGCGCAGCGCGTCACGCGTGTAGCCAGCGTCCTCCAGCGTGGTGTGGGCGCACTGCAGGAACAGCCGCTCCTGCGGGTCCATCGTGGACGCGGCCTTCGGCGCGATGCCGAAGAACAGCGGGTCGAACTCGTCCACCCCGTCGAGGAAACCGCCCCACTTGCTGTAGGTCCTGCCGGGCACGCCGCGGCGCGCGTCGTAGTAGCGGCTGTGGTCCCAGCGCCCGGCCGGGATCTCGGTGATGCTGTCCCGCCCGGCGAGCAGGTTCTCCCAGAAGGTGTCCAGATCGGGTGCGCCGGGGTAGCGGCCCGCCATGCCGACGATCGCGATGGCCGTGCCGTGCTCGGCGCGGGGCGGCTCCGCCGGCTCCGGCACCGGGGGCGGCCGCGTCTCAC
>NZ_JBNHIN010000042.1:12673-71499 GCF_050054615.1 Streptomyces sp. YGL11-2
CTCCGGCACCGCGGCCGGCCGCGTCTCACCGGCCGGCCGCGGCTGATCCGCGGGCTTCGGCGCCTCGGGCGGCGCGGGTTGCCCGTCCGTGGACGCCGCCGTCCCGTCGCTCAGGCCGACCAGCGCCGCGAGCGCGTCGGGCTGGGTGCGGAGGAAGTGCCGGACGAGGCCGTCGACCGTCCGTACCTCGAAGAACAGCGTGCTGCCGACGTTGTCGAGGCCCTTGCGGACCGCTTCCGTCAGCTGGACGACCAGGATCGAGTCGATGCCGTAGCGGTCGAAGGACACGTCGGCGCGGATGTCGGCGACCGGCAGCCGCAGCGTGTCCGCGACGAGGCCGCGGAAGTGTTCGCGGGCCAGGTCCGCCAGCAGTGCGTCACGGTCGGCGGCGGCACCCGGGGCGGCGGCCGGCGGCGGCGCGGTGGGCGCTTCCGCCGCCGCGGCCCGCGGCCGGGCCTCCGGGAGGGCGCCGCGGAAGGCGGACTCCCCGGCCGGGCGCGGCTGGCGGATCGCACCGTCGCTCTCGGCGACGATCACCTGCTGGCCGAGGTCGTCGGCGCCCTCGGCAGCGACGAACGCCCCGCGGAAGCCCACCTCGCCGAGGACCCGCCGCCAGCTGTCCGGCGCCAGGCCGGGAGAACCGGGGATGCGCGGCGCCGGGTCGTCGTAGAGCCACCAGCCGTCCAGGAGGCCGAACGTGAGGTGGCTGAAGAGGATGTTGTCGCTGAGCTCGTTGAGCAGCAGCAGGGCGTTGGGGCGTGCGGCGGCCTTGGCGTTGCGCAACGTCCTGCGGATGTTGCGGGTGGCGTGCAGCACGTTGGTGGCGATCACGACGTCGTACTCGCCGGCGGCCACCTCCTGGCCGGCCAGCGGCTGTTCGGCGTTGAAGAGCCGGGTGTCCAGGTACGGGGCGATCTCGCTGTACTCCCGCTGCGCGTGCAACAGGAACGCCCGGGAGATGTCGGTGTAGCTGTACTTCTCGATGTGCCCGGCCCACGGCCGCAGCCTGCGGAAGACCGTGGCGCTGGTGCCGCCGGTGCCGGCGCCGATCTCCAGGATGCGCAGGCGCGCGGACGGGTCGTCCGCCAGCCGCCGTTCGAGGTGGGCGACGAGGGTGTCGGCGAGCACGTCGTTGAAGTAGTCGGCGACGGGGTTGTTCTTGTAGACGCTCTCGACGAGTTCGAGCGAGGCGTTGGGGAACATCACGTCGGTGGCCGGGCGGCGGCCGGTGAGGATGCCGGTCAGGGCGCGCAGCGTCGTGTCGACGAGGATCGCCTGGGGGCGTTTGGCGGGGTCGGCCAGCCACGGCTGCCGCGCGCGGTCCCAGTCGGCCCAGGCGTCGTCGAGGGATCCGGTACGGGTGTCGAGGGCCGCGTACCGGTCCGCGCCGTCGCGGCGCAGGTGGCCCGCGTCGGCGAGTACGGCGAGGGTGTGCTCGGTCCAGCGCTGGTAGCGGTCCTCGATGCCGCCGACGGCGCGCCATTCGGCGGCGGTTGCCGCGCGGCCGTCGCGGAACAGGCCCAGGGACCGCAGCAGTGCCCGGGTGATGCGGACGAGCGCGTCCTGCATGGCTCCGGCGTGCCCGCCGGCCTGCTCGCGCAGCCGCGCGATCTCGGCGCCGCGGTCGGGGCGGGCCTCGCGCAGCGCGCCGATCAGGGACGGCGCGGTGACGGCCGGGTGTGTGAGGGCGTCGGTGTCGTGGAGGCCGTCGATGCTGCGGGTGTCCGTGGCCTTGAGGAGGGCGAGCTGCGGGTACGGCGAGGCCAGCAGAGCGTCGAAGGCGGCCATGCCCTCGTCCGGTTCGATCGAGCCCAGGCCCAGCTGTGCCATGCGCTGCCGGTAGCCGTCGGCGGTGACGACTCCGACGCCGGCCCAGTATCCCCAGTTCATGACCTTGACCGGGCAGTCGAGCCGGGTGGACAGGTGCTCGGCGTAGGCGTCGGCGAAGGTGCAGCCCGCGGCGTAGTTGGCCTGGCCGGGGGCCTTGAAGAAGGTCTGCATGGAGGAGAAGAACGCGACGAAGTCCAGCGGTTGGCCGGCGAAGGCGTCGGCGAGGTTGACGGCGATGTCGGCCTTGGCGGCGTAGGTCGCGCGGAACCGGTCCTCGTCCATCCTGGCGAGGGTCTGGTCGCCGAGGACGATCGCGGTGTGCAGGACTCCGCGCACCGGGCCGTGCCGCCGCACGATCTCCTCGCAGGCGCGGCGCAGGGCGTCGCGGTCGGTCGCGTCGGCCTGCACGTAGTCCGGCATGGGGCCGTCGGCTGCGAGGGCTTCCTGCCGGGCGGCGATGGCGGCGTCCAGCGGGCGGCGTCCGATCCAGACGACCCGGGCGCCGTGACGGCGCATCATGTGCTCGGTCCACACGGTGCCGATGCCGCCGGCGCCGCCGATGGCCACGACCACGCCGCCGGGCTCGCGCGGGGCGGGCCGGTCGCCGGGCCCGTGCGTCTCCAGCAGGCGCAGGCGGTACCACTCGCCACGGCGGTGGGCCAGGGTCTCGCCGCGGGGGTCGGCGGGCAGGGCCAGCAGGGCCGGCCAGGGCACCGGGGCGTCCGCCGCGACGTCGGCGACGCGGATCCGCCAGTGCGGGTACTCCTTGGCCAGGGTGCCGGCGAGGCCGTGCACCCCGGCGTGGGCGGGGTCGGCACCGGCGTCGCCCGGCAGCAGGCGCGCCTGCCGGGTGACCAGGGTCAGGCCCGTTTCACGGGCGTCGGCGCCGCCGGCCAACAGCGCCTTGACCAGGCGGAAAACGGCGACTGCCGCGTCGTACCGCGCGGTGGCCGGCTCGCCGGTGGAGCCGGTCGGGGCGAGCAAGAAGACGTGCTCGACACCGGCGGGCAGCCGCGCGGCCAGCCGGTCGGCCGGCTCCTCGGCGCGGGCGTCCAGGACGGTGGCGTCCGAGTAGTGGCGGCGGAGTCCGTCCTGTTCCTCGGCGGTGCCGCCCAGCAGCACGACGCGGGTGTGCGGGTGGGGCCACGGCGCGGCGGGCGCGGCGGGCAGGGCGTCCCACACCGGTGCCAGCAGCGTCGCGTGCGGGGCCTCGCCGGCCGGGGCGGCCGAGGCGACCATGCGGCGGAACGCGTAGCCGCGCAGGCTCGCGGAGAGCCGTCCGCTGTCGTCGTACACGTCGATGTCCACTTTCGTCACGTCCCGGTCGGCCGAGGGGGCATAGCCCTCGGTGTGGCGCAGGTGGGCCCACATGCGCTCGGTGGTGGGGGCGAGGAGGTCGGCGGCGTCCAGGGCGAAGGGCAGTGCGGGCGCACCGGGTTGTTCGCCGAGCGTTCCGGTGGCGTCGCCGTAGAGGCCGACGACGGCCTGGACGGCGCTGTCGAGGATCGCGGGGTGCAGCGCGAACGCCCCGTCGCCGGCGCCGTCGGGCAGGACGAGCCGGGCCAGGACCTCGCCGTCGCCGACGGCCAGGGTGTCGATGGCGCGCAGGCGGTCTCCGTGGCGGATGCCGACGGCGTCGAGGGCGGCACGGCACTGGCTGCGCGACAAAGTGCGGCGGCCGCAGCGGGCCCGCAGGTCGTCCAGCGGCGCGGGCGCGGGCGCACCGGGCGTGGTGACACGGCCCTGGGCGTGCACGGACGCGCCGTCGCGCAGGACGCGGAAGGTGTCGCCGGCCAGGTCGACGCGCAGTTCGGCGCCACCGTCCCCGACGGGGAACGGCTGCGGCCAGACGACGTCGCGCAGGCCGACGGGCGCGAAGGAACCGCCGGTCACGGCGCGGCGGGCCACCTCCAGCGACAGCACGCCGGGCAGCACGGCCCGGCCGCCTACGTGGTGGTCGGCCAGGAAGAACTCCTCGCCGCCGAGCCGGAGTCGGTACGCGGCCTCGTCCGTGTCCGGGAGTCCCTGCCCTTCCCCGGTGTCGGTGGTGTCGGTGGTGTCAGTGGTGTCGGTCCAGTAACGCTGCCGCTCGAACGGGTAGGTGGGCAGCGGTACTTGGCGGCGCGCGGCGGGCGCGAAGCTGTCGCCGAACCGGTCGGCCTCGCCCCGTACGTACGCCGCGGCCAGGGCCCCCGGGGCCAGGGCACGCGCTCCGCCCACCGGGCGGGGTTCCGCGGCGGTCTCCCCCGCCAGCACCGTGTCACTGGCGGTGCCGGAGAGCCATGAGCGCAGGCGCGCCGCGAGGTCGGGCAGGCCGGTGGCGACGACGGCCAGCCGGTGCGCGAAGTGGCTGCGGCCCGCGGCCAGGCTGTAGGCGACGGCGTCGGCGGGCAGTGCGGGTTCGCGGTCGAGGTGGGCGAGCAGCCGGTCAACGACCGTGCGGAGGGCGGCCGGTGTGCGGGCCGACAGCAGGAAGGCGTGTTCCTCGCCGACTTCCCCGCCTGCTTCCCCGCCGGCGCCGGTCGTCCGGGGGTCCGGGTCCTCCTCCAGCACGACGTGCGCGTTGGTGCCGCTGGCTCCGAAGGAGCTGACGGCCGCCCGGCGCGGGCCGCGGGCGGGCGCCGTCCAGGGCCGCGCGGCGGTGGCGACGGTGAACGGGCTGCCGTCGAGCACCACGGCCCGGTTGGCCTCCTGGAAGTGGAGCGACGGCGGGATCTGCCGGTGCTCCAGGGCCAGGAGTGCCTTGATGACGCCCGCGATGCCGGCGGCGAACTGCGTGTGCCCGATGTTGGTCTTGATCGATCCGAGGACGGCGCCACCGGCCGGGGCGCCCTCGAACGCGCGGGAGAGCGCGCGGAATTCGATCGGGTCGCCGAGCTGGGTGCCCGTGCCGTGCGCCTCGACGAGCTGGATGCCGCCGGGCTCGATGCCGCTGCGGGCGTGGACGTCGCGGAGGAGCTGTTCCTGTGAGGCCGCGCTGGGGGCGGTGATGCCGTTGGTGGTGCCGTCCTGGTTGATGCCCGAGCCGCGGACGACGCCGTAGATGTGGTCGCCGTCGCGCCGGGCGTCGGCCAGCCGTTTGAGGACGACCGCACCCGCGCCCTCGCCCGGGACGAAGCCGTCGGCGCGGGCGTCGAAGCTGCGGCAACGGCCGCTGGGCGAGAGCATGCCCGCGCGCGTCGCCGACCCGTACAGCCGCGGTGTGGTCTGGATGAACACCCCGCCGGCGATCGCCATGTCGGCGTCGCCGGAGAGCAGGTCGCGGCAGGCCAGGTGCAGCGAGACGAGTGAGCTGGAGCAGGAGGTGTCGGTGGTGAGGGCAGGGCCTTTGAGGTCGAGGTGGTAGGCGATACGGGAGGCGACGACCGAGCCCATGGTGCCCCACAGGGCCTGCGCCGGCGGCCGGTTGTCCAGCTGGTCGTGGTAGTCGCCGGTGTAACAGCCCACGTAGACACCACAGTTGCGATGGGTCAGGCGTTCACCGGTGTAGCCGGCATCCTCCAGGGCGTTCCAGCACTGTTCGAGGAAGATGCGCTGCTGGGGGTCCATGGTGGTGGCCTCGACGCCGGAGATCGCGAAGAACACCGGGTCGAACAGGTCGATGCCGCGGACGAAGCTGCCCGAGCGGCAGGTCACGTCCTGGCCGAGTGCCCAGCGCGACACCGGCTCGACGAGGTCGTGGCCGGCCATCAGGTGGTCCCAAAGGGCGCGCGGGTCCTCGGCGTCGGCGTAGCGGGCGGCCATCCCTACGACGGCGACGGCGTCGTCAGCGTCGTCGTCGTTCGGCGCCGGGGAGTCGGCTTCCGGGGAGGTCCGGGCGTGCGGCGCGTCACCGTAGGTGCCGACGATGAACGCGTGCAGGCGCTCGACGGTGCCGTGGTCGAAGAGGTCGGTGGTCTCCAGGGCGGTGCCGAGGTCCGTGTTGAGCGTGTGGACCAGGTTCACGCCGAGGATGGAGTCCAGGCCGTAGTCGGCGAAGGGGCGGCGGCGCTCGATCTCGGCCACCGGCATCTGCAGCACGGCGGCCAGTGCGTCGAGCAGGATGCGCTCGACGTCGGCGGCAGGGGCCGCCGGCGGGCGGGGCGCGGCGGCCACCGGCGTCGTTGCCGGGCGCTCGCTGCCGGCCGGGCCGTACCAGAACTGCCGTCCGGCGAAGGGGTAGGCGGGCAGGTGGACCCGTGCGGGGGTGTCCGCGCCGGCGTGCAGGCGGGTCCAGTCGAGCGGCATGCCCTTGGCCCAGAAGGCGGCCAGCTCGGGCCAGTCGCCGCAGGCGGTCCAGCGGTCGACGAGTTCGCGCAGTTCGTCCTTCTCCGCCAGGGCGGCCAGCGTCTCGCGGGTGGCCCTGACGCGACCGCGGCACCACGGCCCCCGGGCCTTGTCGGGCGCGGAGTCGGAGTCGTGGTCGGAGTCGGGGTCGGGGTCGGCGAGAAAGGCGCCGAGCTGGTCGAGCCACTCCCCGGGGGTGCGCGCGACGAAGCACACCCGCTCGTCCATCTCCTCGCGGCCGGTCTGCAGGGTGGCTGCGACGGCGGGCAGGTCCACGGGGGAACCGGAGCGGAGCAGATCGGTCAACTGGCGGGCCCGTGCCCGCAGATCCTCGGCGGTCCGGGCCGACAGCGGCAGCAGCACCGGTCGTGCGGGCGCGGCGGGGGCGCTCTTCGTGCCCTGGTACTCGGCGACGATGACGTGGGCGTTGGCGCCGCCCGCGCCGAACGAGGAGATGCCGGCCATCCGCGGGCCGCCGTCCGCGGGCCGCGGCCAGGGCGCCGCGCCGGTCTGGAGGGTGAACGGGGTCGCCGCGAAGTCGATGTCGGGGTTGGTCTGCTCGGCGTGCAGGGTGGGCACGAACTCGCCGTGCCGCAGCTGCAGTACGGCCTTGGTCAGGCCCGCGATACCCGCAGCGGCCTCCAGGTGGCCGATGTTCGACTTGACCGAGCCGAGGGCGCACCCGCCGCTCCCGTCGGCGTCGGGGGCGAACGCCTGGGTCAGGCCGTCGATTTCGACGGGGTCGCCGAGCCGGGTACCGGTGCCGTGCGCCTCGATGTAGCCGATGTCGGCCGCGCGGACGCCGGCACGGTCCAGCGCGTCGCGGATCAGCGCGGCCTGTGCGCGCGGGTTGGGCACGGTGTAACCGTTGGTGCGACCGCCGTGGTTGATGGCGGAGCCGACGATCACCGCGTGGATGGGATCCCCGTCGGCCTCGGCCGCGGACAGCGGCTTCAGCAGCACCGCGCCGACGCCCTCGCCCGGCAGGAACCCGTCGCCGCCGGCGCCGAAGCTGCGGCAGTGCCCGTCGGTCGCGAGCATCCGGGAGCGGCACAACTCGACGTACGAGGAGGGGTGCAGATAGAGGTTGACCCCGCCGGCGACGGCCAGCTCGCACGCGCCGTGGCGCAGGTGCTCGCACGCCTCGTGGATCGCGGTCAGCGACGACGAGCACATGGTGTCGATCGGCATGCTCGGGCCGCGCAGGTCCAGCAGGTACGACACCCGGTTGGCCAGCGAACCGAAGGACGTGCGCGGTGCGGGCGGCAGTCCGTCGGTGGCCGGCGGGCGGTGGCGGTCGAAGCCGGTCTTGGTGATACCGGCGAAGACGCCGACCGACGAACCGTGCCGCTCGGCGAGGCGCTGCCGGGTGTAACCCGCGTCCTCCAGCACCGACCACGCGCTCTCGACGAACAGCCGCTCCTGCGGGTCCATGTCGGCGGCGTCGCGCGGCGCGATCCCGAAGAACGCGGCGTCGAAGCGGGCGAAGTCGTCGAGGAACGCGCCCCACTTGCTGTAGCTGGCGCCCTGCTGCACGGCCCGCTGCGGGTCCGGTTCGTAGAAGCCGTCCAGCGACCAGCGCTCGGCGGGAACCTCGCGGACGCTCTCGCGGCCCGCGCGCAGGTTCTCCCAGAACGCCGCCGGGGTCGGGGCGTCGGGGTAGCGCCCACTCAGGCCGATGATGGCGATCGGCTCGTCCGCGCCGGCCGGACGCGGGTTTCGCACCGCCCGGGGTCGTGGACGCACCGGTGCGGCGGCCGCGGCGGCGGGCGCCGCCGCGCCCGGCACCTCCGCCGTGGCCGGTGCCACGCCCCCCGCCGCGTCGTCCAGCCAGCGGCGGCAGCCGTCCGCGTGCCGCTCCGCCAGGTGGCCGGCCAGGTCGTTCAGCGTCGGGTACTGATAGAGCACCGTCTTGGGCAGGGCGCCGAACCACTGCGCGAACCGGTGGTTGAGCCGGGTCACGGCCAGTGAGTCGATGCCGAAGCTGTCCAGCGGAGCGGCGGCGTCCAGCCGGGCGGCGTCGAGCCGCACCGTCCCGGCGATCAGCTCCTTCAGCAACGGCAGCACGCGCGCCCGCAGTTCCGCCGGGCCCGTCTGCCGCGTCTGCCGCGTCTGCTGCGTGTCCGCCTCCCGGGGACCTTCCTCGTCCACGCCGCTCTCCTCGTCCATGACCAGTAGGTGTGGTGCGCCGAGCGCCAGTGCGCCGTGCAGGGCCCGCAGTGCCGTGTCCGTTCCCAGCGGGCGCCCGAAGCGTGCGGTGAGCGCGGGCAGGTCCTCGGCCGGGACGCTCATGCCGCCGTCCTGCCACAGCGGCCAGCCGATCGAGACGCTCGCGCCGTGGCGCTCGCCCGCGGCGGCCAGGGCGGCCCGGTGGGCCAGGTAGGCGTCGAGGAACCCGTTCGCGGCGGCGTAGTCGGCCTGCCCGGGGTTGCCCAGCGCCCCGGCGCCGGAGGAGAACGCCGCGAGGAAGTCCAGCGGCAGCCGGCGCGTGGCCTCGTCGAGGTTCACCAGCCCGGCGACCTTGGGCGCCAGCACCCGCTGGGCATCCTGGTGGGACTTGCGGATCACGTAGTCGTCGCTGATCAGGCCGGCCGCGTGCACGACCCCGTCGAGCCTGCCGTACGTGCGCACAAGGGAGTTGACGAGCTCCGCCACGGCGGCGGCGTCGGTGACGTCCACCTGGCGGTAGTGGGGCGCCGGATCCGGCTGCGCCGGCTCGCGGCCCGCCGGTGAGCGTCCGCACCGGACGACCCGGGCGCCGGGGGCGTGCCGTGCGATGTCGGCGGCGACCAGCCGCCCGATGCCGCCCGCTCCCCCACTGATCAGGTAGACACCGTCGGCCTTCCACACCGGCGGGCGGGCCGCCGTGCTCGGGGCGGCTGCCCAGGCGCGGACCTGGCGGCGGCCGTCGGTGTGGCGCACGTGGTCCGCCGCCTGCCCGGACTCCGCCCGCAGCACGTCGGCGAGCCGCGCACCCGGCGGCCACTGCGGGAACTCGACCAACTGGACGTGCAGCGCCGGGTCCTCCTGCGCGGCGGTGCGCAGCATGCCGATCAGACCGGCGTAGCCGTACGGGGTCCCCTCGCGGCACACGACCTGCACGGAACGGGGGCCGCCGGCCGGTGAGTCCAGCAGTCGCTGGAGCTCGCCGAGCAGCCGGGTCGCCGCGTGTTCGTAGGCGGCGGCGGGCCCGTCGTCACGGCTTTCCACACGGGCGACGGACACGCCGGGCAGGTGCCGGCGCAGGTCGGCCGCGTCGGCGTCGGGGAGGTCGCACAGCACGACCAGCCGGCGCGTTCCGGGCGTCGCGGGGTGCGCTCGGACCGGTTCGTCGCGCCATACCGGCACACGAAGGATGTTTCTGCTCACGTTCATTCCGTTCCGGGTCACTGGGCGGCCGGGCCGCCCGGTCCAGGGAGGAGGCAGGGGAGGCGTCAGGTCCTGCTCAGGGCGTCCGGGCCGGCACGGCCGTCGAGGACCGCGTCGAGCAGCGCCGCACGGGCACCGGTCTCGAACGCGGGCTCGGCAGCGGGCGGCGGGAGGGGAGTTCCACCGCCCGCGGGCACCCAGTAGCGGTCGCGGGCGAAGGGGTACGCGGGCAGCCGCACGGTGCGGCGCTCGCCTGCGGGATGCAGCGCCTGCCAGTCGACCCGGGCTCCGTCGCACCACAGGGCCGTCACCCGGTCGAGCTGTCCGTCGGCGAGGGCCCGGGTGACCTCGGGAGCCTGCTCCGGCTCGCGCCGCACTCCGGCGCCGCGCGACCGCCTGATGCCGCCGGTGTGCCAGCCGGCGGGCTCGTCGCCCGCGAGGAACCGGTCGAGCGTGCCGAGCACGTCGTCGATGCCGCCGGCGACGAAGCCCAGCCGCGCTTCCATGGCTTCCCGGCCGGTCTGGAGGGTGAACGCCAGGTCCGCCAGGTCCGGTGCGGGTCCATCGCGGCGCGCCCGGTCGAGGAAGTCCCGCAGCCGTCCGGCCGTGGCACGCAGCCGGTCGCCGTCGCGGGCGGAGAGCACGAGAGCCTGGGGGGCGGTGGTGCGGGCCGACTCCGCCGGGGCGGGCGGTACCGGCGGCAGGGGTGGTGCTTCGAGGACGACATGGGCGTTGGCGCCGCCGAAGCCGAAGCTGCTCACTCCCGCCCGCAGGGGCCACGGCCGCCCGGTGGCGTCGGTGCCCGGCTCCCACCGGCGCAGTTCGCGTACGACCTCGAATCCGCCGTCGAGCGGCAGGTGCGGGTTGAGCCGGTCGCAGTGCAGGGTCGGCGGCAGCTCGCGGTGGCGCATGGCGAGCAGCACCTTCAGCACTCCGGCCAGACCGGCGGCCGACTCCGCGTGGCCGATGTTGGTCTTCACCGAGCCGAGGGCGCACGGCCGGGCCGGGTGCGGCGGCCCGCCCCGGTCGCCGCGCAGCGCGCGGTAGGCGCTGTCGAGCGCGTTGACCTCGACGGGGTCGCCCAGGCCGGTGCCCGTGCCGTGCGCCTCGACGTAGCCGATGCTGTCCGGGTCGATGCCGCGCATGGCGTCCTGGATCAGCGCTGCCTGCGCCTTGCCGTTGGGCGCGGTCAGGGAACCGGCGCGGCCTCCGTGGTTTTCGGCGCTGCCGCGGACGACGCCCCAGATCGCGTCGCCGTCCCGCTGCGCCTGGGCGAGCGGCTTGAGCAGCACCGCGGCGACGCCCTCGGAGCGGACGTAGCCGTCGGCGCCGGCGGAGAAGGTCTTGCAGCGGCCGTCGGGGCTGAGCATGCCCGCCATGTGCGTCGCGGCGAAGATGTCCACGCTCAGCAGCAGGTTGACGCCGCCCGCGATGGCCATCTCGCATCGGCCCGAGCGGATGCTCTCGACGGCGCGGTGCAGCGCGACGAGCGAACTGGAACAGGCCGTGTCGACGGGTTCGCTCGGCCCGTGCACGTCCAGGACGTAGGAGATCCGGTTGGCCAGCATCGAGTGGGCGTTGCCGGTGGCGGTGAAGCCGTCGGGTGCCACGCCGCTGGCGTTGAGCAGGTGGTGGTAGTCGCTGCCGGAGACGCCGAAGTAGACCCCGGTGTTCGCGGGCAGGCGCACCGGGGCGTAACCGCCGTTCTCCAGCGCGGCCCACACGGTCTCCAGTGCCAGGCGGTGCTGCGGGTCCATCAGTTCCGCTTCGAGCCGCGACAGGTGGAAGAAGTCCGCGTCGAAGCGGTCCACGCCCTCGATCAGACCGGCGAACTTCGGGAAGTCCGCGCGTGCCACGACGTCCGCGTAGGGGCCGTCGAAGCGGTCGCCGGGGTAGTCGGCGATCAGGTCCTCGCCCGCGCGGAGCCGCTGCCAGAAGGTGTCCAGATCGTCCGCGCCGGGGAACCGTCCCGCGGCGCCGATGATGGCCACCGCACCGTCGTCCGGCGCGGGTTCGGGCATCGGGGCCGGGGACGACCGGGTGGCGGCGGCGACCGGCGCGGGTGCGTCGGCGACGGTGGGGAGGGTCAGCTCGGGGCCGTGGCGGTCGAGCAGGTGCCCGGCGAGGCTGCGGATGTCGGGGCACTCGAAGAAGACGGCGGGAGTGAGGTCCGTGCCGAGGAGGCCGTTGAGTTCCGAGGCCAGTTTGGCCAGCGCGATGGACTCGAAGCCGTACGCGTGGAAGTGGGTGTCGAGGTCGACGTCGGCCAGGTCGAACTTGAGCAGGTCGGCGACGGTCTCGCGCAGCGACGCGACGAGCGCCGCCGCCCTGTCCGCGTGCGCGTCCACGTCCGTATCCGCATGCGCATCCACATCCGCATCCACCGGAACGGTCGCGGACGGCTCGGCCGCCGGCTGCCCGGCCTCCGGCTGCTGCCACTCCCCCGTAGTACCGGCCGGCGCCGGCGGCACCGGACGCGCCGCCTGCGGCAGTGCCGTCCAGGCCCGTCCGGCCTCGCCAGGAAGTGCCGGCCGGAGGTCGCCGGCGGTGAACTCGGCGTCCTCGACCCGGCCCAGCACACGGCCGTCCTCGTCGAGGAACGCCGCATAGAAGACGGCCTCGGAGGTCCGCGCCAGCACGATCGCCCGGGTGCGCTCCCACTGCTCGCCCTGCACGGATCCCACCCGCACCACGGTGGCGTCGGCCCGGCCCAGCGTGTGCGCAACACCCTGGACCAGTCCGGCGAGCGCCCAGGCCGGGAGGTGCACCTGCCGCTTGTGCGGGTCCTGGCACATGGCCGGTTCGGCGACCCGTACGAGAAGCCGGTGGTCGTCGAGTTCGGTGACCCCTTCGACGCTGCGCGCGTACGGCCGGGCGTCGAGGCCCGCGGTGCCGAGCGCGGCGTAGAAGCCGTCCCGGTCGAGGGCCGCGGGCGCGTTCAACACCTGCCGCATCGACGCGACTTCGGCAGGCGCGGACGGTACGACGTCGGCGGCGAAGCGGAGCGTGTCCTCGTCGGCGTGCCACAGTTCGACGCGGTGCGCGCCGTCGCCGGACATGCCGAGCCGCCAGGTGAACGTCTCGGGGGCGTCCGCGGGCGACGGGAGTGCGGCCCACCGCGCGTTCCGCAGCCGCAACGGCCCTTCCAGCCCGGCGAGCCGCGCGAACGCCAGTGCCGCGTCCAGCAGGGCCACGGTCGCGTAACGGCGCTTGCGTCCCACCGTGTGGACGTAGTCGAGGAGTTCGTCGCCGCGCAGCCGGAGGGTGTAGCGCACGCCGTTGAGGTCCGAGGCGTTGACGCCGACCCAGGGGTGGGCACGACGGGTGAAGGCCAGCGGCCGGAGCACGCTGGGGGCGTCGGCGTCGTCGGGGTCCTCGGGATACCAGCAACGCACCTTGGCGAAGGGGTAGGCGGGCAGCGACAGCTTGGCCGGGCGGCTTCCCGCCGGCCACAGCCGGTCCCACGCGATGCTTGCGCCGTCTGTCCAGTACTGCGCCAGCTCCGCCGACCTCCCCTCGCACAGGGCCTGTTCGACGGTCGCCGCGTCGGCGGTGCGCCGGCGCCGCAGCGTGCTCGCCGTGAAGTGCACGCCTGCGGGCACGCCGGGTGACTCCGCAGTCCAGTCCACGGCGGACAGCCGAGCCAGGCGGGCCTGTGCGTCGGCGATGCCGTCCGCCACGAAGGCCAGCCGGCAGGGCAGTTCGTTCTTGCCGGTCTGCAGGGTGTACGCGAGAGCGTCCAGGCCCGGTGCGGACGCACCTATGTACGTGTGCATGTCGCGCAGCACCGTCCGCAGCGCCTGGGGCGTGGTGGCGGAGAACACCAGCAGGCGCGGGCGACCGCTGTCCGGTGCGGCCACGACCTGCCCGGCGTACTCCTCGACGACGATGTGCACGTTGATGCCGCCCGCGCCGATGGACGTGACGCCCGCCCGGCGCGGCACCTCCTCGCCGCCGACCACGGGGCGCCGCCAGGTGTCGCGGTGACGCTGCACCACGAACGGCGTCCGCTCGAAGTCGATCGCCGAGCTGAGCGTCTCGGCGTGCAGCGAGGGCGCCAGCGTGCGGTGCCTGAGCTGCAGCAGCACCTTGGTCAGGCCGGCCATACCGGATCCGGACAGCAGGTGCGCCACGTTGGACTTGACCGAGCCCAGCGCGCAGAACCCGACGTCCTGGGTGTCGCGGCCGAACGCGAGGGCGGCGCCCTTGATCTCGATGGGGTCGCCGAGGGAGGTCGCCGAGCCGTGGCCCTCCAGGTAGCTGATCGTGCGCGCGTCCACGGCGGCGTCGTCGAGCGCCTTCTCGATGGCGCGGGCCTGCTGCTGCGGGGTGGGCACCGTGAAGCCGTTGCGGTCCCCGGCGTTGGTCATGCCGCTGCCCTTGATCACGCCGTAGACGTGGTCGCCGTCGGCGACGGCTTCGGCCAGCGGCTTGAGCACGAGCGTGCCCACGCCTTCGCCCAGGATCGTGCCGTCGGCGCCCAGGCCGTAACTGCGCACGACATCGGCCGACTTGGTGGTGAAGTGCGCCTGCGAGGTCGCGATGAGGTCGAAGGGGTGCAGCATCAGGTTGATGCCGCCGACGACGGCCATGCGGCACTCGCCGCCGCGCAGCATGCGCACCGCCTGGTGCACGCACGCCGACGCCGAGGAGCACATGGTGTCGAGGAACACGGACGGCCCGGTGAAGCCGTACTGGTACGACAGCATGTTCGCCATCACGCCGAGTTCGCTGCCGCTGGTCACGGTGCCGCGCATCAGCATGTTCTGGAAGCCGTAGAGCGAGTAGCTGTTGTTCATCGAGCCGACGAGCACGCCGACGTCGCCGTCGTAGCGGCGGCGCAGTGTCTCGCGCGAGTAGCCCGCGTCCTCCAGGGCCGTCACTCCCGCCTGCAGGAACAGCCGGACCTCCGGGGACAGCAGTTCGGCGTCGCGCTGGGAGATGTTGAAGTAGCGGGGGTCGAACGCCTCGACGTCCCGCAGGAACGTGCCGGTCCTGACGACGGTCTTGCCGTCGACGTCCCGCTCGTCGAAGTAGATGTCGCCGTGCCGCCACCGCGACTCGGGGACGGGTTCGAAGCTGTGCCGGCCCTCGCTGAGCAGTTCCCAGAACTCCTCCAGGGTGTCGGCGCCCGGGTAGCGGCCCGCCATACCGATCACCGCGATGTCGTGGCGCTCCGGTTCGGTCCGGGCCGCGAGGGGGCGCGGGGCGGCGCTCACGGACGGCCGGGTGGCCGGAGCGGGGGCGGGCGCGGACGGTTCCTCGCCGAGAAGCTCCTCTGGGGCGGGCTCCTCGACCGCGGGCGCTTCGGGGGCGAAGAGTTCGAGGAGCCGGTCGCGGTGCTCGGCGACGAAGTAGCCGGCCACGCCCTGCAGATCGACGTACTCGAAGAAGAGCGTCTTGGGCAGCGATCCGAAGGTGTCCTCCAGCCTGCTGGTCAGGTCGACGATGGAGATCGACTCGATGCCGTAGTTCTCCAGCTTCTCGTCGACCAGGATGTGCTCCGCGTCCTGCCCGGTGACCTCGGCGAACAGGTTCCGCAACAAGTCCTGTGTCCGGGAGACGAGTTCACCCTCCTCCAGGACGGCCGGCGCTGCCGTGGTCCGCTGCCCCGTGGTGGGGTTCGGCGCCGGCTGCGCGGTGCGGTCCAGGCCCGCGTACCCGCGCAGCCCGGCCCGCTCGCCGAAGAGGACCACGCGGCGGACCGGCGCGTCGGCGTGCAGTGCGCGCTCCAGCGCGTCCAGGCCGGTCCCGCTCGGCAGTGGCACGGTGCCGGTGCGCTTGCGCAGGTAGGCGAGGCTGGCGTCGTCCATGCGCATACCGCCGTCGGCCCACAGCGGCCAGTCGACGGCGCGGGTCACACCGCCGGCGGCCTGCCGTCGTGCGGCGAACGCGTCGAGGAAGGCGTTGGCGGCGGCGTAGTCGGCCTGCGCGGCGTTGCCGAAGGCGCCGGCCACGGAGCCGAACAGCAGGAGGAAGTCCAGGCCGTGGGCGCGCGTCGCGTCGTCGATGTACGTGGCGCCGTCCACCTTGGGCGCGAGTACGGCGGCGGTGCCCGCGAGGGGCTTGTTCGCGAGGTAGCCGTCGTCGAGGACGCCGGCCGCGTGGAACACGCCGTCGAGCCGTCCGTACTGCGCGCGGATGTCCGCGACCGCGTCCCGCACGGCGTCCGGGTCCGTGACGTCCGCGCGGCGGTAGGCCACCTCGCCGTGGGACACCCGGTCCCGCAGCGCCTCGACGGCCCGGCTGCCCGCCGAGCGCCCGCTGACGACGACCGTGGCGCGGTGGCGCTCGCAGAGCCGCTCGGCGAGCAGCAGGCCGAGTCCGCCGGCGCCGCCGGTGATCCAGTAGACGCCGCCGTCGCGCAGCAGGCTCTCCCCCGCCTCGGCCGGGGGCAGTTCCACGTAGCGGTGCCGTACGCGGCGGTCCCGGGCGTCGTAGGCGACTTCGGAGTCGTCCCCGGCGCCCGCCTCCGCGCGGACGACGCGCTCGAAGCGGTCGGCGTCGCGCGGGTCGTGGGCGTCGAGGAGCACCAGCCGGCCCCTGAACGAGGGGTTCTCCTGCTGTGCGGTCTTCAGCAGCGCCGCCAGCGGGGCGTAGACCGGCGAGTCCGGGGCGCCGGGTGCCACCACGAGCACCTGCCGTCCCTGGCCGAGCAGTTGCCGGACCTGCGGGTAGCAGGAGTCGAACGCCGCCTTCATGGCGACGGCATCGGTGGCTTCCGCGGGAACCGCCAGTTGCCGGACGTCCATGCCCAGCCGCGCGGCGCTCGCCGGTGCGAGGTCGTCGTCCAGTGCGGCGTTGAGCACCGTCACGGGGCCGACCGGGGTGGCCCGCCCGGCTGCGGGGGCCTGGGCAGCGGCCTCCTCCCAGACGCCGGTGACCTCCAGGAGCTCCCCTTCCGGGGCCTGGACGGCCGCCGGTTCCGCGGTGGGCAGCTCCCTCGACGTGTAGCCGGTGAAGCGCACGCACAGCCGGCCGTTCTCGTCGAACAGATCGATGTCGGCTCCGGTCGTGCCGCCTGCCGGGCCGCTGCCGGCCGGCCGCAGCCACGCCCACATCGTCGGGGTCGTCGCCGCGTGCACGGTGAGACGGTCCAGCGCGAACGGCACCGCGGGGGCGGCGGGCCGGCGCCAGCCCCCGTCGGCCGAGCCGAGGGCGAGGGCGGCGAGGAGGGCGCTGTCGAGGATCGCGGGCTGAAGTGCCATGTCGTCCGGGGCACTTGCGGGGAGCCGCAGCTCGGCCAGTACGCCGTCCGGACCGCGGTGCAGGGCGTGCAGGCCGCGCAGGGCCGGGCCGTGCTCGATGCCGCTGGAGCGCAGCACGGCGTACCCCTCGGCGACGTCGACGCGCTGGGGGAACCGCCGGCGCAGCGCGCCCGGGTCCGTCGTCCCGGTCGCGGCGGCTTCGTGGTACTCGACCCGGCCGCCGGCGTACCGCGTGCCGTCGTCGTCGGTGATCGCGTAGTCGTAGCCGTCGGCGGCGGGTGTCAGGCGGAGCCGCGGGGAGAGACCGGTGTCGCCGACGAGCAGCGGGCGGATCCACACCGCGTTGCGGATGCGGGGCGTCAGCCCGGTCCGGGCGCCTGCGACGGTGGCCCGTCGGGCTGCCCGGGTGACGAGTTCCAGGGCCACCACGCCCGGCACGATCCGTGCGCCGTTGACGAGGTGGTCGCGGACGAATCCCTGGGTGGCGTCGAAGTGCAGGGGGAAGGTCCAACTGCCGCCCTCCGGCTCGCCCTCGCCGAGCGGGTCGGGAGCGGTGTCCGTCGCGCCGCGCTCGGGCCGTGCGGCCGTCTCGTCGCGGGTCGTCCGGAACCAGTGCGGTGTGCGGGCGAACGCGTAGCCGGGCACGTGCACGCGACGGCCGCGCTCGGGCCACTGCGCCCAGTCCACGGGCAGGCCCCGGGCCCAGGCGGACGCGAACTTCTCCCACTGGCCCTGTTCCAACCAGCGCTCGGCCAGGGCCGTCAGGTCCTCCGCGTCCAGGCCGTCGGCGGCTTCGGTTCCGGCCCGGCCGCGTGGGCAGTCGGCGGGCGGGCCGTCCCCCGCGGCGACGCTGTCGAGCTGTGCCGCCCACTCCTCGATGCCGCTCGCGCGGAACACGACGCGCTCGCGCAGCGGCACCCGGCCTTCGCGCAGCGTGCGGGCGACATCGGTCAGGGACGGGGGGTCGTTGTGCCCGATCCGGATCCGGACCCAGCGGGCGAGGTCGGCGCACGTCTCACGCAGCCGGTCCTCGTCCTTGGCGGACACCGGCAGCCACTGTTCACCGGCGTCCTCGGTGGCGGCCACCGGGGCCGCGGCTTCCAGCAGGACGTGGGCGTTGGTCCCGCCGAATCCGAAGGAGCTGACGCCCGCGCGCAGCGGCGCGGACCCTTCGGCGTGCCAGTCGGTGAGGCGGTCGAGGACGTACAGCGGGCTGCCGTCCAGGTTGATGAGGGGGTTGAGCTTGCGGAAGTTGACCGTCGCGGGCAGCTTGCGGTGGCGCATGGCGAGGATGACCTTGAGCATGCCGGCGATGCCGGCGGCGCCTTCCAGGTGGCCGATGTTGGTCTTCACGGAGCCGATGCCGCACCGGTGTTCCGGGGCCTGTCCGGACCGGTCCGCGGCCAGGTCGGCGAAGGCCCGCTTGAGGCCGCGGATCTCGATGGGGTCCCCGACCGGTGTGCCGGGGCCGTGCGTCTCCACGTAGGTGACGGTCTCGGGCGCGATGCCGGCCTTGCGGTAGACGCCGGCGATCAGTTCGGCCTGGGCGGCGGGGTTGGTGACGGTCAGCGAGCTGGTGCGCCCACCGTGGTTGCTGCC
Source organism: Streptomyces sp. YGL11-2 (assembly GCF_050054615.1). Lineage (NCBI taxonomy): Bacteria > Bacillati > Actinomycetota > Actinomycetes > Kitasatosporales > Streptomycetaceae > Streptomyces > Streptomyces sp. YGL11-2. Next base: position 30,946 of record NZ_JBNHIN010000042.1, read on the forward strand.
GATGCCCTTGATCACGGCGTGCACGGCGTCGCCGTCGCGGCGGGCGTCCGCGGCCCGCTTGAGCAGGACGGTGCCGCCGCCCTCACCGCGCACATAACCGTTGGCGTCGGCGTCGAACGCCCGGCACCGGCCGTCGGGCGAGAGCATGCCCGCCTTGGCGAAGGCGATGAAGTGCCGGGGCGACCAGGTCAGGTTGACGCCGCCGGCGAGCGCGAGGTCGCAGTCGCCGGCCTGGAGGGCCTGCACCGCCTGCTGCACGGCCACGAGCGAGCCGGCGCAGGCCGTGTCGTTGACGACGCTGGGGCCGCGGAGGTCGAAGTGGTGGGAAACCCGGTTGGCGATGATCGCGTACGCGGCGCCGGTCGGGTAGTAGGCGTCGATCTCCTCGACTTCCTGCTCGATCAACTCGGCGTAGTCCCAGTGGCAGACGCCCATGAAGACACCGGTGCGGGAGCCGGCGACGCGGTCGGCCCGGTAGCCGGCGTCCTCCAGGGCGTGCCAGCTCAGCTCCAGGGCCATCCGCTGCTGCGGGTCCATGGACTGCGCCTCGCGCGGGGAGATCTGGAAGAAGTCGGCGTCGAAGCAGTCGGCGTCGTCGACGAATCCGCCCCAGACGCTGTTGGTCTTGTTGAATTCACGGCGCGGGTGGCCGAGGTGGTCCTCCTTGCGCCAGCGGCGCTCCGGGACCTCGCTGATGAGCGAGCGGCCCTCGGCGAGATGGCTCCAGAACTCCTCGGGCGTGCGCGAGCCGGGCAACCGCAGGGACAGTCCGATGACGGCGATGTCCCGGTCGTCGGCGAGGACGCCGTTCTCCTTCTGCATGGCGCGTTCTCCGTCCTAGGCCGACTGGGCGCCGCTGCGCCGGTCGACGACGTACAGGGGGACTGTGAGCGGGCCCCGGCGGCGGGCGTTGCCGCGCACGTACCAGTGGTGCAGCCAGACCGTCGACGCCAGGCAGACGAATGCCTGGTTCTCTTTGGTGCCGGTCTCCTCGGGCGGACTGTCGAAGACGCGGTCGGTGAACCGCTTCACGAAGCGCGCGTCGAGGACACCGATCTCGTCGAGGGTGCCGGGGTCGGTCAGCAGGTCGCGGTAGTCCGGGCGGGAGCGGACGAACGCGGCACTGTCCGGGGCGCGGTAGGGGAACTTCCCCTTCTTGACGATCCGTTCCGGCAGCGCGTCGGCATAGGCGCGCTTGAGCAGGTACTTCTCGTCGTAGGGGTCGCCGAACCGCAGATTGACCGAGGCGGCGCGGCGGACCACGGCGGGGTCGAGGAAGGGGCACCGGTTCTCCACGCCGTGGGCCAGCGCCATGCGCTCGCCCTGGGTCGAGAGCAGGTAGCCGCTCAGGAGCGTGCGGAACTCCAGCCACTGGGCCTTCTGCACGGGGGTGAGCTGTGCGTAGCCGGGTTCGCCGGCGACGAGTTCCTTGAGGGCCGCGAAGGGGTCGCCCGCGTTCTTGAGCAGGCGTGCGGCGAAGCGGCCGTTCTGGAACCGCATCTGATGGGAGAAGAGGCCGGGCAGGGTCTCCTCGGTGAACTGCCGGTAGAGCCCGAGCATCCGGCGGTGGCCGTCCTCGCCGCTGAAGTGGCGCAGGTACGGGTGGAGCCGGCTCATATGGCGCAGGCGGGTGTCGTCGTCCAGCTCGTGCCAGGTCGAGAGCAGCAGCGTGTCCTTGAAGATGCCGTAGCCGAGGAAGCCCTCGTCGGCACCCTCACCGCTGAGCACGACCTTGATCCCTTCGCTCCGGACGTGGCGTGCCAGCAGGTACATGGGGACGAAGGCGGTGCGGAAGACGGGCACCTCGGCGTGCCGGACGGCTTCGGGGAAGGCGTCGACGACGTCCTCGTCGGTCACGCGCACGGTGGAGTGGCGGGTGCCCAGGTGGGCGGCCAGCTCGGCCTGTTCGGCCGATTCGTCGAACTCCGCGTCCTCGAACTCGATCGAGAACGTCCGCAGCGGTCGGCTCGTCCGCTGTGCCGCGATGTGCGCGATGATCGAGGAGTCCAGACCGCCGGAGGCGTAGACGCCGACCTCGACGTCGCTGCGCAGGCGCACGTCGACCGCCGCTTCGAGGTCCGCGCGGACGAGCTCGACGGCCTCCTGCTCGCTCTCCGGGGCCGGTCCCTGGGCCAGGTCGAGCGTGGCCCAGCGACCGCGCCGGACCTCGTCACCGCGCACGGACAGGTACTCACCCATGGGGATCTGCTCGATCCCCTGGTACCCGCTCTGACCGGGCAGCGGGGTCCAGGTGGCGAAGACCGACGCCAGCTGTGCCTCGTCGAAGGCGAACCGGAAATCCGGGTAGGCCAGGAACGCCTTCATCTCGGAGGCGAACAGCCACGCGCCGCGGCAGCGCGCCACGTACAGGGGCCGCTTGCCGAACCGGTCGCGCACCAGGTGCAGTTCACCGGTGACGCTGTCGTAGAGGGCGAACGCGAAGGCGCCGTTGAAGCGGGGCAGGCAGTCGAGGCCCCAGGCGATCCAGGCGTTGAGCACGACCTCGGTGTCGGACTCGGTGCGGAAGGCGAGGCCGCGGGCCGTCAACTGAGCGTGCAGCTCACGGTAGTTGTACAGCTCGCCGTTGTAGCAGAGCCAGTAGCGGCCGTCGGCGCTGCCGACCGGCTGCGAGCCGGTGGACAGGTCGATGATGCTCAGCCGCACCGTGCCCATGGCCAGCCGGTCGTCGAGCAGGCAGCCCGCCTCGTCCGGGCCCCGGTGCTCGATCTGGGCGAGCATGCCGTGGATCAGGGTCTCGTGTTCCTGCGGTGGCAGGGGACTTCCGTAGAAGCCGGCGATGCCGCACATCGGGTCACCGGCTCCCGGCGGCCCGCAAGCGGGCGGTGTCGACGAACCCGACGATGCCGGACAGCGAGACCATGACGTTGCCGAGGATCTCGTCGCCCAGCGGCACGCCGTACGCCTCCTCGATGTGCGCCATCAGCGAGATGTAGCCGAACGAGTCGAGGATGCCCGCCTTGAACAGGTCGGTGTCCTCGGTGATGTCCGCGTCGAACTCGAACATGAACCGCTCTTCCATGTACTGCTTGAGTGCCTGCTTCATGGCTGTCCGTCACCCTCGGGTTGGTCGATTCGGGGTGCGTGCCGGTAACCGGCTCGCGTGAAGTCTTCGCTGTTCCGCGCGGCGTCAGGGGGCCGCGAGCCCGGCAGCGATGATCCGGGCCAGCTCGGGCCACCGGGCCCGGATGAAGAAGTGGTCACCGGGGAACCGGCGGGTGGTCAGGGGCCGGGTGCTCTCCCGTTGCCAACCCTCCAGGTCGGCCCGGGTGAACCACTCGTCCTCGCCGGCCATCGCGGTGACCGGCACGTCCAGCGGCGGGGCGTCCTGGTGCCGGTAGGCGCCCAGCGCGGCGAAGTCGGCCCGCAGGACGGGCTCGTAGAACGCCATCAGGTCGGGGTGTTCCCACAGCTCCGCCGGGATTCCGCCGAGTTCCTTGAGGTGGTTCCAGAAGGCGTCGGTCGGCAGCTCCCAGGTGTGGCGCTCCCGGCTCGGGATCGCCGGCCCGCTCTCCCCGGAGACGAAGAGGTGGGCCGGTGCGGGCAGCCGCTCGGCGCGCAGCCGGTGGCAGAGCAGGTACGCCAGGCGGGCTCCGAGGCTGTGGCCGTAGAGCGCGTACGGGGCGTCGAGCCGGTCCCGCAGCTGACGGAGCAGGTCGTCGACGATCGCGGCGGGGTCCCGCAGCAGCGGCTCGGCGGCGCGCCTGCCGCGTCCGGGGCGTTCGAGCGTCACCACGTCGACGTCCGGGAGGTGTTCGGCGAGCCCTGCGTAGGCGCGCTCGTCGCCTCCGGCGTACGCGACACAGAACAGGCGCGGCCGTCGCTGCGACTGCGGCATCGGCTGCGGCTGCGGCTGCGGCTGCGGCACCCGGCGGGCGGGGGCCGTGTCGATCTGCCGGATCATCCGGGTCAGGATCCCTCCCCCGCCCACCTCGCGGCAGTGGTCGACGGTCGTGCGCTCCAGCAGGTAGCGGACGCTGTCCAGCCACTGCACCGATCCGCAGATCTGCTCGCTCAGCGTCGCGGCGATGTCCTGGTCCGCGTACGGCCGCGCGGTGAGGTTGGCGAGCACTGTGGCCCGCAACGCCGAGAACCGGAAGCCTTTGAGGAAGGCGGCGAACTCGTCGCGGGCGGAGGCCATGAACCGCGAGTGGAAGGCCGCCGAGACCTTCAGCCGGGCCACCCGGGTCCCGCGCGCGTCGAGCGTCTTGTGTGCGCGCTCGATCTCGTCCCGGGCCCCGGACAGCACGGTCTGGACAGGGGTGTTGATGTTGGCGACGTCGAGCCGCGACAGCCCCTCCTCGGCGAGGAAGGCCCGCACCTCGCCCGCGTCCGGCCCCACGACGGCGAGCATGGCCCCGTCCGAGGCACGGGCCATCAGCTCGCCCCGCTTGGCCACGAGCTTCAGGCCGGTCTCGAACTCGAAGGCCCCGGCGGCGTGCAGGGCGTTGTACTCCCCGAGGCTGTGTCCCAGCAGGTACGCGCCCTCGGGTTCGCCACGCTCCAACGAGTCCCGGTACGCGAGCGCGTTGACGACGTAGAGCGCGGGCTGGGTGTAGCGCGTGTCGTCGAGTCGCCCGTCCGGGTCCTCCAGGCAGAGCCTCGGGAGGTCGTATCCGAGGATGTCCCCGGCCAGCGCGGTCAGTTCGGGGAACCGGTCGAAGAGGCCGGCTCCCATACCGCGGGTCTGGGACCCCTGACCGGGGAAGAGCACAGCGGGCGTTCCCGCCGCGGAAGCCCTCACGCCAGGCCCGCAGCGGAGGGTTCCCGGGTGATGGCAGGGCAGTTGTCCAGCTGGTTCATGGCCTCCCCGATCAGCGGTGGTGTCCGATGACGGGCATCCTGCGACACGCCCCTTGCGGCAGCCTTGCCGCGAAGCTGGCCAATTCCTGCCGTCCGCTGTGGTGGTTTTCCGCCATCCTTGCCAACCCCCCCACGGATACCTTGCCGTTCACTTGCCGACGACCGATTTGATCTTGGAATGCCCCGATCTCTATGCCAAGCTCCGGATGGGAAGGGCACCTGACGCACGGCGTCACCCGCCCGCCAGCACCACCGTGCGTGCGAGAACGATTGGGACCGCTATGCCTTCATCCCCCACGCCCAACCCGGCCCCGACCACCCCGACACCCGCGACCGGGCCGGACGACACTCCCTTCGTACTGAGCGTGATGGGCCCCATGTCGGCGCGTCACGACGGCCGCGATCTCGCACTCGGCCCACCGCGCCGCAGAGCCCTGCTCGCCCTGCTCCTGATACGCCTGGGGCGCGTGGTGCCCACGGAACTGCTCATCGAGGAGTTGTGGGGCGAGGAGCCCCCGCGTCAGGCCGTCGCCACGCTCCAGAGCCACGTGTCCCACCTGCGCCGCGCACTGCAGCCGGCGTCCGGGCCCGACCGCCCCACCGTGCTGCGCCATCGCGCGCCCGGCTACGTCCTGGAACTCGCCCCCGAGCAGATCGACGTCTGCCGCTTCGAGCACCTGGTCGCCGAAGGGCGGCGGCTGCTGGAAGGACGCGACCCGCTCGCCGCGCGGGACCGGCTCGCCGCGGCCCTGTCGCTGTGGCGGGGCTCGCCCTACGCGGAGTTCGACGGCCATCCCCCGCTCAACGACGAGAGTTCACGCCTCGAACACGTCCGGCTCACCGCCGTGGAGACCTGCGCGGAGGCCCGGCTCGCTCTCGGGGCGGCCCAGGAAGTCGCCGCGGGCCTCGACCGCGAGGCCCGCCTCCACCCGGCGCGCGAACGCCTCGTCGGCCACCTGATGACGGCCCTGTCCCGGCTCGGGCGGCAGGCCGAGGCACTCGAAGTGTACGAACGGACCCGCGTCCACCTGGACGAGGAGTTCGGCGTGGGCACGGCCGCCGAACTCCGCCGGGTCAGGACCGCGATCCTGCGCCAGGAACCGGGGGCCTGCGGGCCCACCGCCGAACCGCGCCCCGGCAGCCCCGAATCCGCCGGACCCGCGCTGGGCGCTCCGGTGATCGGGGCCGCGCACGCGGTCGTCGGTGAGCGGGGGCGAAGAGCCGAGGCGCACCCGGCCGTCCGCGCGGCGCAGGAGGCCGGTCGGCCCGCGACGGCCCGGACGTCCGGTGGGATCGGCAGGGCAGCGGCGACTCCGCGCGGCCCGGCGGCAGTCGGCTGCAACGACGGTCCACAGGACGGCGCCACGCCCGCGCAACGGCAGGAGGCACACAGCCCCGCCGCAGGCTACGCGGCAGCACCGCACACCACCGCCGAGCCCGGACACACCTGCCGGTCGGCGACGACCACCGCGGACTCGCGGTCGACCACCGTGGATTCACCGGACAGTGCGCCACCCGCGCCGGAGGCCAACGCCCCGATGGACGAGACGGGCCGCGCGGCCTTACGGCCGGTGCCCGGCGGACCGGGAGCCCAGTCGCCGTTCACCGGCCGCAGCGAGGAACTGCAACGCCTGACGGCCGCGGCGGCGAGCACGCTGGACGGTCACGGGCACGTGGCGGGCGTCCTCGGCCCCGCCGGCGTCGGCAAGACCCGGCTGCTCTTCGAACTCGTCCCCCGGCTGGAAGCCGCCTGCGCCGGCCAGGAGTGTCGGGGCCTGGAGGTGATCTGGAGCCACTGCTTCCTGGGTGAGGGCGTACCGCCCTACTGGCTGTGGACCCAGATCCTCAGGCGGCTGACCACGACCCGCCCGGACGCCTTCCGCGAAGCGGCGAAACCGTTCGGCGCCCTGCTCGCCCCGCTGATGCCCGAGCGCGCGGCCGGAACCGGCGGACCGGTTGCCGAGTCCGACTGGGGCCAGGCCCGGTTCCTCACCCACGACGCGGTCTGCGAAGTCCTGCTCGCCCTGGCCGCCCAGCGCCCGCTCGTCCTGCTCATGGAGGACCTGCACTGGGCCGACACCGCCTCCCTGGACCTTCTCAGACTGCTGAGCACCCGCAGCCAGGGCCACCCGCTCGGCATCGTCCTGACCGCCCGCGAGTACGAGGTCGAGTCCGACGCGACGCTGCGCCGCATGCTCTCCGAGGTCCTGCGCGGCCCCAGGACCGAGACCCTGCGGCTCGGCGGCCTGTCCCGGCACGACGTCGCCGCGCTCGTCGTCGCCCAGGCCGGCCCCGGCGTCGACGCGGAGGTCGTCGAGGTGCTGCACCGGCGCAGCGAGGGCAACCCGTACTTCGTCATGCAGCTCGTCTCCCTCTTGGGTGACGCGCGTAGCCTGCGCCGGCCCGAGGCGATGGACGTGCTCCTGACGCGCGTTCCGACGGGCGTCCGTGAGGCGCTGCACCAGCGGTTCGCCGCACTCCCCGAGGCGGTGCTGCGCGTGCTGCGGCTGTGCGCCGTCATCGGCACCGAGGTCGACACGGATCTGCTGAGCCGCACCGCCGGCGAGGACGAACCGGTCGCCGCGGCACTGGAGTCGGCGATCCGGGCCGGGCTGCTCGGCGAGGACCCCCGCCACCCCGAACGGCTCCACTTCAGCCACGCCCTGGTCCAGGAGACGCTCATCGACGAACTCACCCGTGAGGACCGGCAGCGGCTGCACGCGAGGGTCGCCGAGGGGTTGTCCGCACGCCGGCTCGGGCAGGTGGAGGACGAGGAGATCGAGCGGGTCGCCCACCACGCCTGGCACGCCAAGAGCGCCCTACCGGCCGCCGAAACCCTTCCCCTCCTGCTGCGCGCCGCCGAGCAGGCCGAGCAGCAACTCGCCTATGAACAGGTCGAGACCTGGCTGCGCCGCGCGGTACACCTGGTCGGCCTGCTGCCGCCCGGCGACCCCTCTGCCGCGTCCCTGGACCAGCGGCTGCACGTCCAACTCGGCCAGGTGCTGGCCACCACCCGGGGCTACGGCCACGCCGAGGCCGAGACGGCACTCGCCCGCGGACGGGCCCTCAGCGAGGCCACCCACTCCCCCCAGGACCCGTCGGTGCTGTGGGCCCTGTGCGCGTCGTACCTCGTCACCGGCCGCTACGACGACTCACGCCGGTTCTCCGGCCTGCTCCGGGACCTGGCCGAACGGACCGGCCAGCCCGTGGCGGTGCTCGGCGCGGCGTACGGCGAAGGCATCGTCCTGCACGTCCGCGGCCAACTGCGGCAGGCGCTCACCGAGTTGGAGCACGGCGTCACCATGGCAGACGGCTACGCCCGCGAGGGCCACTCGCTGGCCCGTACCTTCCAGCACGACCCGCGCGTCTCCTGCCGCTCCTACAACACCTTCACGCACTGGCTCCTGGGCGACCGGGAGACCGCCACGGCACGCCGCCACGAACTGCTGCGCCTCACCGAGTACGACAGCAGGCCCTCCGACCGCTCCTTCGCGCTCTACGTGGACGCGGTGGTGGCCGCCTGGGAAGGCGACGTCCACACCGCCCGCGCCTCCGGCGCCGAGGGAGTCCGCATGGCCGACGAACACGGGCTGCTCTACTGGAAGGCCATGCTCGGCATGCTGGAGGGCTGGGGCCTCACCCACTCCGGACAGGAGGACGACGGACTCGCCCTGATGCACTCCTCCCTCGCCGAACTCCGCAACTCCCGAAGCCACCTGCGCCGCCCCCTCCATCTGGGCCTCCTCGGCCAGGCACAGCACCGTGCCGGACGTACGGAAGACGCGAAGACCACCTTCCACGCCTTCCTCTCAGCCGTCGGCCAGCGCGGCGAACACGTCTACCTCCACCACGAACTCCCCGCCACCCGCCTCCTCCACGACCTCCTGGGCAGGGGGGCGGCGGAGGCGGTGGCGGCCGGGTGAGCGGCGGCGAGCACTCCACTGCGCGTGGCTCGGCGGTGGGGCGCCGCCGCCCGCCCCTGCGTCACGCGCCGGAGGAGTTCACGCTCGCTCCCCCGCGCAGCGGCGGCAACGGCTGCTCGGCCCAGATGGTTTTGCCGTTGCGGACGTAGCGGGTGCCCCAGCGTTCGGTGAGTTGGGCGATCAGGAAGAGGCCCCGGCCGCCTTCGTCGGTGGTGGCGGCGTGGCGCAGATGAGGGGAGGTGCTGCTGGTGTCCGAGACCTCACAGATGAGGTGGCGGTCCCGGATGAGCCGGAGGGTGACCGGGCCGCTGCTGTAGCGGTAGGCGTTGGTGATCAGCTCGCTGACGATCAGCTCGGTGGTGAACGCCATGTCCGCCAGCCCCCAGTCGTCGAGCTGGGCCACCGCGAGCGTCCGGCCCTCGGCCGCCGCGGTCGGCTCCGCCGGCAGGTCCCAGGTGGCCACCTTGTCCTCGGCCAGGCAGCGGGTGCGGGCGGTGAGCAGTGCGATGTCGTCGCTGGGACGGTCGGGCAGCAGCGCTTCCTCCACCGCCTTGCAGGTGTCCTTGAGCGAGCGGGCGGGTTGGCTCAGCGCCTGGCGCAGCTGCGCCAGGCCCTCGTCGAGGTCTCGGCGGTGGACCGCCAGAAGCCCGTCGGTGTAGAGGGCGAGCAGGGTGCCTTCGGGCAGTTCCAGTTCGGCGGCCTCGAACGGCAGCCCGCCCAGGCCGAGCGGCGGTCCGGCCGGGAGTTCGGGGAAGTCCACCCGTCCGTCCGGTGTCACCACCGCGGGCGGCGGATGGCCGGCGCGGGCGAGGGCACAGCGCCGGGAGACCGGGTCGTAGACCGCGTAGAGGCAGGTGGCGCCGACGATCTGCGGGGCGTGTTCGCCGGTCGCCTCCTGCTCGGCCGCCAGCCGGTCCACGAGGTCGTCCAGGTGGGAGAGGACCTCGTCCGGGGGCAGGTCGAGGTTGGCGAGGGTGTGGACGGCGGTACGCAGCCGGCCCATGGTGGCCGCCGCGTGGATGCCGTGGCCGACCACGTCGCCGACGACGAGGGCGACCCGCAGCCCGGAGAGCGGGATGACATCGAACCAGTCGCCGCCGACACCGGCGGTGGCGTCGGCCGGCAGGTACCGGTGGTCGATCTCGACCGCGGGGTGCTCCGGCACCGCGCTCGGCAGCAGGCTGCGCTGGAGGGCGAGCGCGGCCTGGTGCTGCTGGGTGTAGCGGCGGGCGTTGTCGATGCAGACGGCGGCCCGGGCGGCGAACTCCTCGGCCAGCGTGAGGTCGTCCGCCTCGAACGGCTCGGGCCGCTGCCACCGCCACAGGCTGACCACGCCCAGTACGAGGCCGCGCGCGATCAGCGGCACGACGATGAGCGAGTGGACACCGAGTTCGAGGACCCGCTCGGCCTTGGCCGGGTCGAGGGAGTACCAGCCGGGGGAGAGTTCCAGGACCGGTTCGAGGACGGGGCGACGCTCGGCCAGGCATCTGCCCTGCGGTGCCTCGGGTGGGAACTGCGTCGTGTGGCCCACCGGATACATCACCGAGGGAGGCTCCTGGATGCTCCGGACGGCCGCCCGGACCACGGTGGCCGGCGTTTCCGGGCCCGGTTCCTGACCCCGGGTGACGGGTTCGAGCAGGTCGACGGAGACGCAGTCGGCGAGTCCGGTGACCGCCACGTCGGCCAGTTCGCGCGCCGTGCGCTCCACGTCGAGGGTGGTGCCGATACGGGCACCGGCCTCGTTGAGGAGCGCCAGTCTCCGGCGAGCCCGGTAGCGGTCGGTGACGTCCTCGACCATCTGCGTGACGCCGAGGGTGCGGCCGGCGGAGTCCTGCATCCGGAAGGCCGACACGGAGACGACCAGCTCCCGGTCGGGGTCGTGCCGCAGATGGCAGGGCTGCTCGGTGAAGATCAGCGGCTCGCCCGTTTCGAGCACCCGCCGCAGCCGCGCCTCCACCAGTTCCGCGTCCCGCCTGACGACGAAGTCGCCGGTGCGCAGCCCGCGGTAGTACTCGGCCGGGATGCCGCCGAACCGCGCGACCGCCCGGTTCACCCGCAGCAGGCTCAGATCGGGGGCGTGCACCGCCAGGCCGATCGGAGACCGGCGGAACATCCCGTCCAGGACCGACCGGTCCGTCTCCCACTGGATCACCTGCTCCGCGGGCGCGCCCACGACAAGCCACTCGATCCCGCCGTCCGCCCGTGCCACCGCCCGGACCCGGCAGCCCACCTCCACCCGCTTGCCGCCGCGGGCTCGTACGGGCAGGACCCCGAACCAGCACCCGGTACCCACACAACCCGCCACCGCGGCCATGACCACGTCTGCGTCACGCGGGTCGAGCAGGACGTCACGCGCGCTCCGGCCCAGCACTTCCTCGGACGAGTAGCCGAGCAGCGCCTCGGCAGGCTCACTCCAGCCGACGACGCGTCCGGTGTCGTCCAGTACCGCCGAGGCCGAGCGACGCAGGGCGAACGGGTCGTCCGGGCCCTCGCTCAGCGTCGTCACCGGTGTGTCCATCACCCACTACCCTCGTACCGACCCAACGGGACCGCGCGTCGGCGCCCGCGGCGCCGACCGTTCCGCCCCGATCCGTCGTCCGGCGCGGCTGGATCCCAGTATCGGCCTGTAAATGCGCTCCGCGCGCCTCGTACGGCATACGGCGCAGGGGCTCAGGCATGCCGTCGCGGCCAGGCACCTGGGTAGGCGGCGGGGGCGGGCAGGGGGACGGCGGGCGCCTGGCCCAGGCACCGGCGGAGGCAGGCACGCCAGTCAACACCCCGTGGGAGCCTTTCGCGAGTCCCGACGGCCGGCGGACGGCGAACTCAGGTACGTTCCTCCGGCTCATCGAGCTGCCAGCCGCGCTTCTCACACAGCCGCGCGACCCTACCCGCCAGTTCGGCCGGCACGGGTACCCCCATACGGCGGGCGGCTCCGAGGCGATGCCGGACAAGTCCCAGGATCCAGTCAAGCTGCTCATCGTTGCACGCCGCGTATTCCTGGAGCGCCTCCACCATCAGCCGGTGCCGGTCGATATTGACGTTCTCTGTCATGGGGGCTGAACCTACCTGGGGCCCTCCGCCTGGGTACATCCACCGGACGCAAAGGTTATTCGACCGCTACCACCGGCACATCCCCCGTCCACCTGGGCGACCGCACCCCCACGGCAGCTCCCCGGCACGTCCCGGCCGCCCCTGCACCGAAGCCCGGCGGGCCGACTCCCACGTGGGGCCGCGGGCCCTCCGCACAGCCGCGGCGGTGCCCGCACTCAGGCCAGGCAGCAGTCCATCGGCCACCCCGGGTCGTCGCTCGCGCTCCAGCCCCGCAAGCGGTTCCGCAAGGACACCGTGCTGCCTGCTTGGCAGGTCGATGCCTCCACCGGGTTGCCCGCCGTTGCGGACCAGACCGCGGCCACGGCCCTCGCCGCCTTTCCCGACGGCAGCCTGCCGATCCGGGACCGCACCAACAGAGAAGTCGCCTTCCGAGTGAGGACCGGAACCCGCCAGGCCGTTGACCATCTTGGAGGTCAGGTCATCGAACTGGACAGTCCACGGGAACGACGCAGCCCTGGCGACACAGCCCACCGGTGGAAGCCAGGACCCCATCCTGATCAACCACCCTCATGCCAAAGATCAGTTATGGGACAGCCCCTGCGAGCTCGTGCACGGTAAGCGGTGGGGCGTCGAGGACTTCCTTGGGGCCGGTGTTCACATCTGCCGTGCCGAGGTCAGGTCGGCGGCCTGTTGGTGGGACAGCAGGCCGGCGATGGCTTGGGCGGCGTCACTCATGTGCTGGCGGCGGCTGAAGCGCCGGGCCGGTACTCCTGCGCGTGCGGGACAAGCCCTGGCGATCGCCATGAAAGAAACAGCGCATGGCCAAAACCGCTTCGGCAGTCCAACAGCGTTAGCGATGCGCCCTTTCCTCCGTGCCAAGTGCAAGGAAACCCAACGCCGAACCCAGCGGCCACCTGTCGACCGGTGCATCCCCACACCGCGAACCGTCCCTCACCCCCGAAATCGCCATGATGAGCCACATCTCCATCGCCGCCCCTACTCACGCGCGTCAGGTCCGCTCATGCCAATGCGTCCGCCCACGCACCCAGCGCAGTACGACTTCGCCCTGAGCACGCTCAAAGACGCTCACTGTCGGCAGCCCTGACAGCGAGGCTTGGACGGACTGGCGAAGCAAATACCCAGCCATAGCGATGAGTAGGGTGCTGACGTCTTCCGGATGGGCACCGCGAGCGCAGAGATTCTGGTCGAGAAGACTCACAGCGTCTGGGGCGACCTGCACGATCACGCTTGGGCCCATCGCACGTGACCACCCATGCGGGTGTTCCCAGGACCCAGGTGTGGCCTTCGGGTTGAGGTTGCTACAGGTTGACGCCGCCGGTGACGTCGATCTTGGCGCCGGTGATCCAGCGAGCGTCGTCGGAGGCCAGGAAGGCGACCGCGTCGGCGATGTCCGGGACCTGGCCGATCCGGCCGAGGGCGGTCAGGCTGATGTTGCGCTCCAGGTTCGCCGGGTCGGCCAGCACTCCGGCGGTCATGTCCGTGCGGGTGAATCCGACGACGACGGAATTCACGGTGATTCCGCGGGGGCCGAGGTGCTTGGCCAGGCTGTGGCTGAACACTTCGAGTGCGCCCTTGGTGAGCGGATAACCGATGCCGTGGGCGGAGGCGATACGGGTGGAGACGGATGAGATGTTGATGATCCGGCCACCGTCGCGCAGCCGTGGCAGCAGCCGCTGGGTGAGGAAGAGCGGTGCCTTGATGTTGACCGCGACCATCCGGTCGAACTCCTCAGGGGTGAGAACCTCGATCGGTCGCCCCATGAGGTTGAGCCCCGCGTTGTGAACCAGGATGTCGATCGTCGATTCCCCGTGTGTGCGCAGTCCGGCCTCCAGTCCAGCCATGAGCGTGTCCACGTCGTCTGGAACGCCCAGTTCGGCGCCCACGATGACCGCCCGGCCACCGGCCTCGGTGATGGTCGCGGCGGCCTCCTTGGCCGCCGCCTCGTTACGGCCGTAGTGCACAGCCACCAGAGCGCCGTCCCGGGCCAGGCGCTCGGCGATGCCTCGCCCGATGCCCCGGCTGCCGCCGGTGACCAGTGCGACCTTTCCACTGAGGTTTCCCATGTTCGCTCCTTGATCGTGTTCCGCCGAGCCCTCCAGATCCACTTATTCAGTGAGGCTAGCCTCGCCTAATCTAGTAATTCATTCAGTCACCGAGGTGTGGTGCCCTTTTGGGCCACGGACGCGCACACCTCCGAGTGGGTTCGGGGACTGGCGCGGCGGCCGATGCTCCGCTTCCGGCCGCGCCGCGTGCACCCCAGTGGGTCACTTACGTGCGTGCACGGTTCCCCGAGGAACGGAAGTACAAGGACCCGGAGTACAGGTGGTCTTGAGCCAGCCGTTCTGTCCGGTCCGTCGCGGTTTGGTGCCGGTCTTGCGGTGGGTCGGCGCGGATTCCTTCGTCGGTGCCGGGGCTCTTCGCGGCAGCGTGGTGCCGTGGTGTCGCGGTGTCGCGGTGAGACGCCATCGGGAGCGGCTCAGCCGCAGAGCGCGTCGTGGAGAACCTTGTCGATCGGCTTGCCGATGGCTTCGTTGGCAGGCCAGTCGGCGAGGTTCGCGGAGAGCACCACGCGTTGTCTGCCGTCCCTGGTGGTGAACGCGAGCGTCGCGTAGCCGGGGATGCCGCCGGTGTGGCCGATCGCCGTACGCCCGCAGTTCAACTCACGCACCTTGAGCCCGAGTCCGTACCCCACTCCCGGCTCCTTGGTGGCCACGGTGCGGTTCATTTCCTTCCACTGCGCGGGCCGCAGCAGCTTGCCTGACGTGAGCGCCACCAGCAGCTTGTCCATGTCACCCGGCGTGGAGATGATCTCCCCAGCCGGCCCCGCAAGGGACGGGTTCAGCGCGCTGATGTCGGTCTGTCCCAGATAGCCGTGCGCATGCGGCCCGGGTATGACGGAGCTGTCAACGGGCACGACCGTGTGGCGCATCCCCAGCGGTGCGATGACCCGGTTGCGCACCTCGGTGGCGTAGGGGTGCCCGGTCACTCGCTCGATGATCAGCCCGGCAACGAGGTAGTTGGTGTTGGAGTAGCCGTAGTCGGTGCCCGGCGGGAAGTCGGCGGGCTTGGCGGCGGCCCGCCGTACCTGGTCGGTCATGTCGTAGTGACGGAAGCGATGACGGATGAACTCCTCGCCCTGCGGCAGCTCCCGCGCCACGTCATACAGCCCACTGGTGTGCTGCAGCGCCATCCGGACGGTGATCTTGTCGCCCTGGGGCACCAGCCCCGACGGCAGATAACGCGAGATGGGTGCGTCCAGCAACACCTCCCCCTCACCGACGAGTTGGAGCAGCACCACCGACGTGAACATCTTGGTGGTACTTCCGACACGGAACTGCCCCTCAGGCGGCACCGGGGTTCCCGTCTTCCGCGCACCACCCGACCTGGCCAGCCAGGCCCGGTCGCCCTCGGTCACCTGTACCTGCGCGCCGACCGCGCCACTGCGGGTGAGCAGGTCCAGATCGCGCCGGACCTTGCGGGCCGTACCGGAGTCCGGCTCGCTGTGCGAGCCGCGCAGGTCTTGCGGGCGGTCAGTCGCCGTAGCGGTGGCGGGAACGGCGAGGGTTCCCATCGCCGTGGTGGCGAGCAGGCCGGTGAGCAGGGTACGGGAGACGCGCATGATGCCCCTTGGTGTCGCGTGTCGGACGATGTTCGCTCGCCCAGTCTTCGCGCCGCGCTTGCCCAAGTCACGGGTGCTGGCACCCGACGTGGGGGGCGGATATCCCAACCCCGGGACACCGCAGTCCGGATCGTGATCGCGCTGGCGAAAGCCGTCCTGCAGGAGCAGTGGCACCAGCACGCTCAGGCTCCCGGGATCGCCCTTTCGTCGGCGGGAGGGACGGGTCTCAACGTTCGGCGAGAACGCTCAACCTTCGCTGCGAGAGGTCGCCTTGGCGGCGGGGTCCGGGGCACCGTGTCGAGTGAACGCCCACAACACGAGCCCGAGGCAGCTGAACGCGGCACCCAGTGCGCATACGGCGCCCCAGCCGGCCACCGTGTAGAGGGAGGTCGCGGCGATGGCGCCGGTGGCACTGCCGATCGAGTAGAAGACCATGTATCCGCCGATCAGTCGGCTGCCCGCGTCCGGGTGCAGCGCGTAGATCAGGGTCTGGTTGGTGACATGGACCGCCTGTACGGCCAGGTCGAGAAGGATCACCCCGACGACCAGGGCCCAGAGCGAGCTGCGGGTGAAGGACAAGGGCAACCACGAGGCCGCCAGCAGTGCCAGGGCGATACCGGTGGTCCGCCGCGACAGTCCACGGTCGTTCAGGCGGCCCGCCATGGTCGCGGCCAGGGCGCCGGCGACACCGATCAGCCCCAGCGCCCCGATCGCGCTGTGGGACAGGAAGCACGGGGCCTCGCTGAGCGGCAGCGCGACGCTGCTCCACAGGGTGCTGAAGGCGGCGAAGACCAGCAGACCGAACAGGGCCCGGAGCCGCAGCAGTCGTTCCCGTGCGAACAGCGTGATCGTGGAGCGAAGGAGCCGTCCGTAGCGCAGGGTTGTCGGCGGAACGTCACTGTGGCGCGGCAGCACTCGGTACAGGACCAGTGCGAGCAGAGCGGTGAGCGACGCCGAGGCGAGGTAGACGGAGCGCCAGCCCGCGAGATCGGCCATGAGGCCGGATGCGGTGCGGGCGAGCAGGATTCCGACGACCACGCCGCTGGTGACCAGACCGACGACCCGTCCGCGCCCGGCGGGAGGGGCCAGTGATGCCGCGAAGGCCACCAGCGTCTGTGTGACGACCGCGAGAAGCCCCGTCGCGGCCATCCCCGCGAGCAGGATCGCCGCCGTGTGGGCGGCGGTTACCACGGCCAGCGCCACCACCAGGAGCAGCAACTGGGCCACGATGAGCCGTCTGCGGTCGACCACGTCGCCCAGCGGCACGAGGAAGAAGAGTCCCAGTCCGTATCCGACATGCGTGAGGGTGACCACGCTGCCGACAAGTGCCGGGCTCATGGCGAGGTCGTGGCCCATGGTCACCAGGAGCGGCTGGGCGAAGTAGACGTTGGCCACCGCTGCCCCGCAGGCGACGGCGAACAGTACGACGACGCCACGGGACAGGACGAACGCGGAACCTTCCCCGCTTCGAGCCTCGGTCCGTCGTGTCACGGCCTCACTGCTGTCAGGCATCGGCACTCCCCCACAGATCTGGTTTCAACTTGCCACCGAAGGTGACGGTAACTTTCTTGGTAGCATGTTGCAACCAGCATGAGAGTGAGGGACGTCATGGTGACCAGGACGCGCTTCGACGACAGTGAATGTCCCGTCGCCCGGTCCGTGGACGCGATCGGCGACTGGTGGTCCCTGCTGATCGTGCGGGACGCCTTCGACGGAAGCAGGCGCTTCGGGGAGTTCCAGCGCAGCCTCGGCGTGGCGAAGAACATCCTCACCGCGCGTCTGCGCACCCTGGTCGCCGGCGGAGTCCTCGAATCCGTCCCCGCCTCGGACGGCAGCGCCTACCGCGAGTACGTACTGACCCCCAAGGGCAAGGCACTCTTCCCCGTCATCGTGGCACTGCGGCAGTGGGGCGAACAGCACTTCTTCGCCCCCGGAGAACCACACTCACAGTTGGTCGACCGCCGGCAGGGACATCGCCTCCGCGCACTGGAAGTGCTCTCCGTGGACGGGCGACGGCTGAACCCCGACGACACCACCGTTCACAAGATCTCCACCCAGTGACCTGAGCCGGAGACCCGGTGCCAACACGCCGCGAGAATCTCGTGGCCAGCGGCCAACCATGCCGCGCTGGACCGGCGTTGGCCCGTGCGCCGACTGTTGCGGCACACCGGCTCCCCGGCCTTCACCGAGTCCCGGACGGCCTGGCTCAACGGAATTCACTTGGCCGATCCTCTCCGCACCAACGGAGCTGCGGGGCGTTTGGGCATGCGATGCCCTCCATGCACGTGGGTGCACGTTGGGCATTGCCCTCAAGGGCAGGTGAAATCTTGCCCGTTACGCCGGGGCAAGGCATGCCAGGCGGCGGCACGCGGCCGGCGTTACAGCGAAATCACCTGCGCCGCCCCCCGCTCCTCAAGAGCGTTGTTGCGTGATCGGCGAGGTGAAAAGGTGACGAGCATGACGCGACATCACATACCCAGGCTTATCGGTGGTGTCTTCGGGGTCGTCTTCGTCGGGGCGAATGCCGGAGCCCTGCCCAAAGGCATCGGCATTCCGCTACGGGGGCTGGCGATCGCCGCCCTCCTGGGGCTCCTCGTCGCGGCTGGTGCCTGATAGGGGCCGAACGCCCGTCAATTCGAGCTGAGTTCAGCACGGTGTGGTGGCAAAGAGTTCCAGATGCCCGCACTGGGAACAACGGTAGGCGTCGATCTGCCGGCGCATTCGTCCCGCCCTCTTGGCGCCACCGAACGGGCCACGCTCCAGGACACCAGCAATCCAACGCGTATATCCGGCAGAGCCTTGGCCCGCATCGTCAACAAAGCCGGGCTCCAGCCCGACAACTCCACACTGGGTGCACCTCAAGCCGTTCACGTCGACACCCTAGGACCCGTCCGAGCCGTGATGCGACCGGGGGCGAGATTCTGCCCTCGCCGCTGGACAGTTGATGGCACCACACGTCGATTTCACCGCCCCTGCAGAGCCCTGGATGGAGGGTTGTTCACGGGGGGGATCAGGCGCGGGCGGTCTTCTCCACCATGGTGAGGAACCGCCCGGCGAAGAGATAGGCGTCGCCGGGCCAGCGGGCCGAGAGGTAGTTGCCGTCCTCGACGATGAAGGCTGGGCGATGGTCAGTGGCTGTGCCTCGCTGCGACAGCGTGCGCGGGCCGCGCTGGAAGTCGGACGCCGCGGCAAGGGCGGCAGTGACCTCGTCCTCCACGTAGGCCGGGTAGGTGCGGTAGTAGCGGCCGAGGCGCCAGGCCGTCAGCAGATAGGCAGATCGCTCCAGGTACTTGGGCAGGCAGGTGGTGCGGCGCCCGTACAGCACACTGCGGCCGGTAGCCTGGTCCTGCGCGCGGGCGAGCAGCAGCGGCCCATGGCAGATCGCCCCGACCGGCCGTCCCAGCCGCCAGAACTCGGCCACCTTCAGCTGCAGCACCGCCGATCCCAGATACTGCCGCATTCCGCGGGCATGCCCGCCGGCCAGCAGCAGACCGTCGTAGTCAGCGGCCACGAGATCCTGCCAGGCCACAGCACCGCGAAAGCGTGGGTCGGCCACCATCCGGCGGTAGAACTGCTGGGGCTCCGACTCGGCGCCCAGCCGCCCGAAGAGGACCCCGTCCAGCAGCCTCGGGTCGCCGACAGGGGTGACTCCCTCACGCTCTGTCGCGATGACCACCTCATGGCCCGCCTCGGTGAGCGTCTGCCACGGAACGGCCACCTCGGTGACGTCGAAGTCCCGGTCGGGCAGGGGCATCAGTATCCGCATGGGGACATCCTGCGCGACCGGGTCCGGCCGATCAACTCTGGTCTCGGGCTTTCGGGGCGGGCGCTTTCCGCTAGGTGATCGAGAACGTGGAAAGTGCCTCTGAGCTGCGACGACAGGACGTGCCGAGGGTCCTGTACGTGGTGGCGGAGAGGCACTTCCCCGGTGACGAACAGTTACGGGTCGCATCCGCGTGCGGGCGTTGCGGGCGGCGGTCGTGGGGTGGTCATCGACTGCTTGGCGTTGTCGCGTCGGAAGCTACGGATGGGGCTGCTCGGTGTGGTCGGTCACGGCAGGATCTCGATGTACCCGTCGGTTCCGTGCACGCGGATCCGCTGCCCGTCCCGGATCAGCCGGGTGGCCTGCTCCACGCCCACGACGGCCGGCAAGCCGTACTCCCGGGCGATCACTGCGCCATGGGTCATCAGGCCGCCCACCTCCGTCACCAGGCCCGCGATTCCGACGAACAGCGGCGACCAGCTGGGGTCCGTGAAGATCGTGACCAGGATGTCGCCCGCTTCGAGATCGGCCTCCGCCATGTCGAGGATGACGCGGGCCCGCCCCTCGATGGTCCCGGCGGAAACGGGTAGGCCGATCAGGGCGCCGGCCGGCACGTCGTCGCGCCGGTACGCCCCGGTGAGGGCCTCGCCATCCGATGTGAGCACCCGGGGCGGTGTGAGCGCGTGGTACGACCGGAACGCGTCCTTGCGCTGCTGGATGAGTTGGTCGTCCACCTGGTGCGAGCGCACGACGCCGTGGAACTCCTGGAACGTGAGGTAGAAGATGTCCTCCTTCTCAGGAAGCACGTTGGCCTGCACGAGGCGCTCGGCCTCCTCCAGCAGGGCCTGCTTGTAGACGAAGTAGCGGCTGACGATGCCGTACTTCGGGTACTCCCGGTACCCGATGAAGGTTCGGACCCGGTCGATCATCCGCTTGGCCTCGTCGGCTTTCCGGTCCCCGTCCGGCAGCGCCCGCAAGCGTGACAGCACGTCCTGTTCCTTCTTCTGCGCCTTCTGCCGTCCTTGCTCGAAGCGTCGCTCGGCGGCGCCCGGCTCGAAGTTCCTGACGTTGTCGAGGATCACGGGCACCAGCGTGCTGGGGCGCTCGCGCCAACGCGGCCTCGTGATGTCGATCTCGCCGACGCAGCGCATGCCGTACCGGTCGAGGTATGCCTCTATGGCGTCGCGCGCTTCGGTCCCGCCCGCGAGCTTCGCCAGCTCGTCCAGGAAGCCCTCGTCCTCGACGCCCTGCAGGAACGCCACCACCTCCGGCTGCGGGCGGATCACGTCCGCGACGTCGAGCAGCGCCAGTCCCATCTCCGACGTGATGTTGTCGGGGGCGGACAAGGTGAGCGTGTCAGCCGCGTTCTTCTCGCCCAGCCACTCCTGCAGCTTGTCGTTGAGCCACCACGTGGCCTCCATCCCCGCCATGATCGCCTGAAGGTTCAGCGGATCACTGAGGACTCGCTTGTGCTCCTCGAAGGCATCCAGCAGGAAGTCGAACAGCGCCGGTCCGGTCTTCGTCCGGATGTCGCGCTCCAGGGCGGCGACGGACACCTGGCTGCGCTCGATCAGCTCGGTGACGATGGCCGGATCGGTCTCGATCGGGGCGGACGCACCGCTGGCCGGCGGCTCGCCGGACTGCGGCCTGCCGGGAGGGGCGTCCGGGAGCGACGGGACGAAGCCGTCGCGGTCGAGGACGGTCTCCAGAGCGTCCCGGATCAACGGATCGCCTCTCCCGAAGACGTCCAGGAGGCCGGCGCGGCTCGCGGGCGAGGCCAGGCGCCGGGTGACGTCGACGAACAGCCTCCCGCCGGCCTCGTGCATCGGCACCATGGCCGTCAGCTGCCACATCGAGAGCCCCAGGGGCTTCATGGGGTCGGTCATCATCTGCCCATGACCGACGGAGACGTAGACGTGATTCTCCTGGTCGCCGGTCTCGGGAACGGGGAACAGCGTCGTGATCGGCCGGCTCTGAACGATCTGGAAGCCATCGTCGACCAGGCACCATTCGATGTCCTGGGGGCGGCCGAAGTGCGCCTCGATCCGCCGCCCGAGGTGCACGAGCCGCACGACCTGCGCGTCCGTCAGCGCCGGCTGCTCCTGCCGCTGCGAGTCGATCGCCACTTCCTGCGTACCGCCGGCCGGCAGGGCGTGAACAGCACGCTGTTTGGCGGCGATCGCCTTGGCGACGACTTCACCGTGCCGCACCGTGAAGACGTCCGGGTTCACCAGGCCGGAGACCAGGGCCTCGCCGAGGCCGAAGCCGGCGTCCACGGTGGCGACCTTCCGGTTGCCCGTGACGGGGTCGGCCGTGAACAGGATGCCGGCCGCATCCGGGAAGACCATCTGCTGCACGACCACGGCCATGTGGACCGTACGGTGGTCGATGCCGTTCCGCTGGCGGTAGGTCACGGCCCGCTCGGTGAACAGCGAGGCCCAGCACCGGCTGATGTGTTGGAGGATCGCCGTCGGCCCCACGACGTTCAGGTACGTGTCCTGCTGGCCGGCGAAGGAGGCCGTCGGCAGGTCCTCCGCCGTCGCGCTGGATCGGACGGCGTAGGCGGCTTGCTCGCCGAGCTGGGCGAGCGCCCGGGCGATCACCGCCGCGAGATCGCCCGGGATGGCCATCCCTTCGATGGTCCGACGAATCTGCGCGCTGAGCGTGCGGATCGCCTCCCGGTCGTCCCCCTCTCCATCAAGGCGAGTCAGGCGCGACAACTGATCGAGCCGATCGTCGATCGACGGCGCTTCCGCCATGATCCGCCGGAAGGCGTCCGTCGTCACACAGAAGCCACCCGGCACGCGGATGCCTTCGATCCGCGACAGTCCGCCCAGGTGCGCGCCCTTGCCGCCAACGACCGCGACCTGCGTCTCGTCAACCTCGTGAAGATCCCACACGTACTGCTCAGTCATTGCGATACCGCCGAGGCAACCGTGATCCGTTGCACGGTGGTGGCCGGTCGCATCACCGGCGCCTCCCACTCTGTCGAAGCTCTTGTCGAGCACGTCGTCATCCCTGGTTGCCTTTCCTCTGACAGGTCGGCCGGCCGCTCCGCCCGGTCGAACGGCGCGCAGCCCCGCACCTCCGCGCCGAGCACCCGCAACTGCCACTGCAACTGCACTGCCGGTCCCACCTCCGGTTCGACGTCACCGCGTCCCCCATACGTCGACAACAACACGCGCACGTCGTGCCCCCCTTTCCGCAGGTTGTGACATCGGCCGACGATTCTGCGCCGTGACCCGGGCCTTGCGGCAAGCCCCCCAGCGCGCTATACGTTGAAAGTGGCAGGGAGAGAGTTCTCCTTGCCCTTGCCTTTTGCCGTCCAATGGACCGGGCAGGCTGCTCGCGCAGCGGTGGCGCGCCGGGGACGGGTACGCGTCGTCGGCCCAGGCGAAGGTCCTCGTTGAGGCACGCGGCCGCCTTCCCGCCCCGGCGTGGGTGTCAGAGGCGTTTGGCGTTGCGGAGGAGCTGGGCGTAGAAGCCGTTGCCGTCGAGTCGGGACACTCCGCCGGTGTCGCCGATGGTCGGGCCGTTGACCTCCTTGCGGCTGGAGATGAAGACCTTGTGGCCCTCGGTGTCGGGGCCCAGGTACAGGCCGACGTGGTCCAAGCGGTCGCCGGTGTGGTGGTCCATCTTGAAGAACACCAGGTCTCCCGGCTGGAGCAGGTCGATGTTCTGCGGGCGTTGGTACCAGGGGGCCGGGCCGGACAGCGGGATGATGTCGGCGCCCAGGTGGGAGCGGCCCATGCCGTTGGCGGTGCGGGGCAGGCCGTTGCCCTTGCCGTCGCCGGGGGCCAGCGGGTAGCGGGCCCGGTAGCCGAAGACCAGTCGCATGTAGCCGGAGCAGTCGACGGCGCGGTAACGGGCCGCTTCGGGGCGTGTGGCGGTGCCGTCGCGGAAGCTGTACGGGATGCCCAAGTAGTCGAAGAAGTCGGACTGTTCGAGCAGTGGAGTGCCGCGGTGCTTGGCCAGGTCGGGGTTGACCGGGCCGAACTTGGCGTCGCCGGCGTATGCGATGCCCTTGTCGTCCTTCTTGACGGGCGCTCCGGTGACGTACTGGAAGGCGATGGCGAAGAGGTCGTCCTCCTGGCTGCCGTGGTACTGCCGGAACCAGTCCCCGAACCAGCGTTCCTGCTCGGCCCCGGCACGCCACGCCTCGGGCATCAGGCGTACCCAGTCCTCGGTGACCACGCGGGTCGCGGTGTTCGCGGACTCGCCGAAGGTGCGCGAGGGGCCCTTGAGCGTGGCGGTGCGGGACCGGTCCGTGAAGGTGGCCAGGACCTGGCCGCCCTCGCCGCGCAGCACCGTGCGGTCGGGGTTCTTCAGACGTTCCCAGGTCTGCGCGCCCGGTCGGCCCGCAGCGGAGCCGTTGAGCGGGGTGTCGGTGACGGCCTGCGCCCGGGGTGCCTTGTCCTGTTCGTCCTTGCGGAGTTCCACGGTCAGGTATGCGCTGCCGGCCAGGAGGGAGAGGACCGTCAGGGCGTGCAGCAGGGGGCGCTTCTTGGGGGGCATGCGGTGGGGCTCCGGGGGGTTAAGCGGACGGCATGAGGCCGAGGAGGATTCCGGCGGTGAGGACGACGTAGGCCATGAGCGTCACCGAGCCCGTGGCCAGGAGGGTGGGGCCCTTGGGCTGCCGCACCAACTGGTAGGCGATCAGGCCCGGCACGATGAAGCCGAGCGTCTGGTTCGCGTACATCAGCGGGAACTCCAGGGAGAGCACGATCATCACGGTGGCCTGGAGGGTGACGCCGAGCAGCACGACCGCGGCGAACAGCCGCTTGCCGTAGAGGATCACGTACCGCTGGATCAGGAGTGTGCCGAGGTAGGTGAGGACGGTGACGCCGACCACCATCGCGGCGCGCTGGAGGTCCTCGACGAGGGTCAGGGCCAGCCAGCCCGGGGTGATCATGCCGCCTGGGGAGAGGTTGGTCGTCAGGTAGCAGATCAGGGAGAAGAGCAGCCCGATCGCGATGCCGATCGCGGCGATCTCGGGGGTGAGGACGGAGGGGATCAACGGTGCTGTTCTCCTGGGGTGTGCCACTGCTGGGCGTCGTCGGTGGGGCGTACGGGCGGGATCGGCGGCTCGAACGGGCCCCGGAGGCGGGCTGGTTCGAGCGCGCCCGGCCCGCCCGCGGGCGGCGCCGAGGGCCGATCCGGGGCGGCGGGTGCCGGCGGCGGCGCGGACATGGCGGTGTGGCGCTCCTCGTGTGCCTGGGGGTGGTGCTGGTAGGGGTCGAGATGCGGCGCGTGCATCGGCGCCGGGTCGTCGTGCGCGTCGTCGTCCCCGCCACTGCGGTCGGCGGGGTCCTCGTCCGGCGCGAGGTGCGCGAGGTGCTCCAGAAGCAGCTCGCCCTGGCCGTGGATGTTGCCGATGGCGACCAGCGAGGAGTCGGGGCCGAGCCGGCTCAGCAACTGCCCCATGAACTCCTCCGGATCGCGCCGGTCCCCGCCGAGGTCCACCGCCCGGTCCCGGCAGGCTGCCGGGATCGCGTCGATGGCGGATCTGGCCGGGTGCCCGATGACGAAGACGTGCTCGGGGTCGAGGTCGGGGATCAACTCGCCCATCTGGGCGTTGCGTTCGACGCGGTCCGGGCGGCAGTTGACGACCACGCTGAGGGGCCGGTGGATGGCGCCGAGGTCGAGCAGCTGGTTGATGTTCATCAGCGTCGACTCGGGGTCGTTGGCCGCGAAGACGTTGGCGAAGCGGAGCTTCTTTCCCTCGGGCGTGCGGTATCGCTCCACGGACAGGACGCCGGGGTCCGGCGGGGCGTCGTACATGCCCTGGAGCGCGGTCCGGCGTTCCACGCCGAGGAGTTCGGCGACGGCCAGGGCGATGGCGACATTCTCCTTGAAGGTGAACCAGCTGAAGCCGCGCAGCTCCTCGTCGCTGACGGTGTCCGGGTCGGCGTAGATCAGCCGGCAGTTCCGGGCGTCGGCCTCTTCCTGGAGGATGGCGAAGCGGTCCTTCTCCGCCGTCACGCAGATCCCGTTCTCCGGCATGGAACGGCACAGCGAACGTGCCACGTCGTCCAGGGTCGGCCCCATTTCGGCGAGGTGGTCCTCACGGACGTTGCACAGCACGCCGATCGTGGAGCGGATCAGCTTGGACTGGTTGATCTCCTGGAGCGCGGGCATCACCGCCATGCACTCGATGACCAGGGCGTCGGGCCGGTAGGCGGCGGCGCGGCGCACGATGCCGATCTGCTCGACGACGTTGGCGATGCCGAACTTGCGGTAGACGGGCTCCTCGGTGGCGTCGGGGTGGATGAAGCGGGCGGCGGTGCCGGTGGTCTTGGCGACGGTGGTGAGCCGGCCGCCGCGCAGGGCGCCCGCGCACAGGCGGGTGATGGAGCTCTTGCCACGGATGCCGTTGATCAGGACGCGGGTGGGGATGCGGTCGAGGTTGGCGAAGTGCCGCCGCTGCTCGATCACTCCGGCGATCAGCAGCACGGCACCGCACACCACGAGCACGGCGTAGAGGAAAAGCACGGTGTCAGTGGGTCCTTCCGGCCGAGGCGCGCGGGGCGCCCGCGCGCTGGCGTTGCGGGTTCTGCAGCTGCTGACGGATCAGTTCCAGGCTGCGGGTGACGGCGCCCACCTCGTCGTGGTGGCGGGGGAAGAGCACGGTCGTGCGGTCGCCGTCCGCCAGCCGTTCGGCGTGCGCCGCCAGGGCGCGCAACGGCCGGACGACGACGATGTGGAGCCAGCCCAGGCAGGCGGCCGCCGCGGTGACGCCGAGCAGGCCCACCAGCACCGTGCGGTTCTGCCGGGTGTACTCGGGGATGGCCAGCGCGGACGCGGGCTGCGAGCTGACCACTGTCCACGTCAGTTTCTGGGCCGCGCCGCCGCCCTCGAACGGGGCGGCCGCGGCCACCCGGACGCGTCCGCCGTCGCGCTGGACGGCGGCCGACGCCTCCTTCTTGGCGAGCAACGGGGCGAGGTGGTCGGGCAGTTGCTGGAAGGCCCGGTAGCCGGTGTTGCTGCCGACGACCCGTCCCTGGGCGTCGACCACGCGGACCTCGCCGAGGCCCGGACGGCCGAGGAGCCCGTTGACGAAGTCGATGCGGAACTCGCCCACCACGGCGGCGCCGGGGCGGCCGGGTATCTCGGCGGTGGCGGTGACGACGGGCTTGGTGCCGCCCTGCCCGCTCACGTGGAAGGGTGCCTGGGACGGGCCCGTGCCCGGCGTGGCGTGGGGGGCGCGGCCGGCCGTGGCGAGAGCCTCGCCGCCCGGACCGTACACGGCGATCGACTCGTAGCGCTGGTGGTCTCGTGCCGTGCGGGCGAGGACGGTCCGCATCTCGTCGGGCGAGGTGCCGTCACCCATCAGGGCGGCGACGGCGGTGAGGTCGGCATGTCCCTCGTTGAGGGCCCGGCGCACGCGGTCGCTGAGCGTCGCGGTGCGCGCCTTCTGGTCCCGGACGGTCTGGGTCGGGATGCGGACGCCGTCGTCGGCCCGGTTGAGCAGCAGCATCAGCGGCGCCGACCAGACGAGCAGCAGGACGGCGCTGACGGCGAGCAGGGCACCGGCGCCGAGGCCATGGCGGCGGGGAACGGGCGCCGGGGTGGAGTCGGCCGGGGCGCCGCGCAGTTGGAGCCGCAGCCGCTCCAGGGCCGCGCCGATGCGCGCGGCCTCGCCGGACCGCGGTACGGTCACCGGGCGCGCCAGGTCACCCCGCGTGAGCCGGCGGCTCTCCAGGAACAGCCGGATCAGCGGGCGTTGCACGGTCGAGAGCAGCAGGAGCACCGCGGTGGCGCCGATGAGGAGCAGGGCGCCCGCGACGGTCAGGCCGAAGGCCGGACCGGCGAGTTGCCCGGCCGGCTCGGTGACGCGGACCTGGGTGACGACGGTGAGGCCGAGCCCGGCGGCACCGGTGGACTCACCCGGCGCGGGGGCCGCCAGTGAGGCGTAGCCGGCGACGGTCTGCCCGCCCTCCGAGGCGCCCCCGGTGAGGTGGCCGCTGACCCCCGGGTAGCCGCCCGCGCCCGGCTGTTTGGCGGTGATGGGGTTCCGCTTCGCCCGCTCTGCCGCGGTCCGGGCGAACGATGCGAGCTGGTCCCGTTCCGCCGCGCCGTCGAGCGCGCCGCGGCTGCCGGCCACGCGGCCGTCGGCGGTGACGATGCCGATGCCGCGGTGTGCGCCGAAGCGGACGCCCGGCACGTTCAGGCTGCTTGCGCCGACCAGGAGTTGCTGCGGCCGTCCGTCCCAGGACAGCAGCGCCATGGTGAGCAGCCGGGTCTGGCCGTTGGGGAGGCGCACCAGGCGGGGGGCGAGGCCGTCCGCGCCGTCGAGCCGGCTCCGGTCGATCGCGGCGAGTGGGACGTTCTCCCCGCGTGCGCCGAGGAGTTTGCCGGACCTGATCTCGATGACGGCGGTGCCGCGCCACTTCTGGTAGACGCTGCCGACCTTGTCCAGTACGGCGTCCGGCGACGCCGGCGGGCCTTGGTTGAACAGGGTTGCGGTGCGGGTGAGGTCGGTGATCGACTCGTCGAGCGAGGCGCGCAGCGCGATGGCGGCGTCCTCGGCGACGTACTGCTGGGAGGTGCGCACGGCCTCCGGCACACGGACGTTCTCGGGTGCGCCGAGGGTGAGTGCGGTGATTCCCGCGAGCGTGAGGAGCAGGGCCGACAGCACAGCGATCGGTGGACGTATGCCGCCTATGAGGGACATGTCTGCTCGTCGGCGGACCTTGTGTCGTCGCTTCGTACGCGAAGCGGTCACCCCGTGCTCCTTTCACGAATCCGGATTCCGCACGTCCACCGCCCGTTGCGGAGGGAACGCCGGAGGTGCGCGGAGACACCCCGGATACGTGCGACCCGAAGAGTAAAGAAAGAGTTGTGCGTTCCTCAAGAAAAGTGAAATTGCTCTCCCGACGGGCACTGCAAATGGGGATAAACGGGGCACAAGTGGGCGAGGTGATGGCCCCCCGTATCGTGGGTGCGGCCATGACTGCGCACCGAAGGTCCCCCTCGATACTCGCCTCCTCGGCGGCCGTCCTGTTCACCCTGCTCGCCGCGCTCGTCGCCTGCTGCTCGGGCCGTCCGGACGGCCCCGCCCCGCACGACGCCGGGACGTCGCCGAGGCCCGGCGCGACGGCGGATCCGAGCGGGCCGTCGCCGGTCCGGCTCGATCGCCGGATCGCCGCCTCCGCCGCCGCGTTCTCCGCGGACACCGGGTACCGGCAGCCCCGCCGCGACGACCGGCGGACGATGGCCGAAGCCGTCGGACTGGTCCTCGACGGCCGGCGCGAAGCGGCCGCGCGACGGCTGTCCGCCATCGACTACCAGCTGCGCGTCCACCTCGACGCCACGACGGGCCGTCAGTACGCGGAACTCGCCGACCGTTCGACGCAGATCCCCGCACCTCGCGGCTGGGGCCGGGTCTACATCGACCTCTCCGCGCCGGTGCGCTGGTCGGTCCAGGTACCGCATCCGGTCGCCGACCAGCACACCGAGTTGCTCGGCGCCCGCGTACTGCTGAACTCCCCCGGGGGGGTGCTGGTCATCGCGGGGGCGCACCGCGACGCCGGACGCGACGGCGCGGCGGACGTCGCCCACCGCCGCGACACCGTCTTCGACGCCGTCTGCGACGAGCTGGCCGCCCGCGGCCTCCCCGGCGTCCAGGTGCACGGCTTCGCCGACGACTCCGCCCCCGGCTACGACGTCATCGCCTCCCCCGGCGTCGGGAGCGCCGGCCGCGCCGACGGCCGGGTCCTGGCGGACGCCCTGGCCGGCCGGGCCTTCCGCGTGTGCCGGGCCTGGGTCCGCTCCTGCCCCCTGGAAGGGACCGAGAACGTCCAGGGCCGCGCCGCGGCCGACCGCCACATCCCCTTCCTACACGTCGAGTTCGCCAACTCCGTCCGCACGGACAGCCGGCGGGCGACCCGCGCGGAATCCGCCGTGCAGGCCCTCACCCGCGAGTGGGCGCAGCAGAAGCCGAGGGCGGGGCGACGCTGACGTCAGTACGGTCGACGGAGCGCGCATCGTGGCGGAATCCGCCACCAGGACGGGGCACGCCGGCCGGCATGGGGCGGCGGGCGGTTGCCGTCACCCGCACCGTGGCTCCCGGCCCGGCTGCCGGGAGCAGCAGCCCGGCCCGGCCGGGGCCGGCTGCCACCACAACCGCCGGGCCCGCCCCGGTGACGGACACCCGCGCTCCGTGGGGGAAAGCGGTGGTGGGCAGGGAGAGGAACGTCCAGGCATGCCGTGTGGTCGCGTCGGCGGTGAGGGTGAGGGTGTAGGTCCCGGTGGGCTGGGTGTAGGCGTCGGCGTGGGGGATGCCCGCCACCACCGGTGCGTACGGGGCGAAGGCCGGCTCCTTGCCGGGGGCGGGGCCCCCGTTGGGGCCGTAGGCGCAGTAGCCGCTGCCGTTGGTGGCGCGGCAGTCGTACCACAGCGCCCAGCCCGAGGCGAAGCGGTCCATGGAGGCGACCTGGCCTCGGATCAGCTCTGCGTTCCCGGGGGTGGTTGCCTGGGGCGGGCCCCACTCTCCGACCAGTACCGGTAGCCGGTGGGCGGTCGGGTAGCCGCCGATGGCGGCTTCGTAGTGCTCGATGAAACGGTCCGCGGGGTTCCAGTCGGCGCCTGATTCGACGGCGGTGTCGTAGGAGTGCGGAGCGTAGCCCAGGCGGCCTGCGCCGGGCCGCGGGTCGTGGAAGCCGGGCAGGCTGGTGGGAACGCCCTGGCCGACCAGGACGGTGGGTTCGAGGAAGAGCCAGGCGTTGGGGTCGGCGGCGCGGACGGCCCTGATCAGCCGCCGGTACATGGCTGCCAGTCGGCCGCGTTCCAGAGCGGCGGAGGCACGGATCCGGTCTTCGGGGTTGTCCGGGTCGCCGGGAACCGGTCCGAAGGGCTCGTTGAACAGGTCGTAGCCGAGCAGGGACGGGTGTCCGCGCAGAGCGGTGGCGACCCTGGCGTAGACGGCAGCCTGGGCGGCACGCAGGTCGGGGTCGTCGTAGAGGTGGGTGAAGGCGGCCTGTACGGCGGGCTGGAAGTAGTCCGCGAACCAGTCATCCGGGTTGGGCTCGAAGGGCAGTCCGTCGGTGCGGGTGGCCCAGGCGGGGATGCCGTTGTGTCCGAACGCCGGGCCGAAGACGTCCTGATGCCAGTCGATCAGGACCAGTACCCGGTAGCGGTCGGCCCAGCCCAGGACCCGGTCGAGGTAGCGCAGATAGCGGGTGTCGTGGCGGTGGCGGTGCGGTTCGACCTTCTCCCACTGGATGTTGAGCCGCATCAGGTCGAACCCGTCGCGCGCGAGCCGGGCGATGTGCCGCTCGGTCACCGTGTCGGTCTTGCCCAGGTTGAGCCCACGCAACCGCAGGACGCGGCCGTTCCGGTCGGTGAAGAGCGTACGGCCGTCGGGTGCGGTGACGGTGCCGGTGGGGACGGGCCAGGCACCTGCCGGCCTGCCGCGGGTGCCTCCCGGCTCGGGCCGGGCGGCCGTCCGCGCGGATACCGCCGGCGCCGTGGAGGGGACGGCTGCGGGGACGGCACACAGCAGGGCCACACTGAGGACGAGGGTCATGACGGAGCGGCGCAGCGGCATAACAGGCTCCCGACAGCAGCAATTTGACGGTTCGTCAGTACAGCTCGACTGCTGTCTACCCACAGGGCCTGATCAGCCACCACCTGCCCGCGCCCTCTTCGGGCTCCTGGCGGACGTACCGCGGGCCCGGCCCGTACTGGAGGCCGCCCGCGAGGTGGTCGCCACCACCGCCCGGCACACCGCGCTGCACGCCAATGTCGATCTGGCGCTGGCGGTGCTCACGGTCGCTACGAGCATGCCCGCCGAGGCGGGCGAAACGGTCTATGCGGTCGCCCGGACCGCGGGCTGGATCGCCCACGCCCTGGAGGAGTACGGCGAGCGCCCCGCCCGTATGCGCCCCAGCGGCCAGTACTGCGGACCCAGGCCGCCACAACCCCTGCCGTGACGAGCGGCGCCGGCCGGTGAGCGGAGGGGCGGGCCGGCGCCGACGGGACCACCGGCCGATTGCTCACCTGACGAGACGTCGAGCCCGGAATATGGACGCAGGTTCGCTGCGTTGCTCCCAGGAGACCTGTAGGCACAAGAGACCTGTAGGCATCGGGATATGGGCATGGGGGTGGCGACCGTGGATCTGATGGTCGACGGCAAGGTCTTTCTGGTCACGGGAGGGACAAAGGGGCTCGGGCTGGCAGCGGCGCGCGCCCTCACCGCGGAAGGAGCCCGGGTGGTGGTGTCCTCGCGCACCCAGGAAGCGGTGGACAAGGCCGTCGCGGAGCTGGGCGGCCCCGACCATGCCATCGGCCTGGTCGCCGACAACGCCGACCCCGAAGCGGCCGAACGCCTGACGGCAGCCGCCCTGCGGCAGTTCGGACGGCTGGACGGTGCGCTGATCAGCGTGGGCGGTCCGCCGACCGGCCCCCTCACCACCATCACCGACGCCCAGTGGCGTGAGTCGTTCGAGTCCGTCTTCCTCGGTGCCCTGCGCGTCGCACGCTCAGCCGCCCCCGTGCTGCCCTCCGGAGGCTCCATAGGCTTCGTCCTTTCCCTGTCGGTGAAGGCCCCGTGGCCGAACATGAGCGTGTCCAACGGGCTCCGGCCAGGACTGGCCATGGCCGCCAAGACGCTGGCCGACGAACTGGGCCCGCGCGGCATCAGAGTCAACGGTTTCGTGGTCGGCTCCATCGCCACCGACCGCCTCACCCGGCTCGAAGAGGCCACCGGCGATCCCCAACAGGCACGCGCCCAACGGACCGCCGACATCCCGCTGCGCCGATACGGCACACCCGAGGAGTTCGGCCGCCTGGCCGCCGTCGTGCTGTCGCCGGTGGCGTCGTACACCACCGGAAGCATGATCCACATCGACGGAGGCGCCCTGCGCTCCCTGTGACAGGCGAGCGGCCTACAGGAGACCCCCGCTGCCGTCCTCGGGTGGCCGTTCGGCGCACACCGGCGACGGCACGGTCGGTCTCGTCTTGACGTGTCACTTCCGGTGCGGGGTCCGGCCGTTGGCGGGCGACGCCCCGGCATCGCGGCCGAGGAGTACCGGAGGACCGCTGATCAGCCGGGCGGGGTGCGGCGGCTCGCCGAGGCCGGGCCGCCGCTGCGCCGGCTCGCGGCGGCCGGGCACCGAACGGCCCGTGGTGGCGGATTCCGTTCGCCCTGGCCCGGCCGTCAGCGGGTGGGGGCGGACGTGCGGAGCACAGCCTTGCCCTCCCCTGAGCCGGCCACCCGCGCGTCGGTGAGGACGGTGCGGATCCGCTCGACGAGCGGGTTGGTGTCGTCGGCCCGCCAGACCAGATGCAGGGTGGTCGAGGTGTCGGCCAGGGGCCGGGGGATCACACCGACGCGGCGCAGCACCCGGTGCGAGTCGGCGAGCACCGCGGCGCCGAACTTGGCCGCGACCAGGGCCAGAAGGGTCTGCACGCTGCGGCCCTCCGCGCTGATCCGCGGCACGACGCCGGCTCCGTGGCAGAGCGCGATGATCTCGTCGTAGGACAGGGGTGAAACCTCCCGGGGCCAGAGGACCAGGGGGATCTGGCCCAGGGCCGTGAGCGGGGCGGGTTCGGCGGGGTGGGCCAGCGGATGGCCGGCCGGCAGGAACAGGGTGAGCGGCTCACGCCACCAGACCTGGGTGGCCAGCCGGGCATCGCGCATCGGGAGGCGCTGGACCGCGAGGTCGAAACGGCCCTCCAGCACGCCGGTCGACATCTCGGCGTCGTTGAAGCTCTCCTCCAACTGGAGGTCCACCCGGGGAAGTTCACGCCGTACCCGGCTCAGCGCGCCGCCGAGCGGTCCGTTGATGCCCGAACCGGCGAAGGTCACGGTCAGCCGCCCGGTCATGCCCTGCGCGGCCAGCCGCACATCCTTCAGTACGGCCTCCGCCTCGGCGAGCACGGTGACCGCACGCCGCA
This sequence comes from Streptomyces sp. YGL11-2, assembly GCF_050054615.1. NCBI lineage: Bacteria > Bacillati > Actinomycetota > Actinomycetes > Kitasatosporales > Streptomycetaceae > Streptomyces > Streptomyces sp. YGL11-2. Next base: position 64,043 of record NZ_JBNHIN010000042.1, read on the forward strand.
CCAGAACCTGTCCGGCCTGCGTCGGCGTCAGCCCGCGCCCCTCCCTGATGAACAGCGCGGTACCCAACTGCCGTTCCATTTCACGCAGTTGGCGGCTGAGCGTGGGCTGCGTCAGATGCAGCCGGCGCGCCGCACCGCTGATGCTGCCCTCTTCCGCGATCGCGACCGCGTAGCCGAGTAGCCGTAGCTCCATCCATACCTCCCAGGCATGGGAAGTATAGCCAGTAATGCCCACGGAGCTGATGTGGGTGGTTTTCCAGACAGGCTGGAGACATCGCACCGGCCGACCGGAGCGCACACCCGACCTCTGAGGAGAAGCCATGAACCGCGAAGAGCGCTACGAGCACGGCATGAAGGTGCTGGAGCAGGTCGACGGCGAAGCGGGAGCGCGCATCGTCGACTCGCTCGCCGACACGTCGCCGGAACTGGGTCACCAGGTGGTGGCGTGGGCGTTCGGCGACATGTATTCCCGGCCCGAACTGGCTCCACGCGAACGACAGTTGGTCACACTGGGCGTGCTCACCGCGCTCGGGGGCTGCGAAATCGAGATCGAGGTGCACATCAACGCCGCGCTCAACGTCGGCCTGACCGCCACCGAGATTTCCGAGGCCCTGCTGCACTCCGCCGTCTACTGCGGCATGCCCCGGTCGATCAACGCCACGCTCGTCGCCAAGAAGGTCTTCGCCGAGCGTGACCTGCTCCCCCTCACCAATCTCGGCTAACCCTCCCGACGCCGATGCCGATGCCGACGCCGACGCCGACGCCGATGCCGATGCCAGGCGTCGGGACGCGGGAGTGGCGTCGGCGGACCCCGGCGGCGCTCCGCCCGCCACGGCCTCCGTCCCTGCCCCTGCGTCCGGGGCGGATCGTCGGCGCCGTCACGGCGGTGCACGGCGCGTCGCCACCACCTCGGCCCAGGCCAGCCGCACCTCGTCGATGGCCTGAAGGTGCCCGCCGTCCTGCGCGCAGCGTCCGGCCCGTTCCAGCAGCCGTACGGCCTCCATCGGCGCCGCCCCGCCGCGTACGCGGGCCAGCGCGGTCAGCGCGAACGCCAGTGCCGTTCCGCCGAACGGCTCGGCCAGTTCGGCCGAGGCCAGCGCCAGCCGCTCGGCGTCCGCCCGTTCGCCGAGCAGGAGATGCAGTTCCGCCAGGTTGGCGCGCTCGAAGGCGGTGGCCGTGGGACGGCCCGCCTGTTCCGCCAGGGCCAGCGCGCGGCGCCCGTACGCCAGCGCTTCCGCGTGCCGCCCCGCGCGGCGCTCGGTCTCCCGCAGTACGGACAGCACGGTGGCCAGCAGTGCCCGGTCACCGGACTCCGCGGCCGGTGCCAGCGCCGATTCGGCGGGGCCGGCCGCCTCGTCCGAGCGACCGGACAGGCCCAGGCAGACGGTCTGCTGCGCGAGCGAACGGGCCAGCAGCACCGGATGGTCGGGCCCCCGGGCGGCTGCCGCACAGCGCTCCGCCGCCCGCGCGGCGGCCAGGCCCTCCTCGTACCGGCCGGAGTAGGACAGGACCGCCGAGCGTGCCATGTGGTGTGCGGCCCGGATGTCGTCGGGGGCGGCGGGGGCGGGCGGATGCGCGCCCAGGGCCGCCAGGGCCGCGTCGGCGCCGCGGCTGCGACCGAGTACCTCCGCCAGCCGGGCGGCGGCCAGGGCGCAGGCGTCGCGCAGCCCTGCGCGTTCGTACGAGCGCAGGGCCTCGCGCACCACGGTGACGGCTTCTTCGTAGCGTCCCGAACGGTCCAGATGCAGCGCCCAGTCCAGCCGTACCCGCGCCGCGTCCGCCTCGGGGCACACCGCCCCGCCGCCGTGCGGCCGGCGGTCATCGGCGAGTGCCCGCCGCAGGTCGGTCCGGTGTCGGGCCAGGCGTCGGCGGGCCGGTTCCGCCCAGGGCGCGTGGCGGTCTTCGGGCAGCAGCTCGCCGGTCAACGCCTCCAGGGCGTGGGCCAGTTCCCGTCGTCCGCCGCTGCCCAGCGCCCGCCGGGCGAGGGCTTCGACCTCGTCGGTGTCCACGCGTACCGTGTCCGATACCAGTCGCAGCAGGTCGCCGTCGCCGCTCAGATACGCGGAGGCGCCGCGCGGCGGCAGCTCGGGCTCCAGCGCGTGCCGGGCGGTGTGCAGCGCCACGCGGAGACTGCCCAGCGCGGCGCGGAGTTCGGCGTGCGGCCAGCACACGGCCATGATCTGCTCGCGGTGGAGTGCGTGGTCCGGGGCGAGGGCCAGCAGCTTGACCAGGGTCCGGGCGCTGGGTCGCGACCACCGCTCCACAAGCGGTGCACCGCCCTCGCGTGTCGTCCGGAACCCACCGAGCAGACGAATGCGCAGCAGTGGGGGATGCATGGGCCGGCCACTCTAACCGGTTCCGAACCGGACTGGTGGGCACGGGAGTTACCCCGGCGTTACTGGCCGGATCCGGCCCCTGGTCGGGGCACGTCGCCCGGGGTCCGCCCGCGCGAACGCGTCAATGTCGCCGGCCCCACCGTGAGGCCGGATGACGTGCGTTGACGAGGGGACGGGGGTTGCTGAGGATGGGCGCGTGCACCGCGCCCGGCCCCGCGACGTCACCCCCACCCAACGTCCTTGAGGAGGAAGCGTGAAGCGCTCCCATGCCCTTGCCGTGTCCGTTCTCGTCCTGGTATCCGGTACGGCCGTGACGGCCAACGCGGCCGGTACGGCCCATCGTCACCCCGCCGCCGCCCCCGCGCGGCACGTCGTGTCGGCGGATGCGGCCTGGTGCGAGCAGCAGGGCGGAAAGGCCGAGACCCGCGTCCCTTACTACACCGGCACCGGCAACAAGATCACCCCGCTGGGCGGTGAGCGCGAGATGTGCGTCTTCTCGGCCGGCGACGGCAGCGAGATCATGATCGCCGCGGACACCCTGGCCGCGGACAAGCCGACCCTGGCCGCCCTCGCCTATGTCCGCAAGCCCGCCGGCCCGAGCAGCCCCGGCAATCCGTCCATCGCCTACTGCCAGGGCATCAACGGGACCGCCATGTTCGGCAACAAGCCCACGGACGGCGGCGGTTGGGGCGCCAGGAACGAGACCGACCCGTCCAAGGCGACCTCCGCCTGCATGTTCGCCGACGGCTCGGTGATCGACGCCTGGGGGCTGAAGTACCACCAGGGCGGGGTGATCCGCGGCGCCGATCTGACGAAGAAGTTCCGCGCCACCATCCCGGGGACGTGACAGCAGGCCGCCTTGCCCGCCGGCCCTCCGGCCGATGGGCCCGGTCCGCCCGCCACCCCCGACCCGTCCCTGAGGCGCCCTCCCCGGCTGACGGTCGTCAGGGCGACGGCAACCGCGGCGGGTCGGCCTGCCTCGTCAGCCCGTGCAGTCACCTGCGCGGACAGCATCGCCGCGAGGCGTTCGCACCCGCGACCGCGCCCGCGGCGTTGCGGCCGGCATCGGGCGAAGGCAGCCGCCATCGCGACCACCGCCGTCACGATTCGGCGCGCCCAGGGACCTGCCCCACCGAAGCCGCTCCGGCGTCTGCCCCGCTTCCTCCGGGTGGCGCGCTGCCGGTCGACTGTGACCTGGGACGAGAGCGGGGTGCCGGTCATGGCCGAACAACTCCGGTCGAATGTCCCGGACCCGCCCATTTTCCCGGAGGACGTGGAAATGCCGACGAAACCCCGTTCAAGCGGCTGCGCGGGCCACCAGGATCCATGGGCGCGCACACAGCAGGCCCACCTCCCGCGCCCTGTGCACGGCACGACCCGCTCGCGCGGATCGCCCACCGGCTCAGAGGTTGGTGAGCTTTTCGCCCTTGAGGTCCTGAAGGGTGTGGTCGACGCACACTGCCAGGACGACCAGCAGCGTCTCGTCCTGCGGGCTCATCACGTCGACGGCGTACGCGTCCCGGATGCTGAACCAGCGCCGGGAGATGTGCGCCAGGGTGGTGCCCTCGTGCTGGATGTCGAACTCCCGGTCCCAGAAGTTCCCGACTATCCGCAGCCGCCGCCCGTCTTGCAGACTGACCTTGAAGCGGTCCCCGAAGAGGCTGAACGTCCGCTTGCTGATCCGGCCCACCAGCTCGCCGTCCCGCTTGATCAGGATGGTGTGGTGGAAGGTGAGCGCCTTCTTCACGATGCTGGCGATCTGGTTGCCCTGGGTGTCCACGAAGTCGAAGGTGGTCCGCAGGCGCAGCAGTTTCCTGTTGACCTTGTACAGCTTCTCCCGGTGTTCGGTTTCGATCCAGGCTTCCTCATGGAAAGCCAACATGCGATCGCGTACCAGGTAACGCATGGAAATTCCCCGTCCAGATCGTTGTGCCAGGCCGGCGGGTGGCACCGTGCCGGCCCAGAGCGTAACGGGGATCCGAGTCCGACGAGAACTGGGGGCCGCGATCGGGGCAGAGAAGCGGCTGCAGGTCCGGCGGCGTCGGTCGGCCGCGCGCCGCGACCGCGGGAGCGCGCCCGGAGCACCGCGGGCACGCACCGTCGTCAACAGGGAGGCACCCGGCTCCGGTCGAAGTGGGCGAGCAGCCGCTGTACGGCCTGGTCCCGGGCGCTCCGCGGCTCCTCCGCCGTGACGCACTGCACGGCGTAGCTGCGTACCATCTCCGACCACACATAGTGGCCTTGGGCATGTTCTTCGAGGAGGTGGGCGTCGCACAGTTCGGCGAGGTGCCGGCGGGTGCGCTCGGTGTCCTGGCCGGCCAGCACGCCGGCGTCCTGGGTCTCCACGTACGGGCCGGGGTGCAGACCGAGGAAGCGGAAGAGCCGGGCGGCGCCGCTCGACAGGGCACGGTAGCTGAGGTAGAGGCAGGTCTCCATGGCCAGATCGGCGTCGTGCGCGGACAGCTCCTGGAGCCAGCGGCTCTCGTCGGCCAGCTTCTTCGTCCAGCAGTCCAACGACCACTCGGGGTGCGCCATCAGCCGGACGGCGGCGATCCGCAGCGCCAGCGGCAGCCGGTCGCACCGCTCGACGAGCGCCCCGGCCGCCGCCGCGTCCGCCTCCACGCGCTGCCGCCCCAGCGCGTTGCCCAGCAGTTGCAGCGCCTCCTCCGTGGTGAGCGACCCCACCCTGACCAGTGCGGCGCCGTCGCGCACCACCAGTCCGCTCAGCCGCCGCCGGCTGGTCACCACCGCCAGGCAGCCCGGCGTCGCGGGCAGGAGGGGGCGCGCCTGCTCGGTGGTGCCCGCGTTGTCCAGCAGAACGAGCATCCGCCGGCCGGCGAGCAGCGAACGGTAGAGCGCCGCCGCCTCCGTCACGGACTCGGGTATCTCCGCTTCCCGGACGCCCAGGGTCCGCAGGAACGACGTGAGTACCGTGCCGGGCCGCATCGGGGGCCGCTCGAAGCCCCGCAGGTCCGCGAAGAGCTGCCCGTCCGGGAACTCCGCCTTGCGGTGGTGCGCCCACTGCACCGCGAGGGTGGTCTTGCCGGTCCCGCCCGCGCCGGCGAGCACCACGCACACCGGCCGCGGCACCCGCTCCAGATGCTGGTCCAGCACCGCGAGTTCCCGGTCACGGCCGCAGAAGTCCACTACGGCGGGCGGTAGTTGGGCGATCCGGCGCGAGGGGCCGGGCCGGTGGTCGTAGCCGTACGGCGCGGCGTACGGGGCGGTGTACGGCGCCGCACCCGGGCCTGCGGGCGACGGCCTTCCGTTGGGCGCCGGGGCCGGCGGCGGATAGGGAGGAGCGTCCGGCGCCGGGGGCCGCACCGCGGGCCGCGGGCGGTCGGCGGCGGCTCGCGCGGGGCTGCCGCGGCCTCCGAGGACCGCCAGGTACGCCCCGCTGAGCGCCGGGCCGGGGTCGATGCCCAGCTGGTCCTTCAGGTGGCGGCGGGCCCGGTGGTAGTGGTCGAGGGCCTCGGCCTGCCGGCCGCACGCCTGAAGGGCCCGTATGAGCAGCGCGGTCAGCTCCTCGTGCAGCGGATGCTCCGCGATCCACCCGGTCAACTCCGTGACCAGTTCCCCGTACCGGCCGAGCAGCATCAGCCGTCCGCCGAGTTCCTGCAACGCGGCCAGCCGCCCCTGCGACAGGCCGATGCCCAGCGTCCGGCGCACCCGCTCGCCGGGCACGTCCGCCAGCGCCTCGCCCCGCCACAGCCCCAGGGCCTGGCGCAGCATCGCGACCGCCGCGCAGGGCTCGGCGTCCCGGGCGCCGGCGACCAGGCCACGGAAGCGGTGCACGTCCACCGAGCCGGGATCGGCGAGCAGTACGTACCCCTGCCCCCGGGTGGCGAGTTCGGCGTGGCCCGCCAACAGGCGCCGCAGCCGGTGCACGTGGTTGTGGACCACGCCCCGCGCCCGGGCCGGCGGATCCCCGTCCCATGCCAGGTCGATCAGCCGGTGCACCGGGACCGCCTGGTTGACCTCGCTGATCAGTACCGCGGCCACCGTACGGACGCGGCCCGCCCCCAGAGCCAGTGCCAGGCCCTGGTCCGTCTCGATCTCCACCGGCCCTAGGAGCCGCAACTGAACCATGGTGCCCTCTTGTGCGTACCGCCGAACAGGGCGCGCTCTGTACGCCCTTGCCCAAGTAAAGACCATGGAATCGATGGCAAGGTGACAGCCCTGCCCCCTCCTCTCACTATGTGGACATGTCTGGTGCATCAGGATGCGGGCGGACCCGGTCCGATGCGGGGCGATGCGGGCCGATGCCGTCCGTTGGGGTCCGATGGCGGGAATCGGCCCGCATGAGCGCGGTATGAGCGGTTCATGAGCGGCACCGCCGAGCCTGGTGTCCGTGCCGGAGCCGCGGTTCTTCCCGCTGATCCGGCCCGGTCTCCGTTCCCGCGGGGACCACAGCCCCCCATTGATCGTTGATCGAGGAGAAACATGTCCACTTCGGGCGTCCTGAAGAAGAGCGTGGCAGCGGTGGCCCTGGGAGCCGCACTCACCGTTGCGGGTGCCGCCTTCCCGGCAACCGCTTCGGCCGCACCGGTCGCCGCCACGGCAGCGGCCGGCGATTCGCCGGTCAGCGCCGGTGCCAACGCCAATGTGAACTTCAACATCGACGTGCTCGGCATCGCCAACAAGATAGAGGCGTCGATCAAGACCGCCCAGAACCGCGAGGGCTTCGTCAAGAACCTGGAGGAGTCGGCGTTCTACGCCGCGGGCGGCAAGTACAACGTCATGGTGATGAACCTCAGCCAGGGCTACGAGGACCACTTCAACGGCGTGAAGGCGTACGGTTCCGCCACCTACGACGGCGTGATCTACGGCATCTGGGTCTTCGAGGACGGAAACTTCACGAACCACGGTGATGGCGGCTACATCAACTGGGCCTTCCGGGGCTGGTTCGACCGCCCGAACAACGGCGGTCTCGTGCAGTTCCACCGCCCCTGAGCCCCTGCGGCCCAACTGACCGTCTCCACACGGTCCCGCACGGCCCGCCGGCGCCCCCGGCGGGCCGTCCCCGAGCCGGGGCGCCCTCGGTACTCCCCCGCGAGGGCGCCCCACCCCCCGGTCTCCGCAGACCGGGAAGTGGGGGGGGGGGGGGGGGGGGGGGGGGGG
>NZ_JBNHIN010000042.1:71660-72761 GCF_050054615.1 Streptomyces sp. YGL11-2
GGGTCCCGCGAAAAGGGCTTGATTCTCCATCCGCTGGAGGGATGAGAGTAGGTCCCGTGAGCGACCACATCGAGATGCTGACCATCGGCGACCTCGCCCGGCGCACCGGGGTTTCGGTGCGCACGATCCGCTTCTGGTCCGACATCGGCATCCTTGCGCCGGCCGGGCGCACAGCAGGCGGCTTCCGGCTCTACGACGCCGGTGCCGCCGCCCGCCTCGACCTGGTCCGCACCCTGCGCGAGCTGGGGTTGGACCTGGAGACGGTACGCCGGGTACTCGACCGGCAGGTGACCGTGCGCGACGTGGCCAGGGCCCATGTACGGGCACTGGACGCGGAGATCCGCACCCTGCGGGTGCGGCGCGCGGTGCTCGACCGGGTCGCTCGACGTGACAGTACGACCGAGGAGATGACGATGATGCACGATCTGGCCCGGATGTCCGCCGACGAACGGCAGCGGATCATCGACGGGTTCGTCCACGAGACCTTCGACGGTATCGACCCCGAGGCGCCCGGCGCTCACCTGGCCCACGCTATGCGCACCATGCCGGCTCACCTGCCCGCCGACCCGACTCCCGAGCAGGTGGAGGCCTGGGTGGAGCTGGCCGAGCTGGTCGGCGACGCGGCGTTCCGGAAGCGGGTACGGGAGATGGCCGTGGCCGGGTCGCAGGGAGAGCAGCAGCCGGAGGGCCCCGACCCGGCGAAGGTCGCGGAGCTCGCCGGCCGGGCGGTGCGCGAGCACGTCGTTCCCGAATCGGCCGCCGGCGAGGAGATCCTGCACCGGATCGTCGGCCCCGGCCTGCCCGCGGCGGAACGCGCCCGGCTGGCCGAGAAGTTGGACACCTTCACCGACCAGCGGGTGGAGCGGTACTGGCAGCTGCTCGGCGTGCTGAACGGGCGTCCGCCGATCCCCTCACAGGTACCGGCGTTCGCCTGGCTGATCGCCGCACTGCGCGCACACGGTCAGAGCCTGTCCGACCCTGACCCGTCGGACGGAACCCAGCGCGACGCGCCCCTGAAGCCGTAGGCCATGGCCGTGAGCCCTGAGCCGTGGCTTACGGCGGCTCGGGCACCGGCCGCGAGGCGTGTCCGTCAGCGTGGGG
>NZ_JBNHIN010000043.1:0-52110 GCF_050054615.1 Streptomyces sp. YGL11-2
CCCCTCTCCCGGGGTGGCCGCCCTTGTGTATGCCCGTCTACGGCGCGCTCAGGCGGCCCGGGGGAACGGCAGGTCGGTGAGCTCCACGTCCTCCAGCGACGCCACCACGGCCGTACGGGGGCCGGGGACGATGCCCGGCACCGTCGGCACCGCCAGCAGCCGGCAGCCCGCGGCCAGCGCGGCGGCGGCGCCGGTGGGGGTGTCCTCGACGGCCAGGCAGTGGGCCGGGTCGACACCGAGACCGGCCGCGGCGGCCAGATACGGGTCCGGGTGCGGCTTGCCGCGCGGCGCCTCGCCGGACGTCACCGACAGCGCGAAGCGGTGCGCCCCCAGAGTGCGCAGCACCAGATCGGCGACATGCCGCTCCGAGGCCGTGACCAGGGCCGCCGGTATGCCGAGCGCCCGGGCCCGGTCCAGCAGCCGCAGCGCGCCCGGCTGGACGGCGACCCCCGCCGCGACCCGGGCAGTGAAGTCCCGGTCCAGGAGGGCGGCCGTCCGGGTGAGGCCGATGCGGATGCCGTGGTCGCGCACCAGGCGCGCGGCGGCGTCGTCGATGGGCGCGCCGGCGAACGAGGTGACCGCCTCGTCACCGGCCGGGGCGCCCTGGTCGCGCAGGAAGCCGGCCACCGTCGCCAGCCACTGGTGCTCGGTGTCGACCAGGGTGCCGTCCATGTCGCACAGCAGGGCGGCGGGCAGCGCGCGGTCGGGAGGAGTGGGCGTGGGCATGCGGGCTCGCTGTTCGGTAGGGAAGCGGGGCGGACGGGCGGGGCGGGCGGTCAGCCGGCCGGGGTGCGGGCCAGGGGGTTGGCCTGGGTGGAGTTGCGCACGGTGAAGACCACCGCGCCGGGGCGGTAGCGGTCGTCGGACGTCTCGACCGGGCGGCCCTCCGCGGTGGTCGTCGTACGGCGCACCCGCAGCAGCGGGCTGCCCCGTCGCACCCGCAACTCCCGGGCGTCGGTGGTGCCCGCGGCGACCGCGTCGAGATGGTGCTCGCCGTGTGCGAAGACCAGGCCGTGGGAGTCGAGGAGCGCCTGGGTGACCGACTCACAGTCGGCCGGCAGCGCCTCGACTGCCTCGGCGATCCAGCCCGCGTAGACGGTCCGCTCCAGCAGTACGGGCGCGCCGTCCAGCGTGCGCAGTCGCACCACCCGCAGCACTCCGGCGCCGGGCGCCAGCTGGAGCAGTGCGGCCTCCGCGCGGTCGGCGGCGCCGCGTGCCGACTCCAGGACCCGGCCGCCGGGGGAGTGGCCGCCGGCCCGCGCCCACTGGGCGAAGCTGCGCAGCTCGGTGAAGCTCTGGCTCGGCGCGGTGCTCAGCACGATGTGCCGGGCGCCCTGGCGGGAGCCGATCAGCCCCTCGCCGAGCAGCGCGGCCAGGGCCTGGCGGACCGTGCCGCGGGAGACGCCGTGGGCGGCGGCCAGTTCGGTCTCCGAGGGCAGCGCGCTGCCCACAGGGAGGTCGCCATCGGTGATCGCCCGGCGCAGCGTCTCGGCGATCTGCTGGTGGCGTCGGGTCAACGGGGCTCCTCGCGGGTCAGATCACTGTGCACAGAATGGCTTGTCCACGCAGGTACGGGGTATGCGTCTAACCGCTCTGCGAAGCTCTAAACCTTTTCCATCATAACGCTTATGACCTGCGGTTTTATTGTTCATCAGGGGTTGGTGCGGGGGACGACTTGAGGTTAGTTTGTCGGGGCTTACTGACGGCGGCTTGTTCATACAAGTGGAGAGCCGAAGACCCAGGAGTACCGACGTGAAGCCACTCCGACCGGCCCGCCGGCGCCGCGCGCTCGCCGCCTGCGCCGCCGCCCTCGTGGCCGCCCCGGCCGCCGCCGGCTGCGGCTACGCCCCGGCCGCCGTCACCAGCAAGGCGGCCACCGCCCGGTCGGCCGCGGACCTCGGCGGGATGGCCGGCCTCGTCAGGGCCGCCAAGAAGGAAGGCCGGCTCAACGTCTATGCCCTCGCTCCCGATTGGGCGAACTACGGCGAGATGATCCGGACCTTCGAGCGCAGGTACGGCATACAGGTCCACAACGAGAACCCCGGCGGCACCAGCCAGCTCGCCCTCGGGGCCGCCGACAAGCGCCGCGGCCAGGACCGCGCCGTCGACGCCCTCGACCTCGGCACCTCCTTCATGCGCAACGCCCGCGGCAAACGACTCCTCGCCCCGTACAAGGTGGCCGAGTGGCAGCACGTCCCTGGCGCCCAGAAGCAGGCCGACGGCACCTCCCTCGACAACTACGGCGGCTATGTCTCCATCGGCTGCGACGCCAAGGCCGTCAAACGCTGCCCGACGACCTTCGCCGAACTCCTCGACCCGCGGTACAAGGACAAGATCGCGCTCAACGGCAACCCCACCGAGGCGTCCGCGGCGTTCTCCGCGGTCTTCGCCGCCGCACTCGCCAACGGCGGCTCCCTCGACGACATCCGCCCCGGCCTGGACTTCTTCCGCAAGCTCAAGCAGCGCGGCAACTTCGTCCCCGTGCAGTCCTCCCTCGCCACCATCCGCAAGGGCGAGACCCCGATCTCCGTCGACTGGGACTACCTCAACCTCGGCTACGCCCGCGACCTGAAGTCCAAGGGCGTCGACTGGCGCGTCGCCGTCCCCTCCGACGGCCAGTACGCCCAGTACTACAACCAGGCCGTCAACGCCTACGCCCCGCACCCCGCCGCCGCCCGGCTGTGGCTGGAGTTCCTCTACAGCCCCGAAGGCCAGAACACCTGGCTGCGCGGCTACTCCCGGCCCGTGCTGCTCGACCGGATGGAGCGCGACGGCACCGCCGACAAGCAGGCCGCCGCCCGCCTGCCCGCCGTCCACGGCACCCCGAAGTTCCCCACCCCGGAACAGGAGGACGCCGCCAAGGTGGCCGTCACCGAGGGCTGGGGAAAGGCCGTCGGGTAACCCCAACTCCCCCCACTTTCCCGCCCCCTGGAGAAACCCCCCACGCATGAGCGACCAACCCGACCAACCCGACCAACCCGACCAACCCGACCGATCCGACCGACCTGCCGCCTCCGCGGACACCGCCCCCGCCGGCCGGCGCCGGACCCGCCGACCGGGCCGCCTCCACTGGCCGGCCGTCCTGCCCTTCTTCGCGTTCCTGGCACTCTGCTTCGGCCTGCCGGCCGGCGCCCTCGTATACGGCGCCTTCACCGCCACCGACCCGGCCACCGGCACCGCCCACGCCACCCTGGCCAACGCCCGCCAGTCCTGGTCCGGGATCTACGCCACCGGACTCGGCGGCAGCATCCAACTCTCCCTGGTGTCCGCCCTGCTGGCGACCGTCGCCGGCACCCTCATCGCGCAGGCCGTGGTCTCCTCCCGCCGCCCCGCGCTCCGCAAGGCTGTGGTCGCCGCCTCCGGCGTGCTCGCCAACTTCTCCGGCGCCCCGCTCGCCTTCGCCTTCGTCGCCACCCTGGGCACCACCGGCACCCTGACCCGGCTGCTCGCGCTGTCCGACGCCGGATTCAGCCTCTACAGCTTCACCGGACTGGTGCTCGCTTACCTGTACTTCATGATCCCGCTGATGGTGGTGACCGTCCTGCCCGCCCTCGACGGGCTCCGCACCCAGTGGCAGGAGGCCGCCGCCTCCTGCGGCGCCACCCGCGGCCAGTTCTGGCGGCACATCGGCATCCCCGTCCTGGCCCCCTCCCTCCTCGGCGGCGCGGTACTGCTCTTCGGCACCGCCTTCGCCTCACACGCCACCGCCGCCGTCATGGTCGGCAGCTCGGTGCCGCTGATCACCGTGCAGATCTCCAACGCCCTGGCCGGCAACGTCCTGACCGGCCAGGAGAACCTCGCCCTGGCCATGAGCCTGAACATGGTGCTGATCGCGCTGCTGGTGATGGCCGTACAGATACCGCTGCAGCGGAGGAGCGCCCGATGGCTGGGATGACGACCACGGCACAGGACGCACCCCCGCGGCCCGCCGACGACGGCGAACGACCCGGCAACGACGGCGAACGGCCCGCGAGCGGCGCACCGGGCGCCCGCCGCGGCCGGCGCCGGCTCCCCTACGGGCGCCTCGCCGTCCTGGCGCCGGCGCTGCTCTACTTCCTCGTCCCCGTCGCCGCCTCCGTCTGGTTCACCGTCGACGACCCCGTCAAGGGCCTCACCCTCGACGTCTACACCGGCCACCTGATCTCCGCCGACATGGCGGGCAGCCTGCTGCTCTCCGTCGAACTGGGCCTGACCACCGTCGTGCTGGGACTGCTGCTGGTGGTGCCCGCCATGGTCGTGGTCCACCTGCGGCTGCCCCGGCTGCGGCCCCTGCTGGAGATCCTGTGCATGACGCCGCTCGTGGTGCCGCCGATCGCGCTGGTCGCGGGCGTCAACACGGTCCTCTCCTGGGCGCCCGACCTGGCCCGTACGCCGTTCTACGAAACCCTGATGGCCATCCAGAACGAGAACTTCCCGCTCGTCCTGGTCCTGCTCTACACCGTCATGTCGCTGCCGTTCCTCTACCGCTCCCTGGACGCCGGACTGCGCGCCGTCGACCTCGGCACCCTGGTCGAGGCGTCCCGCAGCCTGGGCGCCTCGCGGCTGGTGACGCTGTGGCGGGTGGTGCTGCCGAACCTGCGTGGCGCGGTGGTCGGCGGGGCGGTGCTCAGCCTGGCCATGGTGCTCGGCGAGTACACCGTCGCCTCCGTGCTCGGCTACCGGCCGTTCGCCGTCTGGATGGTCGAGGTCGGCGGCCAGGACGCGGAACTCGCCGGCGCCGCCGCCATGCTCAGCCTGCTCCTCACCTGGGGGCTGCTGCTCCTGCTCACCACCGTGGCCGGCGGCCGGGCCCGCCGAGCCGGCGAACAAAGGAAGAACGCATGACCGTCCCGCTGCAACTCCGAGGGCTGCGCCGGGAGTTCGGCTCCACCACCGCCCTCGACGGCCTCGACCTCGACATCGCCGCCGGCGAGCTGATCGCCCTGCTCGGACCCTCAGGCTGCGGCAAGACCACCGCACTGCGGATCATCGCCGGCTTCGAGACCGCCGACAGCGGCGCGCTCCTGATGGGCGGCGAGGACGTCACCGCCGTACCGGCCAACCGCCGCGACATCGGCATGGTCTTCCAGTCGTACAGCCTCTTCCCCAACATGACGGCGGCCGGCAACGTCGCCTACGGGCTGCGGGTCCGCAACACCCCCGCCGCCGAACGGACCGCCCGGGCCCGGGAGTTGCTGGACCTCGTCGGCCTGCCCGGCCGCGCCGGCCACTACCCGCACCAGCTCTCCGGCGGCCAGCAGCAGCGCGTCGCACTGGCCCGCGCGCTCGCCATCCGCCCCCGTGTGCTCCTCCTGGACGAGCCGCTGTCCGCCCTGGACGCCAAGGTGCGGCTCACCCTGCGGGAGGAGATCCGCCGCATCCAGCTCGAACTCGGCATCACCACCGTCTTCGTCACCCACGACCAAGAGGAGGCGCTGTCCATGGCCGACCGCGTCGCGGTGATGCGCGGCGGCCGGCTCGAACAGTGCGCCCCGCCCAACGAGCTGTACGAGCGCCCGGCGACCCCGTTCGTCGCGGAGTTCGTCGGCACCATGAACCGGCTGCCGGGCACGGTCCGGGAGGGCGGGGTGGTCGAAATCCTCGGCCGCCGGCTGCCCATCCACGGGACGGCCCCGGCGGCGGGCCGCGCGGTCGACGTACTGCTGCGGCCGGAGGGGCTCGCCATCCGTACGGACGCGGACGCGGAGGGGACGACCGCGACCGTACGGGTGGCGACCTTCCTGGGAGCCACCACCCGGCTCCACCTCACCACCGAGTCCGGCGTGCCGGTCAAGGCCGACCTGCCCAGCTGGGAGGCGGCCGACCTGACCGTGGGCGCGCGCTGCACGGTGGTCCCGCACGAGAAGCCGGTCCTGGTGGCGGAGCGGGCGGGGGAAGGGGTGGGGTGAGGGGGAGCGAGGGGGAGGGGGATCGCCCTGCCGTTTTCTGCCCCCGCCCCCACCCCCCTCTCCCCCTTCGGGGGAGGGGGCGGGGGAGGGTGTGTGGGTGGGGTGGGGGGGGGAATCGGCGTGTCCGCCTCAGCCCCGGAGCGCCCCGTTGGGGAGTTCGACCTTCGCGCCCAGTTCGACGAGCTTCTCCATGAAGTTCTCGTAGCCGCGGTTGATCAGGTCGATGCCGTGCACCCGTGAGGTGCCCTGCGCCGCCAGCGCCGCGATCAGGTACGAGAAGCCGCCGCGCAGGTCGGGGATGACCAGGTCGGCGCCCTGCAGCTTGGTGGGGCCGGAGACGACCGCGGAGTGCAGGAAGTTGCGCTGGCCGAAGCGGCAGGCGGAGCCGCCCAGGCACTCGCGGTAGAGCTGGATGTGCGCGCCCATCTGGTTGAGCGCGGAGGTGAAGCCGAGCCGGGACTCGTAGACCGTCTCGTGCACGATCGACAGGCCCGAAGCCTGGGTCAGCGCGACGACCAGCGGCTGCTGCCAGTCGGTCTGGAAGCCGGGGTGGACGTCGGTCTCCAGGGCGATGGCGTCGAGCGAGCCGCCCGGGTGCCAGAAGCGGATGCCCTCGTCGTCGATCTCGAAGGCGCCGCCGACCTTACGGAAGGTGTTCAGGAACGTCATCATCGACCGCTGGTGCGCGCCGCGGACGTAGATGTTGCCCTCGGTGGCCAGCGCCGCGGACGCCCAGGAGGCCGCCTCCAGGCGGTCCGGGAGGGCGCGGTGGGTGTAGCCGTCGAGCTTGTCGACACCGGTGATCCGGATCGTCCGGTCGGTGTCCATGGAGATGATCGCGCCCATCTTCTGCAGGACGCAGATGAGGTCCTCGATCTCCGGCTCCACGGCGGCGTTCGACAGCTCGGTGACGCCCTCGGCCAGTACGGCCGTCAGCAGCACCTGCTCGGTCGAGCCGACCGACGGGTACGGCAGCCGGATCTTGCAGCCGCGCAGCCGCTGCGGGGCCTCCAGGTACTGCCCGTCGGCGCGCTTCTCGATCTTCGCGCCGAACTGGCGCAGCACGTCGAAGTGGAAGTCCACCGGCCGGCCGCCGATGTCGCAGCCGCCCAGGCCCGGGATGAACGCGTGGCCCAGACGGTGCAGCAACGGGCCGCAGAACAGGATCGGGATCCGCGAGGAGCCGGCGTGCGCGTCGATGTCCGCGACGTTGGCGCTCTCCACGTGCGACGGGTCGAGGACCAGCTCGCCCGGCTCGTCCCCGGGACGCACCGTGACGCCGTGCAGCTGGAGCAGTCCGCGCACCACCCGTACGTCACGGATGTCGGGCACGTTGCGCAGCCGGCTGGGACCGCTGCCGAGGAGCGCGGCGACCATGGCCTTGGGCACAAGGTTCTTCGCACCGCGAACCCGGATCTCGCCCTCCAGCGGGGTGCCGCCGTGGACAAGCAGTACGTCGTCAGTAGAGACGGTCATGGATCTCGCGTTCCTGGAGTCGGTCAGGGCCAGGGGAAATGGTAAGGGCGGCCGAGGGGGTGTCCGTATGGCCGTGCGGGGTTCCGGCATGTAATGGCTTTGCCACAACACGCTCCGCTACGATCACGCTTTGATTCGTAATCGCCTTTTGGGTAAAAACGCGCAGAATGTCTGGAATGGGGCATAGGGCGCGGCCCTCGTGCGCCGGGGCTGCCGCCGTACGCCCTGCCCTGCTCTCGCAACGGTCCCGGCGTCGACTCCCCGCTCGGGGCAGAAGTGCGGGATCATGTGGCCATGACCGAGGTGTCCTCGCTCACAGGCCGGCTGCTCGTCGCCACACCCGCACTCGCCGACCCGAATTTCGACCGCGCGGTGGTGCTCCTCCTCGACCACGACGAGGAGGGCTCCCTCGGCGTGATCCTCAACCGCCCCACGCCGGTCGGCGTCGCGGACATCCTCGCCCCCTGGGCCGAGCTCGCCGGTGAGCCGGGGGTGGTCTTCCAGGGCGGCCCGGTCTCGCTGGACTCGGCGCTCGGCGTGGCCGTGGTGCCCGGCGGGCTGCCCGGCGACAGCGGCGTCCCGTCCATGGAGGGCGGCGCCCGTACGGATCGCGCGGCCGGCGACCCGGCCGGCGCGCGGGCCATGGGGGCGGCCGACGACCCGGTGGCCGAGGACGAGCCGTTGGGCTGGCGCCGGGTGCACGGTGCGATCGGCCTGGTGGACCTGGAGGCCCCGCCGGAGCTGCTCGCGGCGGTGCTCGGCAGTCTGCGGATCTTCGCCGGGTACGCGGGCTGGGGGCCCGGCCAGCTGGAGGACGAGCTGGTGGAGGGCGCCTGGTACGTCGTCGAGTCCGAGCCGGGCGATGTCTCCTCGCCCGATCCCGAGCAGCTGTGGCGGGCGGTGCTGCGGCGGCAGCGGAACGAACTGGCGATGGTGGCCACGTATCCGGACGACCCCTCGCTGAACTGACCGGGGCGCGCCGCGGCCCGCTGCGCACGGCGCGCACGCCCCTGTACCCGCCGGGTGGTGCGCCCGGGGGCGCACCGGGCGCTTTGTGACAGCTTCGTCATGGGGGATTGTCAGACCCCGTCGCTATCGTTCGTTGTGTCAGGCAACAGTGCGCGGTCGCCTCCCCAGGCTCCCAACTCCTCCCCCAAGTTCTCGACTGCGCTCGAACAGGGAGGACCCCCATGCGCAGGGGACACCCCGATCGGGGCCGCGCAGGACGGACAGGAGAGTGCGCCATGCACAGGCCGAGCGTGCCCGAGGATCTGGACCACCCGGAGCAGCTGTGGGCGCGGGCCGCGACGCTGGCGGTGGTGGCCGCGGCCCTGGACGACTGGGACGAGTTCTCCTGGGGCCCCGACGGGTTGCAGTGCTGGAACGACGGCGGCGCCTACTGGTGGCGGCTGACGTTCTACGGCGACGGCCGCGCCGTGCTCTGCGGCCAGGACTCGGACGGCAGCTACACGCACAGCGGCGACCGGCAGATCGACTTCCTGGCCGGCGGCCCCGAGTGGCTGCCCTGGGAGCGCCTGCGGGACGACGCCCGGGGGAACCTCCTCGGGTTCGTCTACTGGTACGAGGACGGCGCCTGGGCCCGCGCCCCGTATCCGGCGGCGATGCCGGACGACGGGCTGGCCATGGCGGTGAGCTGGACGGCGCCCGGCGACGAGGCGGTCGACGAGATCATCGAGCACCTGGTGGCGCGGACCGAGACGGAGGTCGACGCGGCGGCCGCGGTCCGCGCGTTCCTCGCCGCGGCCGGGGCCCGTGCGGTCGGTGCCCAGGACATATCGGCGCTGCTGGACGCGGTCTGCGGCCGGGACTGCTGGTACGAGGTCCGCCCGGAGGCCGGGCTGGCGTTCGCCACGGAGCTGGGGCTGACGGCCGGGGACCGGGGCGGTGTGCCGGTGGCCGCGTCGTAGGGCCTGTCCGATCGGTCGCGACCGGCGCTGCACCTGGCGGCGGGCCGACGCTCCCGGCGCGCGGCGCGCGTGAGTACCCTTGGCTGTTATGAGCACTCTTGAGCCCGAGCGCGGGGCAGGTACGGGGACCCTCGTAGAGCCGACACCGCAGGTGTCGCACGGCGACGGCGACCACGAGCGCTTCGCCCACTACGTCCAGAAGGACAAGATCATGGCGAGCGCGCTCGACGGTACCCCCGTCGTGGCGCTCTGCGGCAAGGTCTGGGTCCCGGGTCGCGACCCGAAGAAGTACCCGGTCTGCCCCATGTGCAAGGAGATCTTCGAGTCCATGGGCGCCGGCGGCGACAAGGACAAGGGCGGCAAGGACGGCGGCAAGAAGTAGCCGCAGGGCCTGCGCCCCGGGCCGGTTCGCCGTGCCCGCCGTACCTCCGGGTCCGGGTCCCGCACGGACCCGGACCCGTCGGCGTCCCCGGTCCGCGGGTCCGTCCGGTCCGGCCGCGACACCGACCGCCGCGGCGGGTTTTCCGCCGCGCCGGGGCGGTGAGGATTGACGCCGTGACAGAAGTACGGACCCATCCTGACCGCGGCGGTGGCACGGCTCTGATCCCGGCGCCGTTGAGCGTCGACGGGCCGCACCCCGGGACCGTACGGCTCGGCGGGCAGACCGCGCTGGCCGCCGCTCCCGGGACCGAGGACACCGCGCACTGGCTGCGCGCCACCCTCGGCGACGCCTTCGGGCTGCCGCTGCCGCCCGGCTCCGGCGAGGCGTCCGACACCCTCGCGCTGGCCCTCGACCCGGCCCTGCCCGCGGAGGGCTACCGCCTGGAGGCGGACGCCCGCTGGGGCGTGCGCATCGCCGGCGGCGGCCCGGCCGGCGTCTTCTGGGGTGCCCAGACGCTCCGTCAGCTCCTCGGCCCGGACGCCTTCCGCCGCGCCCCGCTCGTCCCCGGCCGGCCGGCCGCCCTGCCCGAGCAGACGATCGAGGACGCCCCGCGCTTCGGCTGGCGCGGCCTGATGCTCGACGTCGCCCGGCACTTCCTGCCCAAGGACGGCGTGCTCCGCTACGTCGACCTGCTGGCCGCGCACAAGCTGAACGTCCTGCACCTCCACCTCACCGACGACCAGGGCTGGCGGATCGAGATCCGCCGCTACCCGAAGCTGACCGAAACCGGCGGCTGGCGCGAGCGCACCAAGCTCGGCCACCGCGCCTCCCCCCTCTGGGACCCGCGCCCGCACGGCGGTTACTACACCCAGGACGACCTCCGCGAGATCGTCGCCTACGCCGCGCGGCGGCAGATCACCGTCGTCCCCGAAATCGATGTCCCCGGCCACTCCCAGGCCGCCATCGCGGCATACCCGGAACTGGGCAACACCGACGTCGTCGACACCACCTCCCTGAAGGTCTGGGACACCTGGGGCGTCAATCCCAACGTACTGGCGCCCACCGACACGACTCTGCGCTTCTACGAGCACGTGCTGGAGGAGGTGTTGGAGCTCTTCCCCTCGCGGTTCGTGCACCTGGGCGGCGACGAGTGCCCCAAGGACCAGTGGAAGGCGTCGCCGGCGGCCCAGGACCGGATCGCCGCACTGTCCCTGGACGGCGAGGACGGCCTCCAGAGCTGGTTCGTCCGGCACTTCGACCGCTGGCTCACCGCCCGCGGGCGGCGCCTCATCGGCTGGGACGAAATCCTGGAAGGGGGCCTGGCGGAGGGCGCCGCGGTGTCCTCCTGGCGCGGCTGCGCGGGCGGCGTGGCCGCGGCCAAATCCGGCCACGACGTCGTCATGTGCCCCGAGCAGCAGGTGTACCTGGACCACCGTCAGCACGCCTCCCCGGACGAGCCGGTGCCGATCGGCTACGTCCGCACCCTGGAGGACGTCTACCGTTTCGAGCCGGTGCCACCGGAGCTGACGGACGCCCAGGCCGGGCACGTCCTGGGCACCCAGGCCAACGCCTGGACCGAGGTCATGGACAGTCAACAGCGCCTCGACTACCAGGTCTTCCCGCGGCTGGCCGCCCTCGCCGAGGTCGCCTGGTCGCGGCTGCCCGCGCCGCGCCTGCGCGACTACCAGGACTTCGACCGCCGGATGACCGCCCACTACGCCCGGCTCGACGCGCTCGGCGTCGACTACCGCCCGCCCGGCGGCCCCCGCCCCTGGCAGCGGCGTCCCGGCCTGCTCGGACGCCCGATCGACGGGGCGCCCCCGAACGTGTGAGCCGCCGGGCAAGGCCGGCGCCCGTGCGGCCGGACCCTGGGACGGTGGTGCCCACCCACCCGCACCGGCGGACGAACCAGGACCAGCACCCTCTTCCGGGACGGATCGGCGCTTCGCGGACCCTCGCGTACCGGGCCCGCGAAGATGTGCCAGAGTTGCCACGTCCGGGCTCTGAGCACGTACCGTACGGCGGAGCGGAACTGCCGGGACACCGGGGAAGGGGCAGCTGGGTTGACCACGCACGCACCGCAGGCGTCGCACACGGTGACGTTGCCGGCCTCGCTCGACGAGGCGGTGGCGGCACTGACCGCCATGCCCGCCGCCGTGCCCGTCGCGGGCGGCACGGACCTCATGGCGGCGGTCAACGCCGGACTCCTCAGACCGGCCGGCCTGGTGGGCCTCGGCCGGATCAGCGAGATCCGCGGCTGGCAGTACCTGGACGGCCATGCGCTGCTCGGCGCCGGCCTCACCCTCGCCCGTATGGGACGCCCCGACTTCGCCGCCCTCATCCCGGGCCTGGCCGCCGCCGCCCGCGCGGCCGGCCCGCCGCAGATCCGCAACGCCGGGACCCTCGGCGGCAACATCGTGACCTCCGCCGCCACCGGCGACACCCTCCCGGTGCTCGCCGCCCTGGAGGCCACGCTCATCGTCGCCGGCCCCGAGGGCAGCCGCCGCGAGATCCCGGTCAGCCACCTGCTGACCGGCCGCGAGATGCTCCAGCCCGGCGAACTCGTCGGCTTCGTACGGGTGCCGCTGCTGCACGCCCCGCAGACCTTCCTCAAGGCCACCGGGCGCACCGGCCCCGGCCGCGCCACCGCCTCGGTCGCGCTGGTCCTGGACCCGGCCCGGCGCAATGTGCGCTGCGCGGTCGGCGCGGTCGCCGCGATGCCGCTGCGCCCCCTGGAGGCCGAGCAGTGGGTGGCCTCGCTCATCGACTGGGACGGCGAACGCGGCCTGGTCCCCGAGGCGCTGGCCGCCTTCGGCGACTACGTGGCCGCCGCCTGCATCCCCGATCCGGCGCCGCCGCAGGACGGTTCAGAACCGGCGGCCCTGCCGCCGGCCGCGCTGCACCTGCGCCGTACGGTGGCAGCACTGGCCCGCCGCGCACTTGGGAGGGCGCTCTCGTGACTGAGGCAGACAACCGCCATCCGCAGCACCCGCACCCCGACCAGGGCTGGCAGCGGCTCCCCCAGGGCGGCGAATACGAGTCGGAGGCGACCGCCTTCGTCCAGCTCCCGGAAGGCTTCACCACGGGTGCGTACGGCGCCGGTTACGGCACCCCGGGCCAGGACCCGCTCGCCGCGCCCGGCCACGGCTACACCCCGCCGGCCTCCTTCACCCAGCACACCGCCGCGCCCTCGGTTCCGGGCGCGGGCACCGACCCGGCGGCGACCGGACAGTGGACGATGCCGTTCGCGGACCCGTCGGCCGGATACGCCGACCCGTCGGCCGGGTACGGCGGGACGGCCCGGGCCGGGCACTCCACGGCCCACCGGAACCCGTCCGTGGGCTATCAGGCCGGCGCCCCGGAAGCGGCCCAGCCGTGGGGCGGCGAGCAGGTCGACTGGCCCGTCGCGGGCAGCGCGGAGGCCACCGGCGCCGCCTGGACGGTCCCGGCGGCGGACGACGCCCTGGAGGAGTCCGGCGAATACCTGGTCGGCGACGACCGGCGGACCGGGCACGGCGCCGCGCGCTACGAGGACGGCGGGTACGGCGGATACGGCGCGGCGCCGCACAACGCCGCCGGGCAGCCGGGCGGCACCGGGCACTGGAACTTCGCGGCCGGCCTGAACGCCACGGGCGGCGCCGCGGGCGACACCGGAGGCGCCGGCGAGCGGTTTGCGGCTCCCGCGGTGGACCCGTACCCGGCCGACCCCACCCCGACGACCGGGACGGGCGGGGCGACCGGGCACTGGTCGCTGCCGGCCGACGCGCTGGCCCAGTGGCCGCCGGCCCCGCCCCAAGAGGAGACGGCCGCCCACCAGGAGGCCCCCGCGGACGCCCCCGCGTCCGGTGCCAACGGGGGCTGGACGATCCCGGCGGCGGACGGCGAACAGCCGGACACCTCCGGCGAGTTCATGATCGACCCCGGTGCGGTGCCCGCCGCGCCGGCAGCCGTGGACGCGCCCGCCGGGCACGACGCCCCGGCCGAGCACCCCGCATCCGTCGAGCCCGCCGCGCCCGCCGCACCGGCCGGCGCCGGCGCCGATGCCGTGGACGTCCCCGGTGCCGCCGAGGCCGCCGCCCCCGAAGCGCCCGCCGAGGCACCGCACCCCGCGGCGGACCCCGAGCCCACCGGACCGACCGGACCGGCGGACGCCGAAGGCGCGTCCGAAGCATCCGAAGTGTCCGAAGCGCCCGAACCGGCAGGGCCCGTCATCGCCGTCGCCGAGGCGCACCCCGCCGCGGCCCCCGGCGACCCCGAAGGGGCGGACGCCCACGACGAACACCCCGCGATCTCCTACGTGCTGCGGGTCAACGGCGTCGACCGGCCGGTCACCGACGCGTGGATCGGGGAGTCGCTGCTCTACGTGCTGCGCGAGCGGCTCGGCCTGGCCGGCGCCAAGGACGGCTGCTCCCAGGGGGAGTGCGGGGCGTGTTCGGTCCAGGTGGACGGGCGGCTGGTCGCGTCCTGCCTGGTGCCGGCCGCCACCACGGCGGGCAGCGAGGTCCGCACCGTCGAGGGGCTCGCGCAGCACGGCGTGCCCTCCGACGTGCAGCGCGCCCTGGCCGCGTCCGGGGCCGTGCAGTGCGGCTTCTGCGTACCGGGCATGGCGATGACCGTGCACGACCTCCTGGAGGGCAACCACGCCCCCACGGAGCTGGAGACCCGTAAGGCGCTCTGCGGCAACCTCTGCCGCTGCTCCGGCTACCGGGGCGTCCTGGACGCCGTCGCCGACGTCGTCAAGGCCCGTGCCGAGGCGGCCGAGGCCGCCCCCGAGGCGCCGGCCGAAACCGCGCGCATCCCCCACCAGGCGGGACCCGCCGACCCGACGGAGGGCGCACCGCACCGGGATTCGCAGCCGGGGGGTACCGGGTGACCGAGCGCAGCATGCGGGTCCTCCCGGCCGCTGGCCGGGGGAGAGTTGTCGAAGGGGGCGCGCCCCGCGCATGCGGGGGCGGGCGAAGCGAGGGATCGGCATGAGTGGTACGAGCGACGGCGCGGGCGCCGTCACCGCGACGCCCGCAGCGGGCGTCCAGATCCCCGTCGAGTCGCCGCCGCACGGCCTGGGCGTCTCGCTCCTGTCGGCCGACGCACCGGCGAAGACCGAGGGCACCTTCCCGTACGCCGCGGACCTGTGGGCGGAGGGGCTGCTGTGGGCGGCGGTGCTGCGCTCCCCGCACCCCCGGGCGCGGATCCGGTCCGTCGACACCCGGTACGCGACCGAGATGCCGGGCGTGCGCGCGGTGGTCACCCACGAGGACGTGCCCGGCGACAAGGGGTACGGCCGGGGCACCGCCGACCGGCCGGTCTTCGCCCACGACGAGGTCCGCTACCACGGTGAGCCGATCGCCGCGGTGGCCGCCGACCACCCGGACACGGCCCGGCTGGCCGCCGCCGCCATCGCCGTCGAGTACGAGGTGCTGGACGCCGTCACCGACCCCCAACTCGCCTTCGAGGCCGAGCCGCTGCACCCCGACGGCAACCTCATCCGGCACATCCCGCTCCGCTTCGGCGACCCCGAGGCCGTCGGCGAGGTCATGGTGGAGGGGTTCTACCGCATCGGCCGGCAGGACCCGGCGCCCATCGGGGCCGAGGCCGGGCTCGCGGTGCCGCGCCCCGACGGCGGGGTGGAGATCTACACCGCCTCCACGGACCCGCACGCCGACCGCGATCTGGCCGCCGCCTCCTTCGGGTTGGAGCCGGACCAGGTCAAGGTCGTGGTGACCGGCGTGCCCGGCGCCACCGCCGACCGCGAGGACCCCGGCATCCAGCTGTCCCTGGGGCTGCTGGCGCTGCGTACGGGCTGCCCGGTCAAACTGGCCGCCAATCGCGAGGAGTCCTTCCTCGCGCACTCCCACCGCCACCCCACGCTGCTGCGCTACCGGCACCACGCTGACGCCGAGGGCAGGCTCGTCAAGGTCGAGGCGCAGATCCTGATGGACGCCGGCGCCTACGCGGAGACCTCCGCCGAGGCGCTGGCCGCCGCCGTCTCGTTCGCCTGCGGCCCGTACGTCGTCCCGCACGCCGTCGTCGAGGGCTGGGCGGTGCGCACCAACAACCCGCCGTCCGGCCACATGCGCGGCGAGGGGGCGCTCCAGGTCTGCGCGGCCTACGAGGGCCAAATGGACAAGCTGGCCGCCCAGTTGGGCCTGGAGCCCGACGAGGTCCGCCTGCGCAACATCATGGCCACCGGCGATCTGCTCCCCACGGGGCAGACCGTCACCTGCCCCGCACCGGTCGCCGAACTGCTGCGCGCCGTCAAGGAGGCGCCGCTGCCCGAACTGCCCAAGGACACCCCGGAAGCGGAGTGGCTGCTGCCGGGCGGGCCCGAGGGCGCGGGCGAGCCCGGCGCGGTGCGGCGCGGCGTCGGCTACGCCCTGGGCATGGTGCACATGCTGGGCGCGGAGGGTGCCGACGAGGTGTCCACCGCCACCGTCAAGGTCAGCGGCTCGGTCGCCACCGTCATCTGCGCGGCCGTGGAGACCGGTTCGGGGTTCTCCACTCTGGCGCGGCAGATCGTCCAGGAGACCCTGGGCGTCGACGAGGTGCACGTCGCGGGCGTCGACACCGACCAGCCGCCGGCCGGCCGGGCCTGCCACGGGCGGCACACCTGGGTCTCCGGAGGCGCCGTCGAGCGCGCCGCCAAGATGGTCCGTACGCAGCTACTGCAGCCGCTGGCCCACAAGTTCGGGATGTCCACCGAGCTGCTCCAGATCACCGACGGCAAGATCACCTCCTACGACGGGGTGCTCAGCACCACCGTCGCCGAGGCGCTGGACGGCAAGGAGCTGTGGGCCACCGCCCAGTGCCGGCCGCACCCCACCGAACCCCTGGACGACACCGGCCAGGGCGACGCCTTCGTCGGCCTCGCCTTCTGCGCCATCCGCTGCGTCGCGGACGTGGACATCGAGCTGGGCACCATCCGGGTGGTGGAGATGACCGTGGCCCAGGACGTGGGCCGGGTGCTCAATCCGGCCCAGCTGCGGGCCCGTATCGAGGCCGGGGTCACCCAGGGCCTGGGCGCCGCCCTGATGGAGAACCTGCGCACCACCCGCGGTCAGGTCCGCCACCCGGACCTGACCGGCTATGCGCTGCCGACCGCGCTGGACGCCCCGGACATCCGGATCGTCCGGCTCGTCGAGGAGCGCGACGTGGTCGCCCCGTTCGGCGCCAAGCCCGCCAGCGCGGTGCCGGTCGTCACCGCGCCGGCCGCGGTGGCCTCCGCGGTCCGCGCCGCCACCGGCCGCCCGATCGGCCGGCTCCCGATCCGCCCGCAGGCGGCCGTGGCGCAGACTCCGCCGCAGTAGTCCGCGGCCGAGCGCCGTCCGGCGCCCGGCCGGCCCGCCCCCGACCTGCGTTCTCGGGCCTGCGTTCTCCGATCTGCCTGTCCCGCCGCACCTGTTCACCCTCCGTCACGGTCGTTGTCAGTGGCGTCACTTACCGTGGTTTTCGCTACGGGATGCGTGATACGGGATGCGGCAGCGCCGGACGTCGGAGCGGTGCCGCGTCGGACCACTGTCGAGCCTGCGGGGGCAGCGATGCGGTACGGGACGGCACAGGGCAGGACCGGGTGGACCGGTGCGACCAGGGGGACCGGCGGGACCGGGAGGACCGTGGGGACCGGGGGCCACACGCCCCGGAAGGCGGTCCCCGCCATCGTCGGGGCCGCCTTCCGGTGGCTGCGCCGGAGCGCGTCCGCGGCACGCCGCGGCGTGCCGCGCGCAGCGAGGCCGTGGCGGGATGCGAACCCGCGTAACTCTCCGCGGGCGGAGCCCGCTGGTCGATGCGGTGCGGGCGAGCCCCTGGACCACTTGGGTGCGGGTGTGTTTTCTCTGAGGCCGTGGCGGGATTCGAACCCACGTAACTCGCTTTGCAGGCGAGCCCCTGAACCACTCGGGCACACGGCCGGGTTGCGGTGCGCTTCCGACTCTAGGTCGCGGGGTGGGGGGCCGGGCAAGGGTGCCGGGCGGGCTGCCACGATGCTGCAACACGCGGTTCACGAACGGCCGTCGGGCGGTGCCGGGGCGGCCTCAGGAGGCGCGGAGGAACTCCTCGACGACGGGGCTGAAGAGCTCCGGCTCGTCCATCCACGGATAGTGGCCGACGAGCCGGTGCCGCGGCTGTCCGGGATGATCAGCTGCCGTGCGCGGCCATCCCGCCCAGATCGCCGGGGTATGCGGCGTCCCGCCCCGGGCCGACGGCCGGGCGCAGCAGCGGCGGCAGCGATGAGCCGGCGGGCCCCAGGACGCGGTAGTGCAGCTCGGCGTCGTCGTGGCTACGGAAGGTGGGTATGCGGACGGCTTGCCCGATGTCCTGACGGCGGCGGGGACGACGGGGCGGCCGCGGCCCGAGGCTTTCATGGGGCAGTCGGCGGAGGTTCCGGCCGCCGTCGCCGCGCGGCCCCGCGCGCCGTGCGCGGCGGCGGTCCCGATGTGACGTCGCTCCCACCCCCGGGTGGGAGCGTGCGGTATCCCCGGAGCGGGAAGCGGCGCACGGGTAGGCTGACGCGGTTGCCGATCGCCGAGTTCAGCCCGACGGAGACCGTGACTACCACCACCAGCGCCACCAACAGCCATCACCTGTCCCCGGCCTTCCCGGGCCGGGCCCCCTGGGGTACCGCGAACAAGCTGCGCGCCTGGCAGCAGGCGGCCATGGACCGGTACATCCAGACCCAGCCGAGAGACTTCCTCGCCGTGGCGACGCCCGGCGCCGGCAAGACCACGTTCGCGCTCACCCTCGCCTCGTGGCTGCTGCACCACCACGTCGTGCAGCAGGTGACCGTCGTCGCACCGACCGAGCACCTGAAGAAGCAGTGGGCGGAGGCGGCGGCCCGGATCGGGATCAAGCTCGATCCGGAGTACAGCGCGGGGCCGTTGGGCCGGGAGTACCACGGCATCGCGATCACCTACGCCGGTGTCGGGGTGCGGCCGATGCTGCACCGCAACCGCATCGAGCAGCGCAAGACGCTGGTCATCCTCGACGAGATCCACCACGCCGGCGACTCGAAGTCGTGGGGCGAGGCGTGCCTGGAGGCGTTCGAGCCGGCGACCCGGCGGCTGGCGCTGACCGGTACGCCCTTCCGGTCCGACACCAACCCCATCCCGTTCGTGGCGTACGAGGAGGGCAACGACGGGATCCGGCGGTCGTCGGCGGACTACACCTACGGCTACGGGAACGCGCTCGCCGACGGCGTCGTCCGGCCGGTCATCTTCCTCTCCTACAGCGGCAACATGCGCTGGCGCACGAAGGCCGGCGACGAGATCGCGGCGCGGCTCGGCGAGCCGATGACCAAGGACGCCGTCTCGCAGGCGTGGCGCACCGCGCTGGACCCGCGCGGCGACTGGATGCCCAATGTGCTGCGGGCCGCCGACCGGAGGCTGACCGAGGTGCGCAAGGGCATCCCGGACGCCGGTGCCCTGGTCATCGCCTCCGACCAGGAGCAGGCCCGCGCGTACGCCAAGCTGATCCGGGAGATCACCGGGCAGGGCGCGACGCTCGTGCTGTCCGACGACTCCGGCGCCTCGCAGCGCATCGACGACTTCTCGCACTCCGACGACCGCTGGATGGTCGCGGTCCGGATGGTCTCCGAGGGCGTGGACGTGCCCCGGCTCGCGGTCGGCGTCTACGCCACGACGATCTCCACGCCGCTGTTCTTCGCGCAGGCGGTCGGGCGCTTCGTCCGGTCCCGCAAGCGCGGCGAGACCGCGTCGGTCTTCCTGCCCACCGTCCCGATGCTGCTCGGCTTCGCCAACGAGATGGAGGTCGAGCGCGACCACGTCCTGGACAAGCCGAAGAAGGACGGCGAGGAGGACCCGTACGCCGAGTCCGAGCAGGAGATGGACGAGGCGAACAGGGAGCAGGACGAGGACACCGGGGAGCAGGAGCAGTTCTCGTTCGAGGCGCTGGAGTCGGAGGCGGTCTTCGACCGGGTCCTCTACGACGGCGCCGAGTTCGGCATGCAGGCGCACGCGGGCAGCGAGGAGGAGCAGGACTACCTCGGCATCCCCGGCCTGCTGGAGCCCGACCAGGTGCAGATGCTGCTCCAGAAGCGGCAGGCGCGGCAGATAGCGCACAGCCGGAAGAAGCCGGACGAGGAGGCGGATCTGCTGGAGATGCCGGCCGAGCGGCGCCCGGTGGTCACGCACAAGGAGCTGCTGGAGCTGCGCAAGCAGCTCAACACGCTGGTGGGCGCCTACGTCCACCAGAGCGGCAAGCCGCACGGGGTGATCCACACCGAGCTGCGCCGGGTGTGCGGCGGGCCGCCGAGCGCCGAGGCGACGGCCGGGCAGCTCAACGAGCGCATCAAGAAGGTGCGGGAGTGGGCCACGCGGATGCGCTGAGCACGCCCGGCGGGCCCGGGCGGGGCGGTCCGCACCGCCCCGCGCGGATGTCACGCCCGGGTAACGGCGAGGCATCCGCGCGGCAGCCGGGACGGCATACCCCGCGGATGAACAGGGATGTTCCGGGCGCGGAAGCCCGGATTCTGGACGGACTCTTCCGCTGAGCGGACCTGCTCGCTACTGTCCCGCTCACGCACACGCCCCGTGGCAGCGCCGCCGCGGACGCAGCCGGTGCTAGCGGCCGGCGGCTCTTTGCGCGCTGTTCTGGGACGTCAGCGCGCCGCGTACGGACGCCGCCACTCACTCCAGGAGGGGCGTCGTGACTGCAGAGACCTCCCAAACACTCGACCGGGGACTGCGTGTCCTCAAACTCCTCGCCGAAACCGACCACGGGCTGACCGTGACCGAGCTCTCCCACAAGCTCGGCGTCAACCGCACCGTGGTCTACCGCCTGCTGGCGACGCTGGAGCAGCACGCCCTGGTGCGCCGCGACGCCGGCGGCCGGGCCAGAGTCGGCCTGGGCGTGCTGCGCCTGGGCCGCCAGGTACACCCGCTGGTCAGGGAAGCCGCGCTACCCGCGCTGCGGGCGCTCGCCGAGGACGTCGGCGCCACCGCGCACCTCACCCTCGTCGACGGAACCGAGGCGCTGGCCGTCGCGGTCGTCGAGCCGACCTGGACCGACTACCACGTCGCCTACCGGGCCGGTTTCCGCCACCCGCTGGACCGCGGGGCCGCCGGGCGAGCCATCCTCAAGGCCCGCCAGGGCCGGCTGCACGAATCCGGACTCGCCCTGACACACGGGGAGTTGGAGGCCGGTGCGAGCGGTGCCGCGGCGCCGCTGCTCGGGGTCAGCGGCATCGAGGGCAGCGTGGGCGTGGTGATGCTCGCGGACACCGTCGGCGACCGCGTCGGGCACCGGGTCGTCGAGGCGGCCCGGGAGGTGGCCGACGCGCTGCGCTGAGGCCGCGGAGCCGGCCGGCGGCACGGCACCGACGCAGGTCACCGGTGTATGCGCCGCCCCGCGCCGCCCGTCCCGGCCCCGTACGACCGCCCCGCCCCGGGTGTGTCGATCATGCACCGCAGGTGGCGGGCCTGTGCCGCCGCGGTGTGACCCGGTGCCCAGGCCCTGTCGTCAAACTTCCGCCTGCCTGCCGATCGGGCGGACGACGGCAGCGTGACGACAGGACCTCGCGGGGCCGGTGGGGCGGGGGTCATCTAGGCTGGCGGGGTGTCCTCACGCGCCCGCGCCCTGCTGATCTGCACCGCCCTCGTCCTCGCCGTGCTCGTCACCGCGGCGCTCGCACCGCTGCCGTACTCGGTCGCGTATCCGGGTATCACGGCCAACGTCCTCGGTGACGACAAGGGCAAGCCGGTGATCACCATCTCCGGCGCCGGCACCCGGGCCACCAGCGGGCAGCTGCGGATGACCTCCATCACGGCGACCGGCCCGGACGCCTCCGTCCACCTGCCGGACATCGTCACGGCGTGGTTCCGGACGGACCAGGCCGTGATGCCGCGCCAGTCCGTCTACCCGGTGGGCAACAACACCGAGGAGATCGCCGAGCACAACGCGGAGCAGATGAAGCAGTCCCAGGACAGCGCCACCCAGGCGGCCCTCGGGCAGCTCCACAAGTCGCCGAAGGACGTCAGGGTCACCCTCAGCCTGGCGGACGTCGGCGGGCCCAGCGCCGGCCTGATGTTCGCCCTCGGGATCATCGACAAGCTCGACGGGGACGGCGCCGGGCACGACCTGACCGGCGGCCGGACCGTCGCCGGGACCGGCACCATCGACGCCGGCGGGTCGGTCGGCGCGGTCGGCGGCGTCCCGCTCAAGACCCAGGCCGCGCACCGCGACGGCGCCACGGTCTTCCTCGTGCCCCGCCAGGAGTGCACCGACGCCCGCGCCGAGCTGCCGCGGGGCATGCGGCTGATCCCCATCACCACGCTCGGCGGCGCGGTGGACGCCCTCAAGGCGCTCCGCACCGGCGGCGCCGTCCCCACCTGCTGACGCCCGCCCGGTCGGCCCCCACCCCTCCTCGGCCCCACCCCTCCTCGTTCCTCACCCCACCTTGATGAAGCCCTCGTCGACCAGCCACTTCCTGGCGACGTCGTGCGGGTCCTTTCCCTCGACGTCGACCTTGCGGTTGAGCGACTGGGCGACGGTGTTGTCCAGCGCCGCGGTCACCGGCGCCAGCACCTCGGCGATCTGCGGGTACTTCGCCAGCGCCTTGGCGTTGATCTCCGGCGCCGCGTTGTAGTTCGGGAAGAAGTGCTTGTCGTCGTCGAGCACGGTCAGGCCCATGACCCGGATCCGCCCGTCGGTGGTGAAGACCTCGCCGAAGGTGCAGGACTTCCCCTGGGACGCCTCCGTGTAGACCACGCCGCCGGTCATCTTGCGGATGTTGCCGGACGGGATGTCCATGCCGTACGCCCGCGCCATACCGGGCAGCCCGTCGTTGCGGGTGGCGAACTCGTTCTCCACGCACAGGGTGACCGCGCCCGGGTCCCGCTTCAGCAGCGCGGCGACGTCGGAGAGGGTGCGGACCCGGTACTTCCTGTTGTTGGCGGCGTTGAGCGCCAGCGCGTAGGTGTTGTTCAGCCGTGACTGCGGCAGCCACACGATGCCGTTCCTCCGGTCCGCGTCCCGTACGGCCTCCCACTGCTTCTGGACGTCGGGGATCGGCTTGGTGTGGCCGAGGTGGGTGATCCAGCCGGTGCCGGTGTACTCGTACATGCCGTCCGCGGTGCCGGTGCGCACCGCCTCGCGGGCGCCGATGGTGCCCTGGATGTTGGTCTTGTCGATGACGGTGGCGCCGGCCGCCTTGAAGACCAGGCCCATGATCTGGCCGAGGATGATGTTCTCGGTGAACTCCTTGGACGTGACGGTGAGTTGGGCGCCCTTGAGGGGCAGGCCCCGGCCGACCGTACCGGGCCTGACGCCGTCGGACATCGGGCTGCCGCTGACCAGCCCGCAGCCGGCCGGCGCGGCCAGCGCCAGCAGCAGCGCGCAGACCGCTGCGAGGGCGCGCCCGCGCCGGCGGGCTCCGCGGCCCGCCATCAGGCCGCCACCTCCAGCCCGCGGGGCCGCAGCAGCAGCTCGGCCAGCGACGCCAGCCATTCGACGAGCAGCGCCAGCGCCACGGTCAGCACCGAGCCCAGGACCAGTACCGGCATCCGCTGGGTGATGATGCCCGCCGAGATCAGGTCGCCCAGCCCGCCGCCCCCGCCGAACGTGGCCAGGGTCGCGGTGCCGACGTTGAGCACCAGCGCGGTCCGCACCCCGGCCAGGATCAGCGGTACGGCCAGCGGGAGTTCGACCCTGCCCAGGACGCCCATGGGGGACATCCCGATGCCGCGGGCGGCCTCGGTCAGCGTCGGGTCGATCCCGCGCAGCCCGGCGATGGTGTTGGCCAGCACCGGCAGCACGGCGTAGATCACCATGCCGGTGATCGCCGAACGGGCGCCGATGCCCAGCCAGATGACCAGCAGCACCAGCAGGCCCAGCGCCGGCACCGCCTGCCCCAGGTTGGCGACGGCCATCGCGAACGGGGTGAGCCGGCGCAGCCCGGCTCGGGTCAGCGCGATGCCCAGGGGGATCGCGATGATCAGTACGAAGAGGGTGGAGACGGCGGTGAGTTCGATGTGCTGGCGCAGCGCCAGCCACACCTTGCCGTTGTCGACCGCCTGGTGGGCGATGGAGTCCAGCCGGGCGCCGCGGAACCACAGCCAGGTGGCGAGCAGCGCGAGGACCAGGAAGGACGGCATGAACGTCCACTTCTGCCAGCTGATCCGGCGCTCCCCGCGGGCCGCGGAGGGGGTGGGCGCCTCCCTGGACGCCGGCTCCCGGTCCGCCGCCACGACCTCCTCGTCCTCGGGCAGCGCCCTCGCGGGCCGCTCGCCGCCCCGCGGCACCTCCCGGCCCGCCCCGCCGCCGTCGCCCGCCGTCATGCCCGGCCCCCCGGACCGCCCTCGGGCCCGCCCGCGCCGTCCAGGCCCTCCTGGGCGAGCTGGGTGCGGTGGGCGCGCTGGAGCTGGAGTTCGTGCTGGTGCTCCATGGCGTCCAGGCGGTCCGCCTCCAGCAGTTCGTGGACGTTGTTCATCAGCGTCTCCATGTCGACCACACCGATGTACTCGCCGCGCCGCCCGGTGACCGCGACCCGGCCCGCGTTGTCGGTCAGCACCGCCTCCAGCGCGTCCCGCAGCGTGGCGTCCCGGGTGACCGTGTCGGCGACCAGGGTCCCGGCCCGTGCCAGCGACTGCTTGGCCCGCGAGAGGTCGCCGCGGCGCAGCCACTTGTACGGGCGGCGGTGCCGGTCCAGCAGCAGCACTTCGTTGGTGGCGCCGTCGCGCAGCAGGTCGAAGATCGACTGGAGCGGGTCGTCGACCCGGGCGGTGGGGAAGTCGACGACGCCCACGTCCCGGACCCGGGTCAGGTTCAGCCGCTTGAGCGCCGCCCCGGCGCCCACGAACCCGGAGACGAAGTCGTCCGCCGGGTTGGTGAGGATGGCTTCGGGGGTGTCGAACTGGGCGATGTGCGAGCGTTCGCGGAGCACCGCGATCCGGTCGCCGAGCTTGATCGCCTCGTCGAAGTCGTGGGTGACGAAGACGATGGTCTTGTGCAGTTCGTGCTGGAGCCGGATCAGCTCGTCCTGGAGGTGGTCGCGGGTGATCGGGTCGACCGCGCCGAACGGCTCGTCCATCAGCAGCACCGGCGGATCGGCGGCCAGCGCCCGCGCCACCCCGACGCGCTGCTGCTGCCCGCCGGAGAGCTGCCGGGGGTAGCGCCCGTGGAACTCTCCCGGGTCCAGGCCGACCAGGTCGAGCATCTCCTCGACCCGGTTCTTCGTGCGCGCCGCGGACCAGCCGATCATCTTCGGCACGAGGGCGATGTTCTGCGCGACGGTCATGTGCGGGAACAGGCCGGACGCCTGGATCGCGTAGCCGACCTTGCGGCGCAGCTTGACCGGGTCGATGTCGGTGACGTCCTCGTCGCCGATCCTGATCCGCCCGGAGGTCGGCTCGATCAGCCGGTTGATCATCTTCAGCGTGGTGGACTTCCCGCAGCCCGACGGCCCGACGAAGATCACCGTCTCGCCGGCCCTGATCTCCATGCTGACGTTGTCGACGGCCGGTCCCGCGGTGCCCGGATAGACCTTCGTCAGGTTCTCCAGCCGGATGCCGGCGCCCGCGGCGGCCGGGTTCGCGGCAGCCGGTGCGGTGGTCTCCGTGCTGCTGCCGTTCCCGTACGTCTCAGGCACGGATCCCCCTGGGGATGGTCAGGCGTCCGATCAGGACGTAGGCGGCGTCGAAGAGGAGGGCCAGGACGGCGATCCCGAGCGTTCCGGAGAGCACCTGGTTGAGCGAGTTGGCGCTGCCCAGCGAGGCGATGCCGCGGAAGATCTCGTTGCCGAGGCCGGGACCGGAGGCGAACGCGGCGATGGCCGCGATGCCCATCAGCATCTGGGTGGCGACCCGGATGCCGGTGAGGATCGGCGGCCAGGCCAGCGGGAGTTCGACGCGGAAGAGCCGGGCGGCGCGCGACATCCCGATGCCCTTGGCCGCGTCGACCAGCGCCGGATCCACCCCGCGCAGCCCCACGATGGCGTTCCGGACGACCGGCAGCAGCCCGTACAGCGTCAGCGCGATGACGGTCGGCGCGACGCCGAGGCCGACGATCGGGATCAGCAGACCGATCAGGGCCAGGGACGGGATGGTCAGGACGGTGGCGGTGGCGGTGGTGGCGAGCGCGCCGGCCCATTCGCTGCGGTAGGTGGCGACGCCGAGGGCGACGCCCAGCACGGTCGCGATCACCATGCACTGGAAGACGGCGCTGGCGTGCTGGTACGTGTCTGTGAGCAGCTGGGCGTGCCGGCTGCCGACGTACTCCCAGAAGCTCACCCGTCGCCTCCTCGGTCGCTCGCCCGGACCGCCCGCCGCGCCCGTCGCCGCCCGCCGCCGGTCAGTCCCCCGCAGCCTGCTGCACCAGCGGGATGATCCGCAGCGGAACGGGATTTTCCATCACAATCGCTGTCGAAGCCCGCACGATGCCATCAAAGCCCACAACCCGGTCGATCACCCTCTGCAGATCGGCGTTCGACCGCGCGACGAGCCTGCAGAGCATGTCCCCATGTCCCGTCGTTGTATGCAGCTCCAGTACTTCCGGCACGGTCGCCAAGTGCGCCCGGATGGCGCTGCCTTGACCCTGCTTGATCTCCAGTGTCGCGAATGCGGTCACCGGATAGCCCAGCGCCGCCGGGTCCACGTCCGGCCCGAAGCCCCTGATCACTCCATTCGACTGAAGCCGGTCCAGCCGCGCCTGCACCGTCCCGCGGGCCACCCCCAGCCGCCGGGACGCCTCCAGCACGCCGATCCGCGGCTCCCGGGCCAGCAGTTCCAGCAGGGCCCCGTCCAAATGATCGATCGCCATCGCCGCAGCCTCCGATTTCGATGGTCATGATGTACAGAACGCCCGGTGTAACCCCCAGCTAGCTATACAGAATGCCCAGCAGATACACAAACTATTGCGCACCTTGCGGATCGGCGGGACTCTGCGGCCATGGCAGACACCACGATGCACACCAAGCCCACCATCCCCGGCACGGCCCGGCAGGCGGACCCCTTCCCGGTCAAGGGGATGGACGCGGTCGTCTTCGCCGTCGGCAACGCCAAGCAGGCCGCGCACTACTACTCCACCGCCTTCGGCATGAAGCGCGTCGCCTACCGGGGACCGGAGAACGGCAGCCGGGAGACGGCCAGTTACGTGCTCGAATCCGGCGGTGCCCGGTTCGTGTTCACCTCCGTCGTCAAGCCCACCACCGACTGGGGCCGCTTCCTCGCCGACCATGTGGCGGCGCACGGCGACGGCGTCGTCGACCTCGCCATCGAGGTGCCGGACGCCCGCGCCGCGTACGCCTACGCCGTCGAGCACGGCGCGACGGGCCTGGAGGAGCCGTACGAGACCACGGACGAGCACGGCACCGTCGTCCGGGCCGCCATCGCCACCTACGGCCAGACGCGGCACACCCTCGTCGAGCGCTCCGGCTACGACGGCCCGTACCTGCCGGGCTACGTGGCGGCCGACCCGATCGTCGCCGCCCCGGCGAAGCGCTTCTTCCAGGCCATCGACCACTGCGTCGGCAACGTCGAACTCGGCCGGATGAACGAGTGGGTCGCCTTCTACAACAAGGTCATGGGCTTCACCAACATGAAGGAGTTCGTCGGCGACGACATCGCCACCGAGCACTCCGCCCTGATGTCCAAGGTCGTCGCGGACGGCACCAAGAAGGTCAAGTTCCCGATCAACGAGCCCGCCATCGCCAAGAAGAAGTCGCAGATCGACGAGTACCTGGAGTTCTACGGCGGCCCCGGCGTCCAGCACATCGCACTGGCCACCAACGACATCGTCTCGACGGTCCGTCAGATGCGGGCGGCGGGCATGGAGTTCCTCGACGTGCCCGACTCGTACTACGACACCCTCGGCGAGTGGGTCGGCGACACCCGCGTGCCCCTCGACGAGCTGCGCGAGCTGAAGATCCTCGCCGACCGCGACGAGGACGGCTACCTGCTCCAGATCTTCACCAAGCCGGTCCAGGACCGCCCGACCGTCTTCTTCGAGATGATCGAGCGGCACGGCTCCCTCGGCTTCGGCAAGGGCAACTTCAAGGCGCTCTTCGAGGCCATCGAGCGCGAGCAGGACCGGCGCGGCAACCTCTGATCCGGCCCCGGCCGGCGCCGTCCAGCCGGCGGGAGGCCCCCTCCGTGGGCCGTACACGATCTTCCGTGTACGGCCCACGGATGCGAAGGTGAGGTCATGGACCTCATCGAGCGACTGCGCACCGGGCTCCCCGACGAAGCCCTGCTCACCGACCCCGACGTCACCGGCTCCTACGCCCGGGACACGGCGAACTTCTGCGCGGCCGGCACCCCCGCCGTCGTCGTCCTGCCGCGCACCGTCGAACAGGTCCAGCACGTGATGCGCACCGCGACCGCGCTGCGCGTCCCGGTCGTCCCGCAGGGCGCCCGCACCGGTGTCTCCGGCGCCGCCAACGCCACCGACGGCTGCATCGTCCTCTCGCTGGTCAAGATGGACCGCATCCTGGAGATCAACCCCGTCGACCGGATAGCGGTCGTCGAGCCCGGCGTGATCAACGCCGTGCTCTCCCGCGCCGTGGCCGAGCACGGCCTGTACTACCCGCCGGACCCCTCCAGCTGGGAGATGTGCACCATCGGCGGCAACATCGGCACCGCCGCCGGCGGCCTGTGCTGCGTGAAATACGGGGTCACCGCCGAGTACGTCCTCGGTCTGGACGTCGTCCTCGCCGACGGCCGGCTGATCACCACCGGCCGCCGCACCGCCAAGGGCGTCGCCGGCTACGACCTCACCCGCCTCTTCGTCGGCTCCGAGGGCAGCCTCGGCGTCGTCGTCCGCGCCACCCTGGCCCTGAAGCCCACCCCGCCCCAGCAACTCGCCCTGGTAGCCGAGTTCGCCTCCGTGTCCGCCGCCGGCGAGGCGGTCTGCGCCATCATGGCCGGCGGCCACACCCCCTCCCTCCTGGAGCTGATGGACCGCACCAGCATCCGCGCGGTCAACGCCATGGCGCAGATGGGGCTGCCGGAGACCACCGAGGTGCTGCTGCTGGCCGCCTTCGACACCCCCGACCCGGCCGCCGACCTCGCCGCCGTCGGCGCCCTGTGCGAGGCGGCCGGCGCCACCCAGGTCGTCCCCGCCGAGGGCGCCGCCGAGTCCGAACTCCTCCTCCAGGCACGGCGGCTGGCCTTCCCCGCCCTGGAGCGCATCAGGCCCGCCATGCTCATCGACGACGTCTGCGTACCGCGCTCCCAGCTCGCCGCCATGCTCGACGGCACCACCGCCATCGCCGAGAAGTACGACCTGACCATCGGCGTCTGTGCCCACGCCGGCGACGGCAACACCCACCCCCTGGTCTGCTTCGACCCCGCCGACCCCGACGAGGAACGGCGCGCCCGCGAGTCCTTCGACGAGATCATGGCCCTCGGCCTCCGCCTGGGCGGCACCATCACCGGCGAACACGGCGTGGGCGTCCTCAAGAAGGACTGGCTCGCCCGCGAACTGGGCCCGGACGGCATCGCGTTGCACCGCGGCATCAAGCAGGTCTTCGACCCGCTGGGCATTCTGAACCCGGGGAAGATGTTCTAGGGGCGATGCCAGCGACCCGGCGGCTGCCGAATCCGCCGAGGAGCAGAGTCTCAGCAGGCCAGATGGCCGAACTGGCCCTGTGCCCCTGGTATTGCCCCTGACTCCCGTCTCGCCCCACGTCGTCCTGCCTCGCCGGCGGTGCGGCCGCCCGGAGTGTGGAAGCGGCTTCAGGATCCTCAAGGAATCCACAAGGAATCCACAAGGAAGGCTGCCAGCCTGCGTTCTCCCGCGGCCTGGAAAGTGCGCCTGCGGAAGCTTCCGGACGAGGTGAAGAGAGTTTATGCGCGTGTCCCGGGTGTTCAGCAGCCGTCGCCGTGTGGCGTCCGCCGCTGCATGTCTCGCCATGATCACAGCGGCGGTTACCGGCTGTTCAGGCCATGAAACCCCGAACGCCTCCGGGGTGGCACCGGTCGCCGCAACGGCGCCGACCACTTCGGGTTCCGCCACGCCGGGGCCCTCCCCTTCGACCGGGGCGTCGTCGGGCGTCCTGTTCGGCGGCGACGCCCAGTTGTCCGGTCTGACACACCTCGGCCGGGCGTCGGCGATCGTGCGCACCTACGACACCATCGACACCGCCGGCGCGTTTCCCTCCACGGACGAGACCAGCGCCCTGCACTCCGGGGCCACTTTGCTGACCAGTCTCGGTACGGGAAAGAACCGGGACTGGGCGTCGATCGCCGCAGGCGCATCGGACGCCACCGTGCTGAAATTCCTGCGTGCGGTCAACACCGCCGCCACCACCCACCACCTGAACGCGATCTACGTGTCGTTCAATCACGAACCGAACGCGAAGATCGACGCCGGGAAGGGGAAACCGGCACAGTTCGTCGCCGCCTGGCGCCACGTGTACCAACTGGCGGCCCACGCACACCTGAACGCCCAGAACGGCGGCCGCCTGCACTGGGTGTGGATCCTCACCGCGAGCGGCTTCCATCAGGACAGCGTCGCCAACAACTTCTGGCCCGGCGCCCCGTACGTGGACGTGGTCGGGGCCGACGGCTACGTGTCCGGCGGCTGCACGAAGCAGCAGAGCGGCAACTACGCAGACCCGGCCAGGACCGCCACGAAACCCGACGCCGTCTTCGGCCCGGCACTGACCTGGAGCACCACCCACGCCAAAGGCAAGCCGGTGTTCATCCCGGAGTGGGGCAGCGTCCCCTTCACCCACCCCGACATCCGGCCCTCGTACATCAACGCCATGACCACGTACGTGGTCGCCCACCCCCAGATCGGCGCTGTCATGTACTGGAACGACCACGCCCACAAGGACTCCTGCGACTACGCCCTCGACAAGGACCTCGCTTCGCAACGCGCCCTCGCCGCCATGGGCGCCGACACCCACTTCCCAGCGCACCCCTGACACCGGCTACGGCATCACGGCATCCGCGGGCGCGCTCAGAACCGGCCCCTACGTCACTGGTAGGGGTTCCAGGGGCTGTCCGACAGGCCAGGGGACTGGCGGTCCACTGCCGGCTTCCGCAATGCGGGCTCGGTCCTCGCACGCGCCCTGTGTCTCACACGCCCGCAGGGGAGTTACGGCGCGATCTCCAGCCGAACCTCGTTGCTGACTCCCTGGAGGCCGGACGTGAGGCACGCGGTGGGCAGCGCCCGGGGCAGCCCGGTGATGGTCCGCTGTACGGAGTGCCCCTTGCCACGTCCGTCGGTGACCCGGCCCCGCTGGACGACGACCAGGACGCCGGCGACGCGGAGGGCGGTGGCCCTGTCGTAGACGATCAGCGACCTGCCGCCGTCGGCGTATCGGACGGTTTCCGTCCCGCCGCCGCCGGACACGGCGACGCACGAGGCCACTCGCGAGCCCGAGTCGAAGGAGCCCGTGGCGGGGACGGTCCGGCCGTGGGTGTCGGTGCAGGCGTACGTGATGCCCGCGTGGACGCGGGTCGGCCTGGACTGGAGGGTGAGCGGCGGGTCGTACCGGCCCTCACTATGGCCCGTGCAGGCGACGCCGCCCTCCGGGCCCGTCCTTGCCTGACCGGCCGGCGCCCAGACCAACGACGACCCCACCAGCATCAGCGACCCCAGCGCCACCGCCGTGCCACGCCTAGCGAACACATTCCCTCCACACGTCCCGTACCTCTGTGGCCTCGGCCTACCCAGGGAACACCCCGCTGCACCGGCGCCTCGAAGCGCACAGCCCGCGCACGGCCCGCCCGGCGCGCCACCACGCGCGCCGCTCCTCCCGCCGAGTACCTTCCGGTCGACTCCGGTCGTATGGAACACGGAACACGGCGGGTAGCAAGCGCCGGACGAATCTTCGTCGTTCAGGAAACGAGCAGGGGAGATCTCCAGTGGGCCGTACCATCGCCACAGCCGCCACCGCCGGGCGAGGGCGCATCTTCGCCATGATGGACGGGGACGGCGACGGGACCATCTCGGCGCACGACTACCTCTCCCGGGTCGACCGGGCCGTCCAGGCCACGGGACGTTCGGAGGACGACCCGCTCGTCGTCGCCGCCCGCGCCGAAGCCCACACGGCGTGGGGAGCGATGGACGCGAACGGCGACGGGAAGCTGACCTTCGAGGAATACGACGCATGGGTCGGCGCCGACAAGTTCGACAACGTCTGCCGGTTCGCCCTGGGCGCGCTGTTCGACCTCGCCGACGCCGACGGGGACGGCGCCCTGGACAAGGCCGAATTCACGCTCCTGCGCACCGCGTTGAACAATGCGCCCGGAAACGCGGCTGCCGCCTTCGACGCGTTGGACGGCGACGGCGACGGCCGGGTGGGCCGTGATGACTACCTGGCGTCGATCCGCGCCTACGTCATCGGTGACGCCTCCCCGATGGGCGAGGCCCTGTACTAGGACTTGTTCGGACTACCAGGACTTATCCGGACTGCCAGGGCTTGTCCGGGCGACCATGACAACGGCCGCTCCCGATGCCGGGACCGGTGTGGTCGGGCAGGCGCGCCCCGGTCCCCGTTCCCGGTTCCGCGGTGTCGGTCAGGAGCCGACGCAGACGAGTCCCAGCAGGCACACGTTCGTCGGGGACGTCGGCTGGGCCGTCGGCGGTGTGGAAGCGGCCGGTGCGGGGCGCGCCGGAGTGGTGCTGCCGGTGCCGGCGGGTGCGGTGGCCGCGGGTGCCGGTGCTGCCGCGGCGGCATGGTCGACGTGCGGTCGCTCGGCCGGCGCGGGCGCGGCGTGCGACACCGTGCGCGGCGCCGCGGCCGGGTGGGCCGTGGCGACGGAATCCGGATGCCGGAACGTCGTGGCAGAGGGAGGCGTCGCAGCGGTGCTCTGATCGCGGCCGGCCGTCGCAGACGGGCGGGTGTCGCGGTGCTGTGCGGCCCGGCTGTTGGGATCCGCCCCCGGTGCGGAGGCGAGCGTCGTGGTTCCGGGAACGGACCCGCGCTCCGGGTCCGGCGTCGTGGCCGCCTGGGTGTGGCCGGCGGAGGGCTTGTTCTGCAGCAGAGAGACGGTCAG
The DNA here is from genome assembly GCF_050054615.1 of Streptomyces sp. YGL11-2. Taxonomy (NCBI): domain Bacteria; kingdom Bacillati; phylum Actinomycetota; class Actinomycetes; order Kitasatosporales; family Streptomycetaceae; genus Streptomyces; species Streptomyces sp. YGL11-2. The sequence goes on from NZ_JBNHIN010000043.1 coordinate 32,627, forward strand.
GCCGCCGCCGACCAGGGCAACGGCGGTCGCGGCCGCAGCCCGGCGCCGGTGCTTCTTCCACCGCGCGAGCTGACGGCGCCGGGCCGCTCGTCCCTGCCCGGTCGAGGCCGCGGCGTCGGAGCCGCCGAACGCACCGGCCTCCGCCCCGTCCGGCAGCTCGACCCCGGATGCGCCGTCGGCGGTGGGGGCGGCATGGGCGTGGTGAGCTCCCGCGTCCGCGTCGTGTCCAGGAGCCGCGAAGCCCGCTGGATTCCATGCGTCCCACGCCGCGGGGGCGGCGGCCGCCGCTGCGTGTCGGCCGCGGGCAGGCGGGGCTATGTCCGGGGCGTATTCGCCGCACCCGGGGCACACCAGTGCCCCGTTGAGAGTCCGACTGCACGACGAGCAGTAGTCCATCAGGGATCTTTCTGTGCTGACTGCGCCGCCAGGGGCACCGACGACCTGACCAAAATTCGCACGCGGGAACGGGCGGCGAGCAACGCTAGCGGCACACCTCGGTCCCGACGCGTAGGCCATGTGGCGCCCCCGTGACCCTTGTGTGCAGATTCCTTGGTGACGGGCGCCGCAGTCCGGACATGTCATGGCGAATGGCCGGTGGACCGCCGGAGACGCCGCACTCGGCAACGCGCCCGACCCTCTGCCGACCACTCCCCGGGCGGCCCGGGTCCCGCCCGCGAGCGGATCGCCGCCGCCCCGGAACGCGCCCTCGACCGCGGCGGGACCGAGCGCCTTGCCGCCGCCGACGCCCCGCCTGGTGCGTCCCGTCGGGGGCGCCACCCCGATTCACCGAGTGATCGGTGAATCGGGGTTCGGGAGGGCGCGCAGCATGTCGCCGCCGTCCGCGTGGCCGTCGATCCGGTCGTCGTCCTCGTAGCCGTCGTTCTCGTCGTCGGCTACGGGCAGGCGCGCGCCGCGGCTCTCCGCGACCCGGTGCACGGTGTCGAGCGACTCGGTCAACTCGACGGCCAGAAGGTGCAGTTCACCGGACGTCCAAGCCCGCCCGTGGAGCACCTTCCGCGCCTCGTCGACGAGTACGGCTGCCGAGCCGAGCTGCTCCCGCTCCACCCGGTCGGCGAGCCGGGAGACGTACCCGGTCCCGTCGCCCGGGAGGAGGAAGCACGGCTTGCCGTCCGGACTCGCCCACGGCAGCAGTCGCGGGGTGCCGCTGTTCATGTGGCCCAGGCCCGTCATGTGGCGTACACCTCCACTCCGTGTGTGTGGCGGGGGTCGATGTCGACCCCGTGCACGGCCAGCCACAGGGCGCGGCGCCGCCCGCGCCGCAACCGCCGCTCCCGGCGCTCCTTCTCGGTGAGGACATACGGGCGGAGGAGGAGGCTCTCCGCGCTCCACAGGAGCACCGGCGGGCGGAAGGTCGCGGTAGGCAGAGCACGTGCCGTCGGTGCGCTCCTGCGGTGCGCGGTGCGGGGCGGCGAGGTGGGAGCCCGGTGCCGCCCGGAGGCTGGAAATAACAGCCACAGCAGCGGTGTGAACAGGCTCGCGATACGGTTCATCGCGTCATCAACTCCCTGAAGTTGGTGGCCACGCCCCCGGACCGGTCGGACGGTCGCGGGGGTTTCCCGCGTGTGGCTTGTGGGCTTGGCGAGAACGCCCCGAAAGAGGGGCTTTCCGCTTCCACCATTGCTGATGAGGAGCGCCGAGTACACGCTTGGCCTGTCACCAAACGTCCCTTGTGGACAAGCGAGTTGAAGGCGTGTTCGAGCCATGGAACTGCACGAGGACGACGGCAAGGCCACTCCGCGTACGCTGCTGGGGCGCCGGTTGCGTCGCCTGCGGGAAGCTGCGCAACTCTCCCAACGGGCGCTTGCTGAACGGGTGGGGTATCCGCATACGTACCTGAGCCGCGTGGAGCGCGGGGAGCAGCTGCCGTCGGAAGCGTTGGCGCAAGCGTTGGACGACTACTTCAGTGCCGACGGCCTGTTCCTCGAATTGCTGGGCATGGCGCAGGACAGCCTGATCGCCAACTACAGCCGCGAGTTCGTCCGCAAAGAGAGTGATGCGATCCGGATTCAGGTCTTTACGAGCAGCATCATTCCAGGGCTGCTTCAGACGGAGGAGTACACCCGTGAGTGCTTCCGTGAGGACTTGGCTGCGGAGGCTCTGAACGAACTGGACGCACGTGTCGCCGCCCGTATGAAGCGCCAGCAAATCTTCGCCAGCGACTCCCCGCCACTTTACTGGGCAATCATTGACGAAGCGGCCATAAGGCGTGTAACCAGCAGCAAAGATGCCATGTGCCGGCAACTTGAGCACCTGTTGCAAATGGCCGAAAACCCGCATGTCACCATTCAAGTGCTCCCGTTTGACCGGGCGTTGCATGCGCTGATGGGTGGAAGTCTGATCCTGCTGACCTTGAAGGACGGCACGACGACGGCTCTCGTCGAGAGCTTTGCCTCCGGCGAGGCAGTAGACTCGCCAAAGAAGGTTGTTGAGCTTGCCCAGCGCTTTGATGTTGCGCGTTCAAAGGCTCTTCCGGAAAGTGAATCTCTCGATCTGATTCGCCGTTACCTGAAAGAGTACGCCGATGAAAGCTAACCGCATTCCTGACGCCTCGGCGCTCATCACATGGCGCAAGTCGTCGTACAGCGGGTCTGAGAACGCGAATTGCGTTGAGGTCGCCGACGGTTTCCCCGGCGCCGTCCCCGTCCGTGACTCGAAGGATCCGCGCGGTCCCATACTCGTGGTTCCGGCGGCCGGCTGGTCCTCCTTCGTGGCCGCCGTAAAGGCGGGGGAGTTGACCGCCTGAGATCAACTGCGTGTCCGTTCCGGCCCATAGGATTCCCGTCATGGACACAACCTTCACCTCCATAGCCGTCTTCGTTCTCGCCGCCGCCGTGCTCGGCTCCACCATCACCCCCAGTCGTAACAAGCCGCTGGAGCGTCGCCTCGCGCGGCTGGAGGAGAAGGTGGACCTCCTGATGGCCCATGTCGGTGCGGAGCAGCCTCAGGACCCCCGTATGGCGCAGCTCGACGAGCTGCTGGCGGAGGGCAAGCAGATCCAGGCGATCAAGCTGTACCGGGAGATCACCGGCGCCGGGCTCGCCGAGGCGAAGGAAGCGGTCGAGCGCCGGATGCGCTGAGGCGGCGCCGGGCCGAGGATGGCCGATAGGGGCCCGGGACCCGGCCCGGCCCACGCCCAGCAGGGAGCGAGCGCCGATGTCAGCGAAGCGAGCGACCGAAGCGGACGGCGGCGGGACCGCCACCGACACCTACGACGTGATCGTGCTGGGCGGCGGGCCCACCGGCGAGAACGTCGCCGACCGGGTGCACGCCGCCGGGCTGAGCGCGGTCCTCGTGGAGAGCGAACTGGTCGGCGGCGAATGCTCCTACTGGGCCTGCATGCCCAGCAAGGCACTGCTCCGCCCGGTCACCGCCCGCTCCGAGGCGCGCCGGGTCCCCGGCCTGGATGAGGCGGTCGGCGGGCCGCTGAACCCACCTGCCGTGCTCGCCCACCGCGACGTGTACGCCTCGTACTGGAAGGACGACGGGCAGGTCCGCTGGCTGGACTCGGTCGGTGTCGATCTTGTACGGGGCCACGGCCGGTTGGCCGGGCCCCGCAGGGTGACCGTCGACGACGGGCGGACGCTGACCGCCCGGCACGCGGTCGCGGTGTGCACCGGCAGCCGCCCGCTGCTGCCCGGCATCCCCGGCCTGGCCGAGGCGAGGCCCTGGGTCAGCCGGGACGCCACGAGCGCGCAGAGCGTCCCGGGCCGGCTGGTGATCGTCGGCGGCGGAGTGGTCGGCGTCGAGATGGCGACCGCGTGGCGGGCGCTGGGCTCCTCGGTGACGCTGCTGGTCCGCGGCGACGGGCTGCTGCCCCGCATGGAGCCGTTCGCCGGGCACCTGGTCGCCGAATCGCTGGCCGAGGCGGGGGTGTTCCTCCGTACGGGAGTCGAGGTGCGAGAGGTCCGGCGGGAGGCGCCGGGCGGGCCGGTCACCGTTGTCCTGGACGGCGGGGAGGAGGCCGAGATCATCGCCGATGAGTTGCTGATCGCCACGGGCCGGGCCCCGCGCACCGACGACCTGGGACTGGAGACCGTCGGGCTCGCGCCCGGCAGCTGGCTGGACGTCGACGACAGCTGCCGGGTCAAGGCGGTCGGCGACGGCTGGCTCTACGGCGTCGGCGACGTCAACCACCGCGCCCTGCTCACCCATCAGGGCAAGTACCAGGCCCGGATCGCCGGCGCCGCGATCGCCGCGCGCGCCCGCGGCGTCCCCCTCCTGGAGACCGACCGCTGGGGCGCGCACTCCGCCACCGCCGACACCGACGCCGTCCCGCAGGTCGTCTTCAGCGACCCCGAGGCCGCCGCGGTGGGCATGAGCGCCGCCGAGGCGGAACGCGCCGGGTACCGCATCCGCGTCGTCGACCAGGACCTCGGCGCGGTGGCCGGCGCGTCCCTGTACGCCGAGGGGTACCGCGGCCGGGCCCGGATGGTCGTCGACCTGAGCCGCGAGGTGCTGCTCGGAGCCACCTTCGTCGGGCCCGGCGTCGGTGAACTGCTGCACTCCGCCACCATCGCGGTCGCCGGGGAGGTCCCCATCGAACGCCTCTGGCACGCGGTGCCCGCCTACCCGACGATCAGCGAGGTGTGGCTGCGCCTGCTGGAGGCGTACCGCGGCGACTGAACGGGGGCGTAAGGCGCGTGAACGGGGGCGTAAGGCGCGGACCGGCACCCCCTCACGCCCCCGGCTCCGGGGCCTCGTCCGACGGCCACGGCGCGTCCGTCCGGGCGTCGTCCCGGGAGGCCAGCGCGAGCAGTTCGCTCAGCCCTTCGTCGATGCCCAGGTGCGCGTGCTCGGAGCCCGGCGGCACGATCCGCAGGGTGCGCTCCAGCCACGCCGAGACCGCCGCGGCCGGCGCCTCCAGCAGCGCGTCGCCGTCCGGCGAGGCCAGCGCCATGCAGACCAGGCTGCGGCCGTCCAGCTTCGTCGGCCAGACCCGTACGTCGCCCTCGCCGGACGGCCGGAAGACGCCCTCGACGAGCAGTTCGCGGGCGAACGTCCAGTTGACGGGCGAGTCCGACCCGACATGGAAGGTGACATGGACGGCATAGGGGTCGTCCGTCCGGTAGGCCAGCCGCGCGGGCACCGGAATGGTCCGCTCCGGCGACAGCACCATTCCCAGTTCCAGCTCTCGTTCCACCACGGTGTGCATGGGTTCCGCCTCTCTCCAACTCCCTGTGCGCGACCCGTGAGCGGGCCCGCCACAGGAGAGAGGCGGTGGGCGCCGGACCCTTACACGACTTCGTACAACTTTTTTCCGGGGTCTCTTCCAGGTGGTCGGGCAGGGCACGAGCACCCGTGCGACCCGGGGTCTGATAGATGTGGACGCCGCGTTGCGGCAGACTGCACCCCGACACCCACCAGGCCGAGAACAGATACGGGACTTCGGACATGAGCGCCCCTACCTCAGGATCCGCCGGCGGCAGCCCCACGCCAGGCTTCTACCCGGACCCGTCCATCCCCGGCTACATCCGGTACTGGAACGGTGCCGCATGGGTGCCGGGCACCAGCCGCCCCGCCCCCGCCGACGGCGAGGCGATGCCCGCACCGCCGCCCGGCGTGACCCCGGCGCCGGCCTCCGTCGAGGAGACCGGCCCGGTCTTCCTGGACGAGGCGGACCCGGCGAGCGGCGCCGCGACCCCGGTGGTGCGCCCCCGCGGCGAGGTCGAGGCCCCCGGCGCCGCCTGGGACGACCCGGCCCGGCTGCACGGCTCCGGCCCGGAACCGGCCGCCTCCTGGCACGCCGACGCCTCCCGGCAGAGCGGCTTCGGGGAGGACGGCCGGGTCTCCTGGGGCTCGCCCGACCAGGCCCCGGCCGGGACTCCGTCCGGCGGCGCCTCCTGGGGCACCCTCCCGCCGCAGCGCGGGTCCGACACCGGCGAGGGCGCGTCCGGTGACGGCCTCGGCACCCCGCCGTCCGCCGACCCGGCCCCGGACGCCCCGCGCACGCCCGACGCCCCCGCCGACGGGACGGTCGCCATCCGCGCCGTCAACCCGGGGGCCCGCCCCCGCTCCGGCGACCAGGGCACCACCGCCATCCGCGCGGTGCGGCCCGGCGGCGGCAAGCCGTCCGGGGACCAGGGCACCACCGCGTTCCGCGCCGTACGGCCGGACGCCGGCGGCAAGCCCGCCCCCAAGAGCGAGACGATGGCCTTCCGGCTCCCGTCCAACGGCCGGTCCAACTCCGCCCCGCCCGCCGGCGGTACGCCCCAGTCCCTGCCGTCCGTCGGCACCCCCGACCGGACCCCGGCCCAGCAGCCGCCCGCCCAGCAGCCGCCCGCCCAGCAGTCCCCGGCGGCGCCGTCGCCCGGCTTCCCGCCGCAGGGTGGTGCCGGTGCTCCGGGCGGTACGGGTGCCCCGGGCGACGACGGGGTCATCCCCTGGAAGCCGCCGACCGCCGACGTCTTCTTCGCCGCCGCGCAGGCGCAGCAGGGCCACCCGGCGCCCCTCGGCCGCCGGTTCGCGGCCCGGCTCGTCGACACCCTGCTGCTGGCCGTGCTCACCCTGGCGGTGGCGCTGCCCCTGTGGTCCACGGTCACCGACCACATCGACGCCAAGGTCGAGGCGGCCAAGCAGTCCGGCCAGACGGTGACGGTGTATCTGGTCGACGGCACCACCGCGCCGGTCTTCCTCACGATCCTGGCCGTCTTCCTGATCGGCGGCGGTCTCCTGGAGATCCTGCCGACCCTCAAGTGGGGCCGCACGCTGGGCAAGAAGCTGTGCGGCGTACGGGTGTTGGACATCGAGAGCCACGACACCCCGGAGCTGGGCCAGGCGATCAGGCGCTGGTTGTTCTACGGCGTGCTCGGGATGCTGGGCGTCGGCGTGGTCAATGTCCTCTGGTGCCTGTTCGACCAGCCGTGGCGGCAGTGCTGGCACGACAAGTTCGCCCGTACCTTCGTCGCCGACCGGCCGGGATCCGACTGACCGTCACCCTGTCACCCGGCCCCCGTCCCCCTGTCACCCGGCCCGGCGGCCCGGCTCCGCCGAACGGACGTCGCCGGATGCGGCGGCCGTCCGCAGGGGGTCGACTCGGGCCATGAGTACCGACCAGCCCCGGCCCGGCCCGGGTGAACCGCCGGAGGACGAGCCGTTCCCGAAGAAGCCGTCGGAGCCCTCGGCGGGCGGCGCTCCGTCCAACGGCGCACCGCGCAACGGCTCCGCGCAGGGCGCCGGACCGGGCGGCGGACCGGGCGGCGGGGGCGGCGCCCCGCCCCCGCCCGGCACCCCGCCACCCCCGGGCGGAACCCCACCCCCCGGCGGCCCGCCCCCGGGTGGCCCGCCTCCCGGAGGCCCGCCGCCCCCGCCCGGCACCCCGCCACCCCCGGGCGGAACCCCACCCCCCGGCGGCCCGCCCCCGGGTGGCCCGCCTCCCGGAGGCCCGCCGCCCCCGCCCGGCGGCCCCCCGCCGTCCTACGGTGGCGGCCCCTACGGCGGCCCGCCCGCCGGTGGCCCCTATGGCGCGGGGGAGTACGGGGCCGATCCGCTGGCCGGGATGCCGCCGCTGGCGAACCGCGGCAAGCGGCTGCTCGCCCGCATCATCGACGCGATCATCATCGGCGTACCGGTCACCCTGATCATGAACGCGATCGTCGGCTGGGTGGACTACTTCAGCACCAACAACGTCGAGACCAGCAAGCAGGCGACGGTGTCCGGGGTGACGATGCTGGTGTACCTGATCTACGAGGGGCTGATGCTGACCAGCCGCGGGCAGACCGTCGGCAAGATGGCGATGAAGATCCGGGTCGCGATGCTCTCCAACGGGTCGGTGCCGACCACCCAGGCGGGCTGGACCCGGGCCGCCGTCTACACCCTGCCGGAGATCGTGCCGTGCTGCGGCTTCATCTTCTGGCTGGTCAACGTCCTGTGGTGCACCTGGGACAAGCCGTACCAGCAGTGCCTGCACGACAAGGCGGCCCGGACCGTGGTGGTGGCCACGGACTGAGCGGGCGCCGGCGCCGGGTCAGCGGGAGTGCTCGCCGACCCGGGCCCCGGCACGCGGACGCGGCGGCGCGAAGCGCTCGGCCGGGGCCGGTACCGCCGTCAACGGGGCGGGCGCGGCAGGGGACTTGACGCGGGCGGTGTGCCGGCGGACCACCCGCGACATACCGGGCATCGGGACCGTCATCGCGACCAGCAGCCCGAGCCCCAGCCCGGCGATGGCAATGACCGCGACCCCGATCCCGGTCTGCGTCTGGGAGAGCAGCAGCATCGCGAGGGTGGAGAGAAAGACGGTGGCCGAACCGTAGACGAGCTGGGTGGCAGTCGGACGAGGCATGGCGGAATCCGTCCTCGGAGGGTCGGCAGGGGGTCGGCTCAAGGGCGCGCCATCGGACGAGCCTACGGTCCCTTCTGCCCGAGCGGAACGCCAGGTAAGCGTGACCTTACCCACGGGTCGGAAGCACAGGGGGCGCACGGGCTCGTTGCAGGTTTGTCCGACAGGAAACCCCCGGCGACGTCCTGCCTGTTGAGGGCGGGGGCGCATGCCCGGCGGGCATATACCTCGGCGGCCGAAGGGTCCCCGGCTCCGTCCGGATCGGGGAAAAATTTTCCGGTGCGCGGTGTCCGATATCCGTAACACGTAGGCAGCGTACGGCACTTGATCAAGTGGGGTGCCGTAGAGGGGAGTTGGGACCGGATGCTCCGGTTCCGCCGCCGGCGCCCCGCGTACCGAAGCGGCGCGCGGAAGCGGCGTGCCGAAGGCGTACCGAAGCGGCGCACCGCTTCGGTACGTCTTCCGCACGCCGCGGTCGGACGGCGGCGTCGACCGGTCCCGTCGCCGGGTGGATCTTCCCCGTCGCCGGGTCGTCCGTTCCTGACACCGGCCCCCGGATCACGATCACCGGGGAGGCCGAGGGCGGCTCGGCGATAACGTCCCATATGGGCCGCGTAGGTAAATGAAAAATAAAAATCGCAGGTCAGGGCCTTATCGACCGATACCCCCTAGCGGTCGGTGGTCGACTCACGTTTAGATGCGTCCTACAGTTCTCTTGTTGACGCCGAGTCTCACGGGGGAGATATGACGATGACCAGAGGCGGCTTCATCAGGCTTCCAGGAGGAAGCGTGGTGGTCGCCCTTTCACTGCCCAGACCGGACCACGGCCCGCTCTGCGGACCCTACGACGGCGGCTGCCGTATCCGGGTCCTGGTGCACGCCGTGAACCGCCAGCGCGCCCTGACCAGGCTGCGCAACCTCGGTCTGCGGGCGGTCTACCTGCGCGGCAACACCGAGCCGCCGACACCGGACGAGATCACCGCCGTCCTGCACCACCCGGACGGCCTGGTCTGGCGCGAGGCACCGGAGGACGAGACGGAGTCCTGGCACCCCATACGGGCGCTGCTGCGGCCCGCCGCCCGCCAGGCCGCGGGCGCCTGACGGGGTTGCCCGGCCGCTCGGTCGGTCAGCCGCCGAGGACCACCGGCTTGCCGCTGAGCTCCGCGCCCGCCGCGCGGAGCTCCTCCAACGCCCGCTCGGTGGTCCCGGCGGCCACCCCGGCCGTCAGGTCCAGCAGCACATGGGTGCGCAGCCCAGCGGCGAGCGCGTCCAGGGCGGTGGCCCGTACGCAGTGATCGGTGGCGATACCGACCACGTCCACCTCGGTGACGCCGCGCTCACGCAGCCAGTCCGCGAGGGGGGTGCCGTTCTCGTCGGCGCCCTCGAAACCGCTGTACGCGGCCGTGTGCTCACCCTTCGAGAACACCGCGTCGACCGCCCCGGAGGCGATGGCCGGCGCGAAGTTCGGGTGGAAGCCGCTGCCCTCGGTGCCCGCGACGCAGTGCGCCGGCCAGGAGTCCCGGAAGTCGGGGTGGTCGGAGAAGTGGCCGCCGGGGTCGATGTGATGGTCGCGGGTGGCCACCACGTGGCGGTAGCAGCCGCCGGCCGCCTGGCCGATCAGATCGGTGATGGCCGCCGCGACATCCGCACCCCCCGCCACCGCGAGGCTGCCGCCCTCGCAGAAGTCGTTCTGTACGTCGACGACGATGAGTGCCCGGTGCATGGTGCGTGCCTTCCGGCTCGAATCGAGAGGCGCTGATTTTTTTGCGTGCGGAGAGGTGCGGAGGAGCGCGAGGAGCGCAGAGGAGTGGTGTGACCGAGGGTAGCCACTGCGGGCGCCGTCGGGGAGGGCCCGGCGGCCCCGCACGGGTGCGAGGCTTCCCCCGGTGCGTACGCGGGGCCGCTCAGTGGAATTCGGTGGCGAGCACCGGCTCCCCGCGCGAGAGCTGGGTCGCCGACAGCGGCAGCCCGGCGCGGGCCGCGATGTGCCGGTCCCGGGCGGCGTCCAGCGGCTCCCGGGCCACCACCTTGCCGCCGCTGACCAGCGGCACCTGGAGCTGCCGGTCGGTCAGCCCGGCCGGCACCGGACCGGTGCCGATCACCTCGGCCTCGGCCACCCCGGCCTCGTCGAGCCGGCGCGCCGCCCACTTGCGCCCGCCGACCGAGGACTTGGCGCCCATCGACTTCTTCGCCACCGGCCGCAGCGGAGCGCCCGGCTTCTCGGTGTCCGCGCGGGCCACCAGCTTGTAGACCATGGAGCAGGTCGGGTGCCCGCTGCCGGTCACCAGCTGGGTGCCGACCCCGTACGCGTCCACCGGCGCCGCGGCGAGCGAGGCGATGGCGTACTCGTCCAGGTCGCTGGTGACCACGATCCTGGTGTTGGTCGCGCCCAGCTCGTCCAGCTGCTGGCGCACCCGGTGCGCGATCAGCAGCAGGTCGCCGGAGTCGATCCGTACGGCCCCCAGGCCGGTGCCGGCCACCTCGACCGCGGCGCGCACCGCCGCGGTGACGTCGAAGGTGTCCACCAGCAGCGTGGTGCCGCTGCCGAGGGTGTCGACCTGCGCGGTGAAGGCGTCCCGCTCGGTGTCGTGCAGCAGGGTGAAGGCGTGCGCGCTGGTGCCGACCGTGGGGATGTTGTAGCGGAAGCCGGCCGCCAGGTCCGAGGTGAGGTGGAAGCCGCCGACGTACGCGGCGCGAGCAGCGGCCACCGCCGACAGCTCGTGGGTGCGCCGGGCGCCCATCTCCATCAGCGGCCGGTCGCCGGCCGCCACCGCCATCCGGGAGGCCGCCGCGGCCACCGCCGAGTCGTGGTTGAGGATCGAGAGGATCACCGTCTCCAGCACGACCGCCTCGGCGAAGGTGCCCTCGACGCGCATGATCGGCGAGCCGGGGAAGTAGACCTCGCCCTCCGGGTAGCCCCAGATGTCGCCGCGGAAGCGGTACTCGGCCAGCCACTTGAGCGTCTGCTCGTCGAGGATGCCGCGCTCGCGCAGGAAGCCGAGGATGGTCTCGTCGAAGCGGAAGTTCTCCACCGCGTCGAGCACCCGCCCGGTCCCCGCCACCACGCCGTAGCGGCGGCCCTCGGGGAGCCGCCGGGTGAAGACCTCGAAGACCGACCGGCGGTGGGCGCTCCCGGACCGCAACGCGGCCTGGAGCATGGTGAGTTCGTACTGGTCGGTGAAGAGCGCAGTCGACGGCACGGCCACCGGCAGTCCCAGGTCTGCTGTGTTCACTTCGACATCCCTCGCAATTCTCTCCCTGCGCGCCGTCTCGGGCGCCGGCCGCGGTCCGGCAGCCCGCGGCGGCGGCCGCAGTCGTCACAGCCCCCGGAGAGGCGGCATGGAGATGATGCTACCCCCATTACTCGTCACTCTGACGATAGTGGGGTCGCTGGCCGGACCGCCCCCCCGTGCGCCGCGCCGACGCGGCCCGCACGGGGGGCATTTGTGCACCACCCGCCCCCTGGTGGCAGCATGGGCCCTGTGAGCGCCCACCCGTCACCCACGATCACTCCCCGGCCGCACCGCTGCACCCTCAGTGTTCCGGTCGAGATCGAGCGTCCCGAGTCGAGCGAGGCACCCTTCGAGGTGCCGGAGCCCGACGTCCTGTGGGTCACGATCGTTCACAACGACCCCGTGAACCTCATGAGCTATGTCTCGTACGTCTTCCAGTCGTACTTCGGCTACTCCAAGGACAAGGCGCACCAGCTGATGCTCGACGTCCATCACAAAGGCCGCGCGATCGTCTCCAGCGGCACCCGCGAGGAAATGGAGCGCGACGTGCAGGCCATGCACGGCTACGGCCTGTGGGCGACCCTCCAGCAGGAACGCGCATGACCGGCCAGTTCGAGCCGCTGCCCGACGGCGGCGCCGCCGTACCGCTTGACGAGGTCGAGATCTCCATCCTGCGCAGCCTCGCCGTGCAGCTCCTGGAGCTGGTCGGTCCCGGCACGGAGCCCGCCGACGGCGGCGGTGGCGACAGCGACGACCTGCTGGCGTCGATCTTCAGCGACGGCCCCAGCGAGCCGCCCGCCGACCCGGTCCTGGCGCGCCTCTTCCCCGACGCGTACGGCGGTCCGGACCTGGTCCCCGACGACGATGTCCGCGCCGCCTCCGCCGAGTTCCGCCGCTATACGGAGAACGACCTGCGGGCCCGCAAGCGGGAGGACGCCCTCGCGCTGATCCACGCGCTGGACGCGCTGGGCTCCGGGAAGGGCGGCGCCGTGCTGCGGCTGAAGCCCGAGGAGTGCCGGCAGTGGCTCGGCGGGCTCAACGACCTCCGGCTGGCCATCGGCACGCGGCTGGAGGTCACCGACGAGGACGACGGCGGCGAGCTGCTGCGGCTTCCGGACAGCGATCCGCGCAAGCCGATGGTGCTGGCCTACCTCTGGCTCGGCGGCCTCCAGGAGACCCTGGTCGAAGCACTCACCGGATGATATCCGGGAGGAAATCCGGGCGTACCACCGCGATTGCCCACCAGGTGTTCGCTCAGCGGAGCCTCAAATCCGGATAACGATCGCGTCACCGCACCCAAGTGGTGTGCCGCCGCTTCCGAAGTTTGTCCGGATTTCGATGTGGCCCTGCTCACTTTCTCTCTAGGTGATCTCCGGCAGTTCGTGATAAATGTTCTCGACCTGCCGTCAGCGACGCCACCCCTGTCGCTGCGGGAGCGCTGAGCCGGCCGACCGTCGGCGTGCAGGACTCCATCCGGGGGGATCGGGACCCGATCCGGACAGACCGGGTCGGAATGGAGAAAGGCGCACCACTCATGACCTCTGTGCAGGTCGACAAGCATCACGACGGCAACGAGGCCGCTGGCAACGCCCCTGAAGAGGGCTACCAGCGGGGTCTGGGCAATCGCCAGATCCAGATGATCGCCATTGGCGGCGCCATCGGAACCGGTCTGTTCCTCGGGGCGGGCAAAGCGATCTCGAAAGCCGGACCGAGCATCATCCTGGCCTACGCCATCGTCGGCCTGGTCATCTTCTTCATCATGCGGGCGCTGGGCGAACTGCTGATGTACCGGCCGGTCTCCGGTTCGTTCTCCGAATACGGCCGGGAATTCCTCGGCCCCTTCGTCGGCTTCGTGACCGGCTGGACGTACTGGCTCTTCTGGGTCGTCACCGGCATCACGGAAGTGACCGCCGCGGCCACCTATATCCAGTACTGGGACAAGGGCATACCGCAGTGGGTGTCGGCGCTGGTCTTCACCGTCGCGCTCTTCGGCATCAACCTCATCTCGGTCAAGATCTTCGGTGAACTGGAATTCTGGTTCTCGATGGTCAAGGTCACCGCGATCATCGGCATGATCCTGATCGGCCTCGGCGTCATCACCCTCGGTTTCTCCAAGGCCGGCGACACCGCGTCGTTCAGCCTCCTGTGGAGCCACGGCGGCTTCTTCCCCAAGGGCATCGGCGGCACGCTGATGACGCTCCAGATCGTGATGTTCGCCTTCCTCGCCGTCGAACTCGTCGGCGTCACCGCGGGCGAGGCGAACGAGCCGAAGAAGGTGCTCCCGAAGGCCATCAACACCGTGCCGTGGCGGATCGGCCTCTTCTACATCGGCGCGCTCATCATCATCCTGTCCGTCGTCAGCTGGACGGCCTTCAAGCCCGGCGTCAGCCCGTTCGTCGCCGCCTTCCAGCAGATCGGCCTGCCGGCCGGCGCGGGCATCGTCAACTTCGTCGTGCTGACCGCGGCGCTGTCCTCGGCCAACTCCGGTATGTACTCCACCGGCCGGATGCTGCGCGACCTGGCGCTCAACGGCCAGGGCCCCAAGATCTTCACCCGGCTCAGCAAGACCGGCCTGCCCACCTGGGGCACCGGCATCTCGGTCGCGCTGATGCTGTTCGGCGTCTACATCAACTACCAGTGGCCCGGCGACGCGTTCAACTACGTCGTCTCCTTCGCCACCATCTCCGGTATGTGGGCCTGGATCGTCATCCTGCTCTCGCAGCTGCGCTACCGGGCCAAGGCCAACCGGGGCGAGCTGCCGCAGTCCGAGTTCAAGGCCCCCGGCGCCCCCTACACCTCGATCTTCGCGCTGGCCTTCATCGGCATGGTGATCGTGATGATGGGCATCGACCCGGACGCCCGGATCTCGCTCTACGCGGCGCCCCTGTGGGCGGTCATCCTGGGCGTGGGCTACCTCGCCATCAAGCGCCGCAGCGCCGCCGAGGTGGGGGCCTCCGAGAAGTAGCCCCCGCGGCCGGGGCGGGCCCGCACCGCCCGCCTGTCCAGCATTCGGGCCCGTACGTACCACCCTTCGGTACGTACGGGCCCTCTGCTTGCCCGCCCGTCTCCCTCCACCACCCACAACCGAGTGCCCCCAGGCTCCGCCCGGGGGGACCCCCCTCGCACGCCCCTCTTATTCTTGGCCGCATGCTGACCCTCACCAAGGCCCTCCACGACCGGATCGTCGAGCACGCCCGCCAGGACCACCCCGACGAGGCGTGCGGCGTGGTCGCGGGCCCGGCCGGCAGCGGGCGCCCCGAGCGGTTCGTCCCGATGCTGAACGCCGCCCGCTCGCCCACCTTCTACGAGTTCGACTCCGCCGACCTGCTCAAGCTCTACCGCGAGATGGACGACCTGGACGAGGAACCGGTCATCATCTACCACTCGCACACCGCCACCGAGGCATACCCCTCGCGCACCGACATCTCCTACGCCAACGAGCCCGGCGCGCACTACGTCCTCGTCTCCACCGCCGACACCGACGACGCCGGGCCCTTCCAGTTCCGCTCGTTCCGCATCGTGGACGGCGAGGTCACCGAGGAAGAGGTCGAGATCGTCGAGGCGTACGCCTGAGCCGTGGCCAACCTCATGCCGGGGCCGGACGACGGGCGTGACCTGGGGGTTCATCCCCCGGTGCGATGTGCCCGGACGGCCCCGCGGGACCCGCGTCCCACCTGGCGTACAGCAAACGTCCGTATCTTGGGACGAGGTTCCAATACCCGGACCGGGAATCGCTACGATGACCGCATGGTTGACCGGGTCGTGGGCGTAGCGGGTATAGCGAGCGAGCAGAGGCCGGGCATGCTGACGCATGCCCCGCTCGCCACGCGCCGCTCCGCATCCGCCCTCCTGGGCGCCTTCGGCTGCGGAGCCGCACGGCTGCACGTCGACCTGTGCCGCCTCTCCAGCGCCATCTGTACCTGCCGCGCCGCCGGCTGACCCGGCCCCCGGCCGCCGCCGGAGGCGCCCGCAGCCCGCGGCGCCCCGCCGCACCCGTCCCCGCGCGGGCCCCGCGCCACCCGGCGCACCCCGCACCCCGGCCGGCCGCCGCGCGGCCGGGCGCACCGCACGCAGCGCACGTCCCGCATCCCGCCACCGCACTCCGACAGGAGCAGTCCCATGGCCATCGAGGTCCGAATCCCGACCATCCTGCGCACCTACACCGACGGCGAGAAGGCCGTAAAGGGCACCGGTGCGACCCTCGCCGAGCTCTTCACCGACCTGGAGAGCCGGCACACCGGCATCCGCGAGCGCCTCGTCGACGACAAGGGGCTGCGCCGCTTCGTGAACGTCTACCTCAACGACGAGGACGTGCGCTTCCTCCAGGGCATCTCCACCGAGCTGGCCGACGGCGACAACGTGACGATCCTTCCCGCGGTCGCCGGCGGAATGGTCTGATGCGGTACGACTCCCCGCTGGCGGCGGTCGGGAACACCCCTCTCGTCCGCCTCCCGCGCCTGTCACCCTCCGACGACGTCCGCATCTGGGCGAAGCTGGAGGACCGCAACCCCACGGGCTCCGTCAAGGACCGGCCCGCGCTCCACATGATCGAGCAGGCCGAGAAGGACGGCCGGCTCACCCCCGGCTGCACGATCCTGGAGCCCACCAGCGGCAACACCGGCATCTCGCTCGCCATGGCGGCCAAGCTCAAGGGCTACCGCATCGTCTGCGTGATGCCCGAGAACACCTCCTCGGAGCGGCGCGAACTGCTCGCCATGTGGGGCGCCGAGATCATCTCCTCGCCCGCGGCCGGCGGCTCCAACACCGCCGTACGGGTCGCCAAGGAACTCGCCGCCGAGCACCCCGACTGGGTGATGCTCTACCAGTACGGGAACCCCGACAACGCCGGTGCCCACTACGCCACCACCGGCCCCGAGATCCTCGCCGACCTCCCCTCCGTCACCCACTTCGTGGCCGGCCTCGGCACCACCGGCACCCTGATGGGCGTCGGCCGCTATCTGCGCGAGCACGTCCCCGGTGTGCAGATCGTCGCCGCCGAACCCCGCTACGACGACGTCGTCTACGGGCTGCGCAACCTCGACGAGGGCTTCATCCCCGAGCTCTACGACGAGTCCGTGCTCACCACCCGCTTCTCCGTCGGCTCCGAGGACGCGGTCCGCCGCACCCGCGAACTCCTCGCCACGGAAGGCATCTTCGCCGGCATCTCCACCGGCGCGGCCCTGCACGCCGCCATCGGCGTCGGCCGGAAGGCGGTGCGGGCCGGCGAGTCCGCCGACATCGTCTTCGTCGTCGCGGACGGCGGCTGGAAATACCTTTCGACGGGCGTCTACACGGCCGAGTCGACGGAAGCGGCCATCGCTACGCTGCACGGCCAGCTCTGGGCGTAGGGCCTGTCGTCACCCTCCCGTCTGCCCCCCTGCGGGCGGACGACGGGACTCCGACGACGGGCCCTGGCCACTCCAGGGGGGCGGGGTGCCACCCGGCGGCAGCCGGGCGCCACACCCGCCCCCCGGACTGGTGATTCCGCCCACAGCTCGCCCCACCAAAGGCTCCACAGGACCTTTCGCGCCTTACGCTCGTGGGCACCGCACAGACCGCCAAGGACCCGGCAGAACCCGGTAAGGACCCGCCGGGACGACCCATATGGGCCCGCCGCCCCGCCCACGGAGGTTCACGCCCGCATGAAGCTCACCGTCGTCGGATGCTCGGGGTCGTTCCCCTCCACGGAATCGCCCTGTTCGAGCTACCTCCTGGAGGCCGACGGCTTCAGGCTGCTCCTCGACATGGGCAACGGCGCCCTCGGCGAGCTGCAGCGCCACTGCGGTCTCTACGACCTGGACGCCGTACTCCTGTCGCACCTGCACGCCGACCACTGCATCGACCTGTGCGGCTACTTCGTCGTCCGCTACTACCGCCCGGACGGCGGCCGTTGCGCGCCGATGCCGATCTACGGCCCGGCCGGCACCGAGCGCCGGCTCACCGACGCACACGCCGACCTGCCGCACGACAAGGCGATGAGCGAGGTCTTCGACTTCCGCACGCTGACCGCGGGCACCGTCGCCATCGGCCCGTTCACCATCCGCACCGAACTGGTCCGCCACCCCGTCGAGGCGTACGGCTTCCGCATCGAGCACGGCGGCCGCTCGCTGACGTACTCCGGTGACACCGGCCCCTGCGACGCGCTGGACAGCCTCGCCGAGGGCACCGACTTCTTCCTGTGCGAGGCGTCCTTCACGCACGGCAAGGAGGACATCCCCGACCTCCACCTCAACGGCCGGGAGGCCGGCGAGCACGCCCAGCGGGCCGGCGCCGGCCGGCTGGTGCTCACCCACATCCCGCCGTGGACCGACCCGGACATCAGCGTCCGCGACGCCCAGAAGGTCTACGACGGGCCGGTCGAGGTCGCCCGGGCCGGCGTGGCGTACGAGATCTGACCGCGGCGCGGCCCGGTGCCCCGTACGGGCGCGCACCGGCACCCGAGCACACAGGTACACCGGCACACGAAAGGGCCCCGGAACCGCGGTGACGGTTCCGGGGCCCTCCCGGTGCGCTGTGGACCGGCCGGCTACGCCTTCGTCAGGTCCTCGATCTCCTCCTCGGGCTCGCGGCCCGGGGTGGTGAGGTTGAACCTGGTGATCGCGAAGCGGAACAGCAGGTAGTAGACGACACCGAAGGCCAGGCCGATCGGGATGATCAGCCACGGCTTGCTGGCCAGGTGCCAGTTCAGCACGTAGTCGATGAAGCCGGCGGAGAAGGTGAAGCCGTCGTGCACGCCGAGCGCCCAGGTGACCGCCATCGAGACCGCGGTCAGCACCGCGTGGATCACGTACAGCACCGGCGCGATGAACATGAACGAGAACTCGATCGGCTCGGTGATACCGCAGACGAACGAGGTCAGCGCCAGCGAGAGCATCATGCCCAGGACGGCCTTGCGGCGCTCCGGGCGGGCGCAGTGCGCGATGGCCAGCGCGGCGGCCGGCAGACCGAACATCATGATCGGGAAGAAGCCGGACATGAACTGCCCGGCGCTCGGGTCGCCGGCGAAGAAGCGGGCGATGTCGCCGTGCACGACCTTGCCGGAGGCGTCGGTGTAGTCACCGAGCTGGAACCACGACACGACGTTGACGAACTGGTGCATACCGATCGGCAGCAGCCCGCGGTTGATCAGGCCGAAGAGGCCGGCGCCGGCCGCGCCCAGGCCCGTCATCCACTCGCCGAAGCTGGAGATGGCGTTGCCGACGGGCTCCCAGATCAGCAGGAACAGCACGCCGATCGCGGTGCCGACGAAGGCCATGATGATCGGGACGAGCCGGCGGCCGTTGAAGAAGCCCAGCCAGTCCACCAGCTTCTTGCGGTGGTAGCGCTGCCACAGGACCGCGGCGAGCAGACCGATCACGATGCCGCCGAGGACACCGGGGTTGTTGACGACCGGCTCGACCCACTTGCCGTCCTCGATGTGCCCGTCCTTGACCGGGAACGCCTTGAGGACGTTGTTGTAGACCAGGAATCCGACCAGGGCGGCGAGTGCCGTGGAGCCGTCGGCCTTCTTCGCGAAGCCGATGGCGACGCCTATGCAGAACAGCAGCGGCAGATTGTCGAAGACCGCACCGCCGGCGGCGGCGAAGACCTTGCTGACCGCGATCCAGTGCAGTCCCTTTTCGCCGAACACGTCCGGCTGGCCGAGACGGTTGAGGATGCCCGCTGCGGGCAGGACGGCGATCGGCAGCTGGAGGCTGCGGCCGATCTTCTGCAGGCCCTGGAAAAGGCCGGAGCCCCGCTTCTTCGCGGGCGCCGCCTTCGCGGCGGTGGCCGTGCTCATCGGATTCCTCCTGGTGAGGCGGGTCCGCGGAAGAGGGACGGCCCGCTGTTGGTCTACGCCTTGGTCTACACCACTGGTGGTTTAGACCATTCTTAGCACGTAGCCCCGAGATAAAGGAATCCATTCTTCCAAGTGGTGTGGACCACATAGGGGCCGGGGCTTGGAACCGCGGTTC
>NZ_JBNHIN010000043.1:52255-71866 GCF_050054615.1 Streptomyces sp. YGL11-2
GCCGGCGCACGACGAAAGACCAGGTGGGACGGGCATCACCCGTCCCCCGCGGGCTATTTGACGTTCTCCCGCTCCATCGCGTCACCCACCTCGGCCGGCTCCCGGCCCGGCGTCGCCAGATCGAATTTCGTGATCACGAAACGGAAGAGGAGGTAGTAGACGACGGCGAAACACAACCCGATCGGAATGATCAGCCACGGTTTCGTCGCCAGCCCCCAGTTGATGACGTAGTCGATCAACCCCGCCGAGAAACTGAAGCTGTCGTGCACGCCCAGCCCCCAGCACACCGCCATCGACACACCCGTCAGCACCGCGTGAATCCCGTACAGCACCGGCGCGATGAACAGGAACGAATACTCCACCGGCTCGGTCACCCCCGTCACGAACGAGGTCAGCCCCACCGACAGCATCATCCCGGCCACCTCCTTGCGGCGATGCGGCTTCGCGCAGTGCGCGATCGCCAGCGCCGCCGCCGGCAGCGCGAACATCATGATCGGGAAGAACCCCGTGGTGAACTGCCCCGCCGACGGATCACCCGCCAGGAACCGGTTGATGTCGCCGTGCACCACCGTCCCGTCCGGCTTGGTGAAACTGCCGAACTGGAACCACACGAACGTATTCAGGAACTGGTGCAGCCCCACCACCAGCAGCGCACGGTTCGCCACCCCGAAAATCCCCGCACCCCACGACCCCAGCGCCGACAGCCACTCGCTGAAACTCGTCAGACCGTCACCGATCGGCGCCCACACCCACAGGCACACCACCGCGAACGCCAGCCCCACGAAGGCCATCACGATCGGCACCAACCGCCGCCCGTTGAAGAACCCCAGCCAGTCCACCAGCTTCACCCGGTGCAGCCGCTGCCAGAACCACGCCGACAGAAAACCCATCACGATGCCGCCGAAAACCCCCGGATTCTGGAACGTCGCCTGCGTCGCCTTCCCCGCCCGGTCGACACACACCCCGCCCCACAGCCCCGCCTGCGTGAACGCCTGCCCCGGCGGGCACACCACCGGGAACTGATGCAGCACCGAGAAATAGACGAGAAAACCGACCACCGCCGCCAGTGCCGTCGACCCGTCCGACTTCTTCGCCATCCCGATCGCCACACCGACGCAGAACAGCAGCGGAAGCCCCAGCCCCGAATCCAGCAGCGCCCCGCCCGCCCCCGCGAACACCTTCGCCACGTTCCCCCAGCCCAGCCCCTTGTCGCCGAACACGTCCGGCTGGCCCAGGCGATTGAGAATGCCCGCCGCGGGCAGCACGGCGATCGGCAACTGAAGGCTGCGGCCCATCTTCTGCAACCCCTGGAAAAGCCCCGCCGCCCGGCTCTTCGCCGGCCTCTTCCCCGGCGCCGTGCCCGATGCGCCCGCCGCGCCCGATGCGTCCGAAGTCATCCGCGTCCTCCGCGTGCTCCCGGCGGCGGCCGGGCGGCAACCGGCCCGCCGCTTGCCGCATACTGGTGGTGTAGACCATTCATCGGCGTGCGTTCGGCGCGCACCGCGATGACCGCCATCCTTCGCCAGGCAGCGGTCAAACGCCCACGTAGTTGGGCTGAACGTGCGTTACCGTGTGAAAACCGTGCGGCGGAACCGCCGGCGGCCGAGACAAGCAGGAGTGGACATGGCCACCAAGGCTGAGAAGATCGTCGCCGGACTCGGCGGGCTCGACAACATCGAAGAGGTCGAGGGCTGCATCACCCGTCTCCGCACCGAGGTCAACGACGCGTCCCTCGTCGACGAGGCCGCCCTCAAAGCCGCCGGCGCCCACGGCGTCGTCAAGATGGGCACCGCGATCCAGGTCGTCATCGGCACCGACGCCGACCCCATCGCCGCCGAAATCGAAGACATGATGTGAGCACCCGCTCCTGATCCGCGCCTGACGCGCGGCCGCACCGAGGGCCTCGTTCCGGTACCGGAACGAGGCCCTCAGTACAGCCGATAGGGTCGGAGCCATGTCTCGCATCGACGGCCGCACCCCCGAACAGCTCCGCCCCGTCACCATCGAACGCGGCTGGAGCAAGCACGCCGAAGGCTCCGTCCTCGTCTCCTTCGGCGACACCAAAGTCTTCTGCACCGCCTCCGTCGCCGAAGGCGTACCCCGCTGGCGCAAGGGCACCGGCGAAGGATGGGTCACCGCCGAATACGCGATGCTGCCCCGCTCCACCAACACCCGCGGCGACCGCGAATCCGTCCGCGGCAAGATCGGCGGACGCACCCACGAGATCAGCCGCCTCATCGGCCGCTCACTGCGCGCCGTCATCGACTTCAAGGCCCTCGGCGAGAACACCATCGTCCTGGACTGCGACGTCCTCCAGGCCGACGGCGGCACCCGCACCGCCGCCATCACCGGCGCCTACGTCGCCCTCGCCGACTCCATCAGCTGGGCCCAGGGCAAGAAGCTCATCAAGCACGGCCGCCAGCCCCTCACCGGCACCGTCAGCGCCGTCAGCGTCGGCATCGTCGGCGGCGTCCCGCTCCTCGACCTCTGCTACGAGGAAGACGTCCGCGCCGAAACCGACATGAACGTCGTCTGCACCGGCGACGGCCGCTTCGTCGAGGTCCAGGGCACCGCCGAGGCCGAGCCCTTCGCCCGCGACGAACTCAACTCCCTCCTCGATCTCGCCGTCACCGGCTGCGCCACCCTCGACACCACCCAGCGCGAGGCCCTCGCCCGGACCCTCTGAGCCCGGCGCGGGCGGCGCAACCGGCCCCGCCGCCCGCCCTGGCCGATCTTCGCCCCCGCCCGCCCGGCCCGGGCAACCCCCGCCCGCCACCCCGCGTTTCCCCCCTTGCCCCCAGTACGCCGCCCCGTACGCCGCAAGGGAAGGAACCGCCCCATGGCCCGCCCCCACCGCCGCCGCACCGCCGCCCCCGCACTCGCCGCGTTGGCCGCCGCCACCCTCGCCGTACCGCTCCTCTCCGGCTGCGGCGCCGTCCAGAAGGCCATGGATTGCGCCAAGACCGCCACCGCCGTCGTCAACGGCGTCGACAAGCTCCAGAAGGCCGCCGACAACGCCCTCGACGACCCCCAGGAAGCCAACAAGGCCCTGGACGAGATCGACACCAGCCTCAAGAAGGTCGGCAACTCCGCGCACGACCCCGACCTCGCCAAGGCCATCGACAAGATGAACACCGGCATCAAGAACGCCCGCACGTCCATCAACGCCGACAAGGCCCCCGACCTCAAACCCATCGGCGAGGCCGCCGACGAGATGACGACGCTCTGCACCCCCGGCCACACGGGATAATCACTCCCCATGCAGCCACAAACCGGCGGGCACCCCGCACCCCCGCGCCGCCTCGTCCTCGCCACCCGCAACGCCGGCAAGATCTCCGAACTCCGCGCCATCCTGGAAGCGGCCGGCCTCGGCGTCGAACTCGTCGGCGCCGACGCCTATCCGGATGTCCCCGACGTCAAGGAGACCGGCGTCACCTTCGCCGAGAACGCCCTCCTCAAGGCCCACGCCCTCGCCCGGGCCACCGGCCACCCGGCCGTCGCCGACGACTCCGGCCTCTGCGTCGACGTCCTCGGCGGCGCCCCCGGCATCTTCTCCGCCCGCTGGGCCGGCCGGCACGGCGACGACCGGGCCAACCTCGAACTCCTCCTCGCCCAGCTCTCCGACATCGCCGACGAGCACCGCGCCGCCCACTTCGCCTGCGCCGCGGCCCTCGCCCTCCCCGACGGGACCGAGCGCGTCGTCGAGGGCACCCTCGACGGCACCCTCCGCCACACCCCCGCCGGCACCGGCGGCTTCGGCTACGACCCCGTCCTCCAGCCCCTCGGCGAAACCCGTACCTGCGCCGAACTGACCCCCGCCGAGAAAAACGCCATCAGCCACCGCGGCAAGGCGTTCCGGGCGTTGGCGGGGGTGGTGGGGGAGTTGTTGGGGTGACGAGGCCGCTGGCCGGGCAGCCGAACGGCCTCCTGGTCCGAGGATCGGGAGGCCGTTCGTGCGGGTGGGCCCGGTGGGACTCGAACCCACGACACACCGGACCTAAACCGGCGCCCTCTAGGCCAGCTGGGGTACGGGCCCGCGGCGCCAACTCTACTGTGTCCGGCTCTGCGTCTGTGCGGGGATTGTCAGGTGCGCCGACTGGCGGCCGAACGTCCTGGTCTGGCTGTGGCACGACGGGCAGAGGTACCGCAGGTTCTCCTGGCGGTTGTCCAGGCGGTCGCCATTGACGTGGTCGATCTCCAGGACCAGTCGTTTGCCCTGCCAGATATCCCCAAGGCCGCACTCGGCGCACCGGTGGGGCACGCCCTTCTCCTCCAGAGCGCGGCGCAGCGTCACGGTTTTCGTCCGCCGCGCATCGGGTGCGAGAAGCCGCAGGATCTCGTCGGCCGGCTTTCGGGCCGGGGACGGGCGGCCACGTCCGTGCCCTTGTCCGGTGAAGTGCGCGGTCGTCAGGGCGTAATGCTCGATGCTCTGCTTCACGGCTCTCCGCGACGACGGAGTCGCGACATGCGCGAGGTGCCTGAGGACTTCGGCAATGCTCCGGGAGCGGGCCACGGCCGTTGCCAACTCGTCGCGAGGAAGCAGCAGGGAGACTTTCCGGCGACTGGTGAAGTGCGCGGTGTCGATGCCGAATTGGTCCAGCCGTTTGCGGATGTGGGTGTATGCGCTGCTGTACGGCAGCACCCCCAGGCAGTCCAGCATCTCCCGGATGCTGTGGGACTGCGCGGCGGCTTCCCTCAGCGCCGCCTCGGTGTACGAACGGGGTGGTTGGCGTGGCAGCGGCTCGTCGACGAAGTGTGCCGTGTCGATTCCGTAGTGCCGCAGGCGGTCGCGCAGATAGCGGTGCGGAGCGCTGCCGAGCGGTGTGCCGAGCCGGCGCAGCATGTCGACCAGGCTCGTGGAGACGGCCGCGGTGCGTGCCAGCAGTTCCGGGGTGTAGGCAAGGCGCCTGCGGGACATGGCGGCCATGTCACTTCCGCTGCCGCTTGCGGCCACGATATGTGTCCGTCACCGCATGGCAGTTGGGGCACAACAGCCGCAGGTTCTCCGGGCGGTTGTCCCACCACTCGCCGTTGCGATGGTCGACTTCCAGGCGTAAGGGGCGGCCGTTCCATTCGGTGCCGGTGCGGCACATCGCGCAGCGCTCGGCGGCCCCCTGCCGCAGGAGGGCTCTGCGCAGACGCTCTCCGCCGGTGCGGCCGTCCGTCGGCGATCCCAGCACCAGGCGATTCGGTCGGGGGGCCTTGCGTCGGGGCCGGCCGGAGGCGGTGAAGTGTGAGGTGTCGATGCGGAGTTCGGCGAGGCGTCGGCCGATGTGCGCCTGGTTCCCGCCGACCGGGCTGATGCCGAGCCGCCGTACCACCTCGGCCACGCTCTGCGAGCAGGCGACCAGTTCGCGGAGGCGGGCCTCGGTGTGGCGTACACCTTGAGGTGTGAAATGGGCGGTGCTGATGCCTGCTTCGTGCAACTTGGCCTGTACGTAACGGCGGTTGCCTGGAGTTGGTGTGCTGCCGAACCAGCGGACCACGTCGTCGTACGACGACGAGACGTGCGCGGCTGCCGCGAGCAGTTCGTGGGTGTATTTGAGCGCCATGTTGCCCCCGTTTCCGTGCTCCGTGCGGGGGCATTCGTCAGGCCCCCGCATGTGATCGAACTGAACAACGATCGAACGCGGGGGCGGTCACGCGGAGTTGGGTGGCTTCGGAAGTGCGGCTCGGAGGTCCGGGCGGCGATGAGGGTGATGGCTTCCTGGTGGGTGGCCGCGGAGGGTGGGGGCGTAGCGGGCGTACGGAAGAGCATCCGGCGGCGGAGCCTCGCGGGGTCCTGGTCGATGGTGGGGGTCGGCGCACGGCGGTTCGATCGTGGGGTCGGTGTGGGCGCGGGTGCGGGCAGGGGCGGGGCGGGCGCGGCTGTGCGGTCGGAGGGGGGATCGGCCTCGGCGGAGGATGCGAGCTGTGTCACTCAGGACGGCCGACACGGTGCCGGGCAAGCCGTCCGGAGATGCGCGCGGTAGGGGACGTCGAGGGGCGCGTCGGGGGTTGTTACACGACTGGTACACAGCCGAGCGGTCTCCGCAGCATTCGGGCAATCAGCCTGTGTCGGGGGGAGGGGAGAGTGGCGGTGGCGAAACTGCACCTTTCCGGCGAAGGTCCGTCGATGGGTGCCTTTCGCTGCGTGGTGCCGGAGTGCGGTGACGAGGTGCCGGGGTCTGTGCGCAGCGGCCTTGGCGGTCGTGTTTGCTGGTGGGGGTTACGGGGCGAGGGTGCCCCGGGAGGAGTGTGTGATGACCGACCGCGAAGGGTCCCGCTGGAGGCGCGGGCGTACCGCTCTGGTGGCCTTTGTCGTGGTGACCGCGCTGGCCGCCGGCGGGGTCTGGTTCAGCCAGGCGTCGGAGCGCGCCTCGGCGGTGGACGCCGCACCGAAGACCTCGGCCGTACAGGACGTGAAGTCGGACGGGCAGCCGACGGCCGGGCTGCCGGGGGTACGGGACTGCGGGATCGGCGAGCCGGAGATCAAGCCCCGGGTGATCACGCTGACCTGCGCGGACGCGGGCATGGTGGCGACCGGGATCACCTGGACCCGTTATGACTCCGAGGAAGCGGAGGGCAAGGGCGTGGTGCAGGTCGAGAAGACCGCGGCGGGGGTGGGGACGGACTCCGGCTACCGGGCGACGTTCCGGCTCTACGGCGCCAAGGAGGTCGACGGCGCGCGGGCCTTCACGGGCCTGGAGGTGACCTACGAGGGCTCGACGCCGCTCGGTGACACGACGGAGATGTACAACCTCGCGTGATGGGCATTCGAGGCCGGATCGCCCTGGCCATTTCGTGTATGACGGCGCTGGCCGTTGTGGTGCTCGGGTTCGCCGTGCACCACATTGCCGATGCCGAGCGGGAGCGGTCGGCCCGGGCGTATCAGGACGAGCGGCTGAGTTCGGCGCTGCAGATCTATGAGCGGGACGGCACGCTGGCGCTGGGCGCGCAGCTGGACGATGCGGCGTTGCCGCCGCCGCTGCGGGCGGCGGTGTTCCACAACCGTTCGGGGACGTATCTGAGCGGTGGGGAGGATCCCCGGGTGTGGGCGGCGACCGGGGTCGGCGGGGACGGGGCCCGGCCGGCGCGGTCGCTGTCGGTGTCGGCGGCGTATCCGTCGGACGATCCGGCGCAGGTGGCGCTGGACCGGGCGCTGCTGATCGCCGGGTGCGGCACGGTGGTGCTGATGGCGGGGGTGTCGTGGTTCGTGGCGCAGCGGCTGTCGCGGCGGCTGCGGCTGAGTGCGGCGGCGGCGCGGCGGATCGCGGCCGGTGCGCCGCCGGACGCGGACGCGCTGGCCAGCAACGGGCGGGACGAGGTGGCCGAGCTGGGCCGCAGTGTGCACCACATGGCGACGTCGCTGGCGGCGCGGGTGGAGGCGGAGCGGGAGTTCACCGCGGATGTGGCGCATGAGCTGCGGACGCCGGTGGCCGGGCTGGTGGCGGCGGCGGAGCTGCTGCCGCAGCAGCGTGCGGTGGAGTTGGTGCGGGACCGGGCGCAGGCGATGCGGCGGCTGGTGGAGGACCTGCTGGAGGTGTCGCGGCTGGACGCGGGGGTGGAGCGGGCCGATCTGGATGCCTGTGAGCTGCCGTCGCTGGTGCGCGGGATCGTGACGCGGGCGGCGCGGCAGCGCGGGGTGGACGATCTGTCGGTGTCGGTGACGGTCGAGGGGGAGCCGCGGATCGTGGAGACGGACCGGCGCCGGGTGGAGCGGGTGCTGGTGAATCTGCTGGCGAACGCGGCCAAGCACGGCAAGCCGCCGATCGAGGTGGTGGTGGCGGGCTCGCGGATCGTGGTGCGCGACCACGGTCCGGGGTATCCGGCGGAGCTGTGCGCGGAGGGGCCGCGGCGGTTCCGTACGGCGGCGCCGGAGCGCGGTACGGGGCACGGTCTGGGGCTGACGATCGCGGCCGGCCAGGCGGAAGTGCTGGGTGCGCGGCTGGAGTTCGGGGCCGCCGCGGAGGGCGGCGCCGAGGCGGTGCTGGAGCTCCCGGACTGTGCGGTGGTGGTGGCACCGGAGCCGGCGGCGGCGCCGTAGCGCGGGCGGTGGCGCGCGGGCCGTCGCCGTGCGGCAGGGGCGCGACGGCCCCTGCCGCGGCGGGTGTTACGGCGTTACGGCGTGCCGGTGCTGCGGTGTGACGGCGTCACGGCGTGATGGCGGCGCTGTGTTACGCCGTTACAGTCCCAGATCCTTGATGATCTTGGCGACGTGCCCGGTGGCCTTGACGTTGTACAGCGCGCGCTCGACCTTGCCGTCCTCGTCGAGGATGACGGTGGAGCGGATCACGCCGGTGACGGTCTTGCCGTAGAGCTTCTTCTCGCCGAAGGCGCCGTAGGCGGTCAGGACCTCCTTCTCGGGGTCGCCGAGCAGGGTGACGCTGAGGTCTTCCTTCTCGCGGAACTTGGCGAGCTTCTCCGGCTTGTCGGGCGAGATGCCGATGACGTCGTAGCCGTGGCCGGCGAGGAAGTCGAGGTTGTCGGTGAAGTCGCACGCCTGCTTGGTGCAGCCGGGGGTGAGCGCGGCCGGGTAGAAGTAGACGATGACCTTGCGGCCCTTGTGGTCGGCAAGCGAGACCTGCTTGCCGTCCGCGTCGGGCAGGGTGAAGGCGGGCGCGGTGTCGCCGGGCTGGAGTCGCTCGCTCATGCCGCGACCTCGCTCCGCGTGCTGTGCTCCCTCATGGTGGCCTCCGTCTCCTGGCGGGTGGTTCCGTACGCCCCGAACACTAGCCAGGCGGGCGGCGGGACGGTGGCAGGGGCGGTGCGGCTGCCCGAAACGGGGGTGCTGTGGGGCGCGCGGAGGTACGAGCTGACAGACTGTCCCTTAAGGATCGGTGCACGGAGCGTGGTGGCCGGTTCCCCACGGGGCTCGGTGGCCGGCCCTTGGACGCATCGGCACGAGATGACGGAGGCAGCGCGGTGTCGGAAGCCAGGACCCCTGCGCAGATCGAGGCGGACATCGTCCGCAGGCGGCAGGCTCTCGCCGTGACGCTCGACGAGATCGGTGTGCGGCTGCACCCGAAGACGATCGTGGGCGATGTGAAGGCGAAGGCGGCACAGGCCGTGGACCGTACGGCGGGGCGGGCCTATGTGGCCGCCCACCGTGCGCTGTCGGACGTGCGGGGCCAGCTGGTGTCGGAAGGGGGCGCACCGCGGCTGGAGCGGATCATTCCGGTGGCCGTGATCGGGGTGGCCGTGGTGGGTCTGCTGGCGCTGGGCTCCAAGAAGCGGCGCGGCTAGGGTCGGTCGGAGCAGGCTGCCCGGGGCCGCCGAACCGGCCCGCGGTGCATGATCGCCGGCGCCGGGCAGGTACGGTCATGCCGTGAGCCCGAATAACACCCAGGACACCCACGACAAGCTGCCGATCCGGATGCTGCACGACCGCGTGCTGGTCCGGACGGACATCCCCGAGGGCGAGCGCCGCTCGACCGGGGGCATCGTCATTCCCGCGACCGCGGCGGTCGGCCGCCGCCTGGCCTGGGCCGAGGTGGTCGCGGTCGGGCAGAACGTACGGACCGTCGAGGTGGGCGACCGGGTGCTGTACGACCCGGAGGACCGGGCCGAGGTCGAGGTGCGCGGGGTGGCGTACGTGCTGATGCGCGAGCGCGATCTGCACGCGGTGGCCGCGGAGCGGCTGGAGGGTGCGGACGACGCGACCGGGCTGTACCTGTAGGACTCCCGGCTCCCGGCACTCCTGGCTCCCGAGACTCCCGGCTCATAGGACTCCTGGCTCCCCCGGGGGTGGTGACCTGGTTCACCACCCCCGGGGGAGCCATTTGCTAGCCTCGGGGGAACCCGACGAGACGCGCCGTACCGGGTCACGACAAGACGACGCACCCCTGTTGAAGCTCTGTTCACGGAGGTGCCGNGGTGACCTGGTTCACCACCCCCGGGGGAGCCATTTGCTAGCCTCGGGGGAACCCGACGAGACGCGCCGTACCGGGTCACGACAAGACGACGCACCCCTGTTGAAGCTCTGTTCACGGAGGTGCCGTCATGGCATGGATCCTGCTTGCCGTCGCCGGTCTGCTGGAGGTCGGCTGGTCGATCGGGATGAAGTTCACCGACGGTTTCACCCGGCTGTGGCCCAGCGTGTTCACCGGCGCGGGCATCGTCGCCAGCATGCTGCTGCTCTCCTACGCGGCCCGGACGCTGCCGATCGGCACGGCGTACGGCGTGTGGGTGGGCATCGGGGCCGCCGGCGCGGCGGTCGTCGGGATGCTGGTGCTCGGCGAGCCGGCGACCGCGGCGCGGATCTTCTTCATCTGCCTGCTGCTGGTGGCGGTGGTCGGGCTCAAAGCGACGTCGGGGCACTGATCCGGGCAGGGGGCCGAGGGTTGTCCCCCGGGAGGTGCGGCATCTGCCTGCTGCTGGTGGCGGTGGTCGGGTTGAAGGCGACGTCGGGGCACTGATCCGGGCGTGGCGGCCTCTCCGGGCCCGATCCGTCGGACAGGCCCGGGCGCCGCGGGGTTCAGTCCCCGGGATACGCGGCCAGGTCGTCGGCGTTCGGGCCGAAGGTCGGGAACGACTGGGTGGGCGCGGTGGGGGGTCCCGCGGTCGGGAACTGCGGTGGGGTCGGTGCGCCGGTCGGTCCGGTGGGGGTGCCGGTCCCGGGCGGGGTGGTGGCCGTGGGGTTGCCGGTGTCGGTCGGGCCGGTGGACGGCGAGGCCGATCCGCTCGGCGATTGGGGGGTGCTGCCGGTCGGTTCGGGGGACGTGCTCTGCTCGGCGCCCTCCTCCAGTTGCAGGTCGAAGTCCCGTACGGGGCGGCCGTTGAGGGCGGCGGCGGTGTAGTCGGCCCAGATCTGGGCGGGGAAGTCGCCGCCGTTGAGCCGGGGTTGGCCGGCGGCGCCGTACAACGGCTCCTGGGCGGCGCTGTCCGGGTTCTGGCCCAGTACGGCGACGACGGTGGCGAGTTCGGGGGTGTAGCCGGCGAACCAGGCGGCCTTGTCGTCCTCCGCGGTGCCGGTCTTGCCGGCCGCCGGGCGCGCGGCGGCCTGGGCGGCCTGGGCGGTGCCGCCGTCGACGACGCTCTGGAGGATCTGGGTGGTGGTGTCGGCGGCGGCGCGGCTGACGGCGGTGGTCTGCTCGCGGTCCGGGAGTTCGACGTCGTCGCCGCTCTTGGTGACGGAGTCGACCAGGGTGTACGGGAGTTGGCTGCCGTGCCGGGCGAGGGTCGCGTAGACCTGGGTCATGTCGAGCACGCTGGGGGTGGCGGTGCCCAGTGAGACGGCGCCCCGGGAGGAGGCCAGGCTGGGCGTCTTGGCGGGGATGCCGAGGGCGATCGCGGTGTTCTTGACGGTGTCCGGGCCGACGTCGATGCCCATCTGGGCGTAGACGGAGTTGACGGACTTGTCGGTGGCCTCGGTGACGGTGATCGGCCCGTAAGAGCGGTCGTCCTCGTTGGCGGGCGCGAAGCCGGTGGGGCGGCCGTGGCTGACGGTCATGCGCTTGTCGGTGCCGTCGTACACGGTGTTGGGGGTGATCCGGGTGCCGTCCTGGGTGGTGGAGTTGTTCTGCACGGCGGCGGCGAAGACCAGCGGCTTGAAGGTGGAGCCGACCTGGTAGTCGTGGCGGGTGGCGCCGTTGACGTACTGCTTGGCGTAGTCGATGCCGCCGTAGAGGGCGACGACCCGGCCGGTGGCGGGGTCGATGGAGGCGCCGCCGGCGCGCACGTACCCGTCGACCTTGCGGGTGTCGCTGAGCTTGTCCATCAGCTGGGTGTCGACGGCCTTGACGAAGGCGTTCTGGCGTTTGCGGTCGATGGTGGTGGTGATGCGGTAGCCGCCGGCCCGCAGGGTGTTCTCGTCGAGGATGCCGTGGTCGGTGAGGTAGTCCTTGGCGGCCTCGACGAGGTAGCCGCGCTGGCCGGAGAGGCCGTGGGACGCCTTGGCCTTGCCGAGCGGGGGGAAGGTCATCGCGGCCCGCTCGGTGCGGCTGAGCCACTTCTTCTTCACCATGCCGTCCAGGACGTAGTTCCAACGGGCCACCGCGCGCGGCTTGTTCTCCGGGTGGGCGGCGATGTCGTACGCGCTGGGGGCGTTGAGGAGGGCGGCGAGGTAGGCGCCCTCGGCGGTGGTGAGCTTGTCGGAGGTCTTGGAGTAGTACGCCTGGGCGGCGGCCTGGATGCCGTAGGCGTTGCGGCCGTAGTAGCTGGTGTTGAGGTAGCCCTCCAGGATCTTGTCCTTGCTGACCTCGCGGTCCAGCTTGATCGCGATGAAGAACTCCTTGGCCTTGCGGGTGAGGGTCTGTTCCTGGCCGAGGTAGTAGTTCTTCACGTACTGCTGGGTGATGGTGGAGCCGGACTGCTTGCCCTTGCCGGTCACGGTGTTCCAGGCGGCCCGGACCATCGCGGCGGGGTCGACGGCGGACTCGGAGTGGAAGTCCCGGTCCTCGGCGGCGAGTACGGCCCGCTGGACGGTTCTGGGGACATGGCTGAGCGGGACGTTCTCGCGGTTGACGTCGCCGTCGCGGGCGAGTTCGGAGCCGTCGGAGTAGAGGTAGACGTTGCTCTGCGCCTTGGCGGCGCTGTTGGCGGGCGGGATACCGACGAGCAGGTACCCGGCGACCAGCCCACCCACGATCAGCAGCAGGAAGAGCAGGACGCTGCCCACCACCATGCGCCAGGTGGGGATGGCCCGGCGCCAGCCGGTGCGCCGGGGGCGGGACTCGGGGCCCGCGCCGTCGCCTTGCGGATCGTCGCTCATGTCGGTGTGACTCCTAGGCCGCCGCCGATGGTTGTGCCGCGGCGGATCGGTGTCGTATCAGGACGGTGCCGTACGGGACGGTGCCGTACGGGTGGTGTGCGGTGGTACCTGCGCGGTGCCGGGGGCGGCGGCGGACACCCGAGAGGAACTGTCGCATCCTGCGTCCCCGCCCCCGGGGGTGGCGCACACCCGCGTCCGCCCCCGGACCGGCTGAATGGCGCCCCTGACTCACCCGCAAGGGTGATAAATCGATGGTGCCCATCGCGGGCAGACCTTAGGCTCCGGTGTTTTGCCGTCCGGCCCTTCCGGGGTCCGACCGGGGACGGCGCACGACGACCACGGCCGAGCGGCCAAGAGCTGGGGGAGCGGGGCGTGTTGTACGGGGCCGTGGTGGCCGGCAGCTTCCGGCGGTACGCCACCTATCGCGTCGCCACCGCGGCGGGGGTGGTCACCAACACCGCCTTCGGGTTCGTCATCGCCTACACCTATCTCGCCCTGTGGAGCCAGCGCCCGCATCTGGGCGGCTACGACCGCACGCAGGCGCTGACCTTCGTCTGGGCGGGGCAGGCGCTGTTCGCGCTGATCGCGTACGGCGGCCTGGACGAGCTGCAGGACCGGATCCGCAGCGGCGACGTCGCGGTGGACCTCTACCGGCCGGCCGACCTCCAACTGTGGTGGCTGGCCACCGAGCTGGGGCGGGCCGGGCTGCAGCTGATCGGCCGCGGGGTGGTGCCGATGGCGGTGGGCGCGCTGGCGTTCCCGCTGGCGCTGCCGGGCAGCGCGCTGACCTGGGGCTGGTTCCTGCTGTCGGTGGCGCTGGGGGTGGTGGTCAGCTTCGCGCTGCGGTACCTCGTCGCGCTGGCGTCGTTCTGGCTGCTGGACAGCTCGGGGCTGGCCATGGTCAGCATGCTGTCGTGCATGTTCTTCTCGGGGCTGGTGCTGCCGCTGCGGGTCTTCCCGGGCGCGCTGGCCGACCTCGCGCAGCTGCTGCCGTGGGCGGCGCTGCTCCAGGTGCCGGCCGATGTGCTGATGGGGGCTCGGACGGGCGGTGCGCTGCTGCGCGGGCTGGCGTTCCAGGCGGCTTGGGCGGCGGCGCTGCTGGCGCTGGGGCGGCTGGTGCAGTCGGCGGCCACCCGCAAGGTGGTGGTGCAGGGTGGTTAGGGCCCGTTCGACGCTGTCCCGCCGCACCGGCCCCGGCGAGGGCGCGGCCGCCGTGCGGCACGGGCTGTGCGCGTACGGGCTGCTGGTGTGGATGTGGGTGCGGGCGACGCTCGCCTACCGGACGTCGTTCCTGCTGACGGCGTTCGGGAACTTCGCGGCCAGCGGGCTGGACTTCGTGGCGATCCTGCTGATGTTCTCCCGGATCCGCGCGCTCGGCGGCTTCTCGCTGCCCGAGGTCGCCTTCCTCTACGGCACGTGCAGCCTGGCGCTGGGCCTGTCGGACCTGCTGCTCGGCAATCTGAGCCGGCTCGGCGCGCGGATCCGCGACGGCACCCTGGACACCCTGCTGGTGCGGCCCGCGCCGGTCTTCGTCCAGATCGCCGCCGACCGGTTCGCGCTGCGCCGCCTGGGCCGCACCGTCCAGGCGCTGCTGGTGCTGGGCTGGGCGCTGGGGCGGATCGACGTGGACTGGACGGCGGGCCGGGTCCTGATGGTGCCGCTGATGGCGGTGTGCGGTACGGCGATCTTCGGGGCGGTCTACACGGCCGGGGCGGCCTTCCAGTTCTGGGCGCAGGACGCCGCCGAGCTCCAGAACTCGCTGACCTACGGCGGCAATGCGCTGCTCCAGTACCCGCCGACGGTGTTCGCCCGGGACCTGGTGCGCGGGGTCACCTTCATCGTCCCGCTGGCCTTCGTGAACTGGCTGCCCGCGCTGTGGCTGCTGGGCCGCCCCGACCCGCTGGGGCTGCCGCGCTGGGTGGCGTTCCTGGGGCCGGCGGTGGCGGCGCTGATGTGCGCGGGCGCCGGGCTGGCCTGGCGGCGCGGGGTCCGGTCGTACCGCAGCACCGGCAGCTGAGGGAGCCTCAAGTGACGGCAATGGAAAGGAAGTTACCGGTGTCAGGGGATCCGCTGATCGAGCTGGACGGGGTCGAGAAGGTCTTCACCGTACGGCGCCGGGCGGGCCGGCTGCGGCGCACCAAGCACGAGGTGCGGGCCGTGGACGGCATCACCTTCCGGGTGCCGCGCGGCGAGATGGTCGGCTACATCGGGCCCAACGGCGCCGGGAAGTCCACCACCATCAAGATGCTGACGGGCATTCTGGTGCCCAGCGGCGGGCGGCTGCGGGTCGCCGGCGTCGACCCGGCACGGGAGCGGACCCGGCTCACCCGCCGGATCGGGGTGGTCTTCGGGCAGCGCACCACCCTGTGGTGGGACCTGCCGCTGAAGGACTCCTACGAGCTGGTGCGCCGGATGTACCGGGTCCCGGATGCCGTCTACCGCGCCAACCTGGCGCGCTGCGTCGAACTCCTGGACCTGGCCCCGCTGCTGGACGTCCCGGTCCGGCAGCTGTCGCTGGGCCAGCGGATGCGCGGCGACATCGCGGCGGCGCTGCTGCACGACCCCGAGGTGCTCTACCTGGACGAGCCGACGATCGGCCTGGATGTCGTCAGCAAGGCGAAGGTCCGCTCCTTCCTGCGCGAGGTGAACGCCGAACGCGGCACCACGGTCCTGCTGACCACCCACGACCTGACCGACATCGAGCAGCTGTGCCGCCGGGTGATGGTCATCGACCACGGCCGGCTGGTCCACGACGGGGATCTGGCGGGGCTGCGGGCGGCGGCGGACGGCGAGCGGATGCTGGTGGTGGACCTGGCGCGGGAGCTGCCGCCCATCGAGGGCGTCCCGGGCGCCCGTACGGTCAAGGTGGAGGGTCCGCGGCAGTGGCTGGCCTTCCCGGCGACCGGGAGCGCGGCACCGCTGGTCGCGGCGGTTGCCGACCGCTATCCGCTGGTCGACCTGTCCGTACGGGAGCCGGACATCGAGGCGCTGATCGCCGAGCTGTACGCGGGTGGTGGCGCTGCTCGCCGCGAGCCCGGCGACGCGGATCCGGGCGCGCTCTAGTCTGTCCGTATGACTGACGAACGGCTCCCCCAGCTGCGTGCCTCCGACGCCGACCGCGAGCGGGTCGTCGAGATCCTGCGGGACGCCCTCGCCGAGGGGCGACTGGACATGGCGGAGTTCGACGAGCGGTTCGACACCACCTACAAGGCGCGCACGTACGGGGAGTTGGAGCGGATCACCGCCGACCTGCCGGCCGGGGCACCGGCTCCGGCGCCGCCCTCGCTCCGCAAGGAGCCCGCGGCCGGCGGCGCGGTCGGCCCGGTCACAGCATGGCCCGAGCGGATCCGCCCGGACATCCAGGGCTCCACCTCCGGCGTCGGGATCATGGGCGGGTTCGAGCGCAAGGGCCGGTGGACGATCGGGCGCCGGTTCACCGCGATCTGCTGTATGGGCGGCGGTGAACTCGACCT
The DNA here is from genome assembly GCF_050054615.1 of Streptomyces sp. YGL11-2. Taxonomy (NCBI): domain Bacteria; kingdom Bacillati; phylum Actinomycetota; class Actinomycetes; order Kitasatosporales; family Streptomycetaceae; genus Streptomyces; species Streptomyces sp. YGL11-2. The sequence goes on from NZ_JBNHIN010000043.1 coordinate 68,420, forward strand.
GCGCGAGGCCAACTTCGCGGCGCCGGAGGTCGAGATCAGCGTCTTCGCGCTGATGGGCGGCGTCAATGTCATCGTGCCGCCGGGCGTCGAGGTGGAGACGCGCGGGCTGGGCATCATGGGCGGCTTCGACTCCCGGGAGGACGGCACTCCGGGGGAGCCCGGCGCCCCCCGGGTGATCGTCACCGGCGTGGCCCTGATGGGCGGCGTCGGCGTGGAGCGCAAGCTGCCCAAGGAGGAGCGGCTCCGCCTCAAGGCCGAGCGCCGGGAGGATCAGCTCCGGCTGCGGTCCGAGCGCCGGGAGGAGCGGCGGCGGCTGCGGGACGAGCGCCGCGGGCGCCGCGAGCTGGAGTGACCGAGCCCGCTCCCGTCACAGCGCCTCCGGCGCGCGCCGCCGGAGGCGGTCCAGGTCGACGGCGTCGGCCATCGCGCGGTAACCCCGGTCGCTGGGGTGCAGATGGTCGCCGGAGTCGTACGAGGCGCGCAGCTGCTCCGGTTCGTCGGGGTCGCGGAGCGCCTTGTCGAAGTCGATGACGTCGTCGTAGACGCTGCCGGAGCGGATGACCCGGTTGACCCGTTCGCGTACCGCGTTCAGCCGGTGGGAGTAGCCGCGGTGCTCGCCGAAGGGGGTCAGGGTGCTGCCGATGACCCGCACCCCGCGGGCGTGCGCCTCGCGGACCAGCCGCCGCATCCCGGCCAGCACCTTGTCCGGGTCGAGCTGGCGCGGGGACTTGAACAGGTCGTTCAGGCCGATCTCGACAACCACCGCCTTCACGCCCGCGCGGGAGAGCGCGTCGCGGTCCAGGCGGGCCAGGGCGCTGGGCCCGTTGGTGGGCGAGTAGCGGCTGCCGTTGATCAGCAGGCGGTTGCCGCTGATGCCCTCGTTGAGGACGCCGTAGCGGGGCGCGCCCGGCTCGTCGCGCAGCCGGGCGGCGAGGAAGTCGGTCCAGCGGTGGTTGGCGCCGGGGGTGGAGGTGATGCCGTCGGTGAGCGAGTCGCCGAGGGCCACCACCGTGCCGTGCGCCCGGGTGCTCCACACGTCCACCCCGGTCAGATAGCGCCAGTACGGGCTCTGCTCGGTGTAGGCGGTACCGGTGGCGTCCTCGGTGCGGTCGCCGCGCGCCAGGTAGGACGTCTGGCGGGCGTACGGGTGGTAGGTGGCGGGACCGGAGGGGGCGGGGGAGTAGGTGGTGACCAGCAGGTCGGCGTCGCCGGGGACGGCCAGCCGGACCGGGTCGCTGGTGATCTGGCCGCCGATCGGGATGGTCACCGAGTGTCTGCCGCCGAACGACAGCCGGCGCATGGTGCCGGCCGCGGCGGTCGGGTCGCCGGTGCCCGCGGCCAGCGCCAGCGAGGCGTGGCTGAAGGTCAGCGGGCGGGTGCCGAACAGGTTGGACAGCTGGATACGGGCGTCGGTGCCGCCGACGCTGGTGTGCACGACGTTCCGTATCGACATCTGCGCATAGCCGTCCTTGGTGCCGGGCTCGGCGGACGCGGCGGCCGCCGACCAGGTGCCGACCCACCGCCCGGAGGCCGCCTGGGCGGCCGGAGGGTGCGGGGCGTGCGGTGCGCTGCCCGGAGTGCCGCGCTCGCCGTCGAAACCGGCGAATATCGCGGCCGAGATCAGCACCACCACTGCCGCCATACCGGCGAGCAGGGTGTAACCCACACGTCTGTTCATGCGGGAGTGGTCTCCTGGGGCTGGCGGAGCTGCGTGCTCCGGGCGGGCAGGGACAGCTGGACGCGTACGACGGCACGACCCGCGCCCCGTGGCCGGCGGCACCGTCACGGTGCGGCGGGCGTCCATGATCCCACGGACCCCCGGGGGCCGCCCGGGGAACTCGTGCGGGGCTCCGGGAGTAGGGCACTGTGGGACATACGGGCGTACGGACGGTATGCGCGGGACGGACGGAACAGGTGGTACGGCGCCGCGCGCGGTGCGGGCGTACGGATGGCGGGCGGGGACAACGGTGGGAACGGTGGAGCGGATGGACGACACGAAGGCTCAGGCGTCACGGACGGCGCCGGCCGCGGAGCCGGTGGCGGTACCGGGCGGCGCGCCGGCCGGGCGCGCGGCGGGGCCCGGCGGCTTCCGGTACAGCGCCGCCGACGAGGAGAAGCGGCAGGCCGTGCGCCGGATGAAGACCCTGGCGACCTGCCTGCTGCTGGCCGTCGCGCTGGTCTACGTCCTGGCGAAGTGGGCCGGGGCGGCCGGGGCGGGCGGCTGGACGGGGTTCGTCGCGGCGGCGGCGGAGGCCGGGATGGTCGGCGCGCTGGCCGACTGGTTCGCGGTCACCGCGCTGTTCAAGCGGCCTCTGGGACTGCCGATCCCGCACACCGCCATCATCCCCACCAAGAAGGACCAACTCGGCCGGAGCCTGGGCGACTTCGTCGGGGAGAACTTCCTCTCCGGCGAGGTGGTCCGCCGCCGGCTGCGCTCCGTCGGCATCGGCGCCCGGCTGGGCGGCTGGCTCGCCGAGCCGCACAACGCCGACCGGGTCACCGCCGAGCTGTCCGCCGCGCTGCGCGGGGCGCTGACCGTGCTGCGCGACTCCGACGTCCAGGCGGTGGTCGGCGAGGCCATCACCCGGCGCGCCGACGCCCAGGAGATCGCGCCCGGCCTCGGCACCCTGCTGGAGAAGGTCGTCGCCGAGGGCGGCCACACCCGGGTCGTGGACCTGGTCTGCGCCCGCGCGCACGACTGGCTGGTCGAGCACGGCGACTCGGTCATGGCGGCGGTCTCCGGCGGCGCCCCCGGGTGGACGCCCCGCTTCGTCGACCGCAAGGTGGGCGACCGGGTCTACAAGGAACTGCTCCGCTTCGTCACCGAGATGCGGGACATGCCCGAGCACCCGGCGCGCGGTGCGGTGGACCGCTTCCTCAAGGACTTCGCGGGCGACCTGCAGACCGACCCGGGCACCCGCGAGAAGGTCGAACGGCTCAAGTCGCAGGTGCTGGGCCGCGGCGAGGTGCAGGACCTGATCGCCTCCGCCTGGGGCTCGGTCCGCGCCATGATCGTGGCCGCCGCCGAGGACGAGCGCAGCGAACTGCGGCTGCGCACCCGCGCCGCGCTGCTGTCCCTGGGGCAGCGGATGGCCGCCGACGGCCGGCTCCAGGGCAAGGTCGACGGCTGGCTGGAGGGCGCCGCGGTCTACGTGGTGACGACGTATCAGGGCGAGATCACCTCCCTGATCACGGACACCGTCGCGGGCTGGGACGCCGAGCACACCTCGAAGAAGATCGAGGCACACATCGGCCGCGACCTCCAGTTCATCCGCATCAACGGCACGGTCGTGGGCGCGTTGGCGGGACTGTGTATCTACGCGGTCTCGCAGGCGTTTTGAGGCCGGTTGGCCCCCTCCCACGTTGTCGGCCGTTCCGCCGTTCCGCTGCGCTGTGCCGCGCCCCACGTTGTCGGGTGCTACGCCGTTGCGCCTGCGGCGGGCGGGG
>NZ_JBNHIN010000044.1:0-8319 GCF_050054615.1 Streptomyces sp. YGL11-2
CGGCTGCTCCGGCCGCGGGGTCGGCTCGGGCGGCCGCGGCGGCCGGTCGGGCGGCCGCTGCTGGTCGCTCATGGCGACCGTTCCTGGTGCCGGGGTGCGCTCGCGGCCCGGTGGGCGTCGGGCGGCGGGGCGACCTCCCGGCGCCGCCAGTCCTCCGGCAGCATCGCTTCGAGGACGTCGTCGACGGTGATGAGGCCCAGCAGCACCCCGTCCTCGTCCACGACGGGCAGGGTGATCAGGTTGTAGTCCGTCATCAGCAGCGCGACATCCACCAGGTCGGTGTCGGGTCCCACCCGTACCGGGTCCGGTTCGCTCACCTCGTTCAGCCGGGCGTCCGGGGCGGCCTGGAGCAGCGCCACCAGCCGGGCCGACGCGGTCAGCCGCCCCTCCTCGTCCATCGTGTACGCGCTGGTCAGGGCCTCGGGTTGCAGCCGGCGGGAGTCCCGTACCGCCGCCAGGACCTCGGCGACGCGGGTCGTACCCGGCACCGCCAGGAAGTCCATGCCCATCAGCCCGCCCGCGCTGTCGGCGTTGAAGCCCATCAGCGTCAGCACCTTGGCGCGCTGTCCGGCCGGCAACCGCTCCAGCACCAGGCGGCGGCGCCCCTGCGGCAGGTCGCCGATCGCGTCGGCCGCGTCATCGGCGCCCATCCGGCCGAGCACCGCGGCGATCTCCTCGTCGGTACGGGCGCCGAGGAGCCGGGTGGCCAGGTCCTCCTCCAGTTCCTCGAAGACGTCGGCCTCCAGTTCCGGGTCCTGGTGGACGTGCCCGAGGATCTCGCTCTCCTCGTCCTTCGACGCTTCTTCGAGCAGGTCGGCGATCTCCGCCGGCCGCAGCCCGCGGATCCGTACCGTCGGGCGCCGGACCAGCGCGCTGCGGCGGTGCCCGATCAGCGGCTCGAAGCTCTTCCAGTCCCGGCAGCGGTGCTCGTGCGCATGCTCACCGAAGACCCACAGGAGCCGGCGTGGCCGGTGGGTGTCGGCGCAGAACAGCAGCCACTGCCCGTTGCGGTACGCCAGTTCCACATCCGAGGCGCGCACCAGCCGGGCCTCCGCCACGTCGATCAGCCGGTGGCCGAGCACATCGGCACGGAGCAGCACCTCCCCCTCGCGCCGTACGAACGGCCGGAGATCCACCTTGGCGCTCACCAACCGGACGAGTCCGCCCCCGTCGAAGGAGTCCACCTGCTCGACGGGAACGAACAGCTCGCGCCCGCCGACCCCGGCCACCAGCCCCGTCACGACCGGGTAGTCGGAGCCGCGCAGCCGCACGATCACATCGGCCAACCGCCCCAGCACCCGACCGCCCCGGTCCGCCACCGGCCGCTTGACCAGCGCGGACAGGTGCAGCACCGGCGTCTGCTCCTCCGGTGCCGGGGGTCTCGACGAAGACGGACTGACGGCCATCGCTCTGCCCTACCGAGGTGTACGGGATCGATCGTGTCGGCGCCGCCGCCGTTGCCGACGGCTGCCGAACGACCGCTGCCCTTTGTCACGCCAACTGCCGCATTCCTTGAGAAATGCCACATGGACAACGTATCTCCCGGGGGACGCCTCCCGGGGGCGGCGGGGCTCAGGGAGGCGCGCAGGTCGTGGGCTCGGGTCACGGCGCCGGCTTCACGCCATCGACATCCAGCCGGCGAACGGCTCCCGTACGTCGCGGGGCGCTTGGGCCAGGGCGGCGGGGTCGGGTTCGGCGGCGGTGACGTGGGGAAGGTGGACGACGATGTCGAAGGACGCCAGCGCGCTCTGGTCGGCGTAGTACGTGCCGTAGCGCTGCCGGGAGACGCTCCGCACGGCGGCCGTGTCGGCTGCGGACAGCCGACGCAGGTCGACGGCGAAGGGGCCGCGGTGGCCGGCGTTCATGAGCGCGTCGAGGCTGCCGGGACGGGGCGCCTCCTCCAGGTCGGCGAAGAGGGTGCCGGTGTAGAAGTCGGGCGCCGTGTTGAGGGTCTGCCCGGTCCCCGTCGTCGTGCCGATGACCACGTAGTCCGAGCCCAGCCGGTCGGCCAGGTGCGCGCCCGCCATCGGCATCACGGGCATACCGGGCATGGTGTGCGGGGCGCGCTGCACATGTCCGTTGTGGGCGGCGAGGACGATCCGGTCCTCGCGCTCCAGCACCCACTCGACGGTGTCCGCGATCCTGGCGTCGCGGACGAGGGACATCGCGTCCCGGTTTCCGCGGGCGATCTCGCGGAGCATCGCGTCGAGGGTGACCGTGACGCGCAGCGCGTGCAGCGCCCGCGCGAAGGCGTCGGCGGAGGTGCGCCGGACGTAGGTCAGGCGCCGGCTCGTCAGGTGCGCCGTCAGGTCGGCGAGGCCGGCGGTCATCGCGTTCCGGCGTTCCGTAGCGAGGTCCCCGTAGGCGGCGATGGCCGCGGGCGCGGTGAAGGCGGAGGGCGCCGCGAAGGCGGCGGCGGTCTCCCGGAGGGCCGGGTCGACCGGGAACTCGGGGTCGGCCAGCGCGAGATAGGCGGTCACGGCGTCGAGGCCGGGCAGCAGCGACACCATCGAGCCGGGCATGTCGATGCCGTAGAAGCCGACCGGGTGCGCGGCCGCGTGGTTGTGCCGCCGCATCCACTCCAGGTGGGCCCGCATCGGCGCCCAGGCCCCCATCAGCGAGGTCATGCCGTTCGCCATGACGTGGCCGAGCCGTTCGGCGCCGGCGTCGCCTTCGCCGCGGACCCAGCTGTCGACCAACGCCCCTTCGACGAACCCGGTTTCCATCGCGTACGCGCTGAACCCGTGCCGCTCGGCCAGGTAGCGCAGCAGCCGGTGGCGGAGCTGGAAGAACTCCCGGTTGTAGTGCGCGCTCTCACCGATCGCCACCACGCGGGCGTCGCCGATCGCCTGGTCCAGCCATTCCAGATCGTCCAGCGGCGCCGCCGGGTCCAGCGTGCGCAGCGGCGACACCGCCCCGTCGCTCAACCGGTCGGACGTCACAGAGGTGTTGGTGGTCACGTCGAGCCTCTCCCGTCATGCAGTCCCAAGTTTGGGAACGGTACCAAATGTGGGATCCCCGAGGGATGGACATGCCGGATCCCGCTCCACACCCGGTACGGCGGCGCACCGCGCCGTGGCGCGTCGCGACCCGGCCCGTCAACTCGGCGCGTACGGCGAGGAAAACGGGATGCGGTGGGGCCTCGACGGTGGTTGGGTACCGGCGGTATGGACGCTGTGCGGGTCAGACCGATGCGCGAGGACGACCTTCCCTTGGCGGAACGGGCGTCGGCGGTGACGTTCCTTGAGGCTGATCGCGCCACCCGGAGGGTCAGCGATCCGCAGCCGGAGCCGCGTTCGGCGGGCGCCGCACGGCAGTGGATCGAGCGGATGCGCTTCTTCCTGCGCGTGGATCCCGGCGGGTGCTGGGTCGCGGTGGACGGCGGCGAACGCGCCGGTGGCGTCGTGGGGTTCGCGATCTCGCAGAACCGCGAGCGCCTGTGGTACCTCGCGACCTACGGTGTCCTGCCGAGCCATCAGGGACGGGGCATCGGCAGGCGCCTCATGGACGCCGCACTCGCCCACTCCAACGGACGCGCCGGCATCTTCTCCTCCAGCGTCCACCCGGGCGCCACCCGCCGGTACCGGCTCGCCGGCTTCTCGCTCCACCCGCAGATGCGGATGGTGGGCACCGTCGACCGCTCCACACTCCCGGCGGTCGACGGCCTCAGGGAGGGCCGGGCCGACGACGTCGCGTGGATGGACGCGTTGGACCGGCGACTGCGCGGCGCCGGCCACGGGCCCGACCACGGATATCTGCTCGGCGGCCTGCGGCTGATGGTGTCCCGGGACCGGAACAGGCCGGGGTACGTCTACATCGACGAGCGGGGGCGGGCGTCACTGCTGGCCGCCGCGCACCCGGAGACCGCGCAGCGGCTGCTGTGGGAAGCGCTCGCTGCCGCGCGCGGCAGGACTCTGGTCAACTGCATCACCGCACCCAACGAGTGGGCGATCGATGTCGGGCTCGCCGCCCGTCTCGACATCGGGCAGGAGGGCTATCTCGCCGTACGCGACATGGCGATTCCCGCCAACTACCTGGCCAGCGGGCACTTTCTCTGAAGCGGAGACCTCCGCTCGGCAACTCCCGCCCGGACTCCGGGCCGCTCCCGCCGGAGAAACAAAAAACCCCGACCAATTCGCGGTCGAGGTTTGACAGATGGGGCTTTCTTCTGCGCATATTGAGCGTTTCCGTATCTCAAAAGAAACGCATGCCGAAGAACCCCACATTCACTTACTACAACACAGAATATTCGAGCGGAGCCGAATTGTCAAACGAGGAATTGCGGAAGGAGCAGGAATTCGTGGACCTGCTCCACGAACGCCTCGACGCCCTGCGGTCCGGGGCGCGGACGGCCATGGCCGAGGCCCTGCCGCGGGGCGGCGGTACGTTCCAGGCGCGCCTGGAACGCGATGTGATGCTCACCGAACAGGCCGAGTTGCTGGCGGGTTTCGAGGCCGGGGAACACGGGCTGTGCTTCGGGCGGCTGGCATTCCGGGACGGTCGCGACCACCACATCGGCCGGATCGGCATCCGGCGGGACGACGCCGACCGCACTCCGCTGGTCATCGACTGGCGGGCCGATGTCGCCCGGCCGTTCTACCTCGCCACCGGGCACACCCCCATGGGGCTGCGGCGCCGGCGCCACCTGACCACGCAAGGCCGGCGGGTGACCGCGCTGCACGACGAGATCCTGGACCTCGCCGACGCCCAACGCACCGGCCACGAAGGCGCGGACGCCGACGCCATCCTGCTCGCGTCGCTGGACGCGGCGCGCACCGGCCGGATGCACGACATCGTGCAGACCATCCAGGCCGACCAGGACCGCATCATCCGCGCCCCGCACCACGGCGTCCTCGTCGTGGAGGGCGGCCCCGGAACCGGCAAGACCGTCGTGGCGCTGCACCGGGCCGCGTATCTGCTGTACGCGCACCGTGCGCAACTCGCCCGCCGCGCCGTGCTGATCGTCGGGCCCAACCCGGCGTTCCTCGGCTATATCGGCCAGGTGCTGCCCTCGCTCGGCGAGACGGGCGTGCTGCTCGCGACGCCCGGTGAACTGTTCCCCGGCGTGACCGCGACCGGCACCGACACCCCCCGCGCCGCCGAGGTCAAGGGCGGCGCGGCGATGGCGGACGCCCTGGCGCGCTTCGTCGCCGACCGGCAGACGCTGCCCGAGCCCAGCCTCGTCGTCGACCACGAGGACGGCGAACTGCACCTCGACGCGGCGCTCGTGGACGAGGCCCGGCGGCGCGCGCGGGCGACCCTGCTGCCGCACAACCTCGCACGCCCGCACTTCGCGTTCCATGTCATCGACGCGCTCACCGCGCAGCTCACCGAACGGATCGGCGCCGACCCCTACGGCGGCCCGAACCTCCTGGGCCCGGACGACATCGCCCAGCTCGGCAAGGCCGTCGCCACCAGCGGCGAGGTCCACCGCGCCATCGAGGAGCTGTGGCCGGCCCTCACCCCGCAGCAGTTGGTCGCCGACTTCCTCGCCGAACCCGTGCACCTCCCCGACGCCGACGCGGACGCGATCCGGCGTTCCGGCGGGGCGTGGACCCCGGCGGACGTTCCGCTGCTGGACGAGGCGGCCGAACTCCTCGGCGAGGACGACTCGGCAGCGCGGGCCGCCGCCGAGGCCGAGCGCCAGGAGCTGATCACCTATGCGCAGGGCGTGCTCGACCTCTCGTACGGGTCGCGCACCCAGGAGTTCGAGGACCGGGACGACGAGGATTCCGAAGTGCTGGCCGCGCACGACCTGATCGACGCTGACCGGCTCGCCGAGCGGCAGGAGGAGGCCGACCACCGCACCGCCGCGGAACGCGCCGCCGCCGACCGCACCTGGGCCTTCGGCCACCTCATCGTCGACGAGGCGCAGGAGCTGTCCGCCATGATGTGGCGGCTGCTGATGCGCCGTTGCCCGACGCGTTCGATGACGCTGGTGGGCGACCCCGCGCAGACCTCGGAACCGGGCGGCTGCGGCACCTGGGAGGCCATCCTCGGGCCCTACGTCGACGACCGCTGGCAGCACGTCAGGCTCGCCGTCAACTACCGCACGCCGAGCGAGATCATGGAGACCGCCGCACGGGTCCCGCGGGCCGCGGACCCGTCGTTCACACCGCCACGGTCGATCCGCGCCACCGGTGTCCGCCCGTGGGCGCACCACACGCAGGACCTGCCGCGGGCGGTCGCGGAGGCGGTGGCCCGCGAGACCGGGCACAGCGCCGGGCAGGGGCGGCTCGCCGTGATCGCGCCACGCGAGCGGTGTGCGGCGCTGGCCGCCGCCCTGCCGGCGGCGGCCGCCGGCCCCACCCCGGACCTGACCCGCCCGGTGGTGGTCCTCGACCCGCGGCAGGCCAAGGGGCTGGAGTTCGACACCGTACTGGTGGCGGAGCCGGGCGAGTTCGGGGCGAGCGACCTGTATGTGGCGCTCACCCGCGCGACGCAGCGGCTGGGCGTGCTGCACACGGGGGCGCTGCCGCAGAGCCTGGCCGGACTGGCGGAACCGGACGGCACGGCCGAGCCGGACGCGGAGTAGGGCGCCGCGGCGGCCGACTGAGCAGAGCGGGACGCGGTGACGCGGCGCGGGCTGTCGCGGTACGAGCGGTGCGGCGGCAGCTCGCGCCCGGCATCCGTCTGCGGGGGGCGAGTGGTTGTCGCGTCAGCGCTCGTCCGCCGTACGGCGGCGGGCCGCGACGATCAGCCCGGCACCGGCGGTGAGGGCGACGGCCGTGCCGCCGACCGCCCATGCGGTGGCGGATCCGACGCCGGTGGCGGCGAGTTGGCCGTCGGCGGCCGTGGGTGCGGTGGCGGTGCTCCGCGACGAGGCGACCGCGGGCTCGGCGGCGGGCTCGGCGATGGCAGACGTCCCGGCGCCCGCCTCACCGCCACCTCCCTTGCCGTCCTTGGCGTCCTTGCCGTTCGCGACGTCCTTGCCATGCCCCGTGGACCCGGTGTCGGGCTTCGGGGTGGGATTGTTCTTGGCCGCTTCCCGTTCGGCGTCGGCCTCGTCCTTGGCGCGGGCCTCGTACTGGCCGACCTCCAGGAAGCGCCGGACGCCCTCGGCCGTACCGTCCAGCGCCTTGTTGGCGGCCGCCTGCACCGCGGGGCCGCCGACGCTGAGGATCTGCGAGGTGCGTACCCGATCATCGTCTTCCTGGGCCGTGCGCCGGCCTGATTCCAGGAAGCGCACACGGGCGTCAGGGGTGCCGTCCATCGCCCGTTCCGCCGCTGCGCGCACTCCCGGGCCGGTGTTCTCGTCTCCGAGGATCTTCAGGATGGCAAAGCGGTTGTCCTCGTCGCGTGCGGCGTACTGGCCGACCTCCAGGAAGTGACGCATGGCCTCCGGGCCGCCGTCGAGCGCCCGCTGCGCCTCTCGTTCCAGCCCTCTGCCGATGCCCTTGTCGGCCAGCATCCGGAGGATGGCCATCCGGTCCTGCTCGGCGGTCTTCGCGTCACCGCCCGGTGCCGTCTTCCCCGGTGCCGTCTCCCCCGGCTTCGCCTCCGGTTCGCCCGCCGGCTTGTCCGGAACCGAGGTGGCCGGCGACGACCCGCTGTCCGCGGCGACGGCCGGCGAGGAGAACAGAACGGCCGGCGCTATCGCAGCGGCGGCGACAACCGCCGGAATACGGCCCAACTTCACGCAGAACACCCACTCATCCAAGAAACGTCAAAAACTATCCATGACAGGGTAAAGGATGCGTGAAGTGGTCTGAACCGGCAGTGGTCCACCGCGCCGGAACCGCGGGATGGGCCCGAGGAGTTCGGCGGGCACCCGGTCCGGATGCCCGATGCTCGCGGGCCGGGCGCGTACGCGGTCAGGGGGGTGCCGGGCCCTGCCGCGACGAACGCAGTATGGCCAGGCGCCGCTGGTACTCCTCGTCCTCGATCTCACCCCGTGCGTAGCGCTCGGCGAGGATCTGCTCCGCCGTGGGACCGGCGGGCTGCTGGGGGCCGGTGTGCCAGCCGGTGCGCCAGCCGGCCTGCTCGCCCCCGTACTTGCCGGGGCGGGCGAGGGCGCGGAAGACCAGGATGCCGACCGTGACGACCAGCGCCCAGAACAAGATCATGCCGATGGTGGCGGCGATCCAGCCCCAGCCGCCTCCGCCGTGGTGGTACCAGTACATCGAACGTCACTTCCCAGCTCAGGAAGGCAGGGCACCCCTCACGGGTGCCCGCGCCGCGATTGTCGTTCGCCGTCGGGTTCGCGGGGGGGGCCGGTCGGCCCTAGGTGTCCGCCCCGCCCGGACCTGTTGCCGCCGGTCCGGCGGATCGACGATGGCAGGTACGCGGACGGTCCTCCGCGACCGCGGGGGGGGGGGG
>NZ_JBNHIN010000044.1:8441-45181 GCF_050054615.1 Streptomyces sp. YGL11-2
CCCGCCCCGGTACGACGGGCACCGTCCGGTGTCATGTCGTGATGTCGATGTGCCGCGGTGTCGCGGCCCGGGCCTTGGGGATGGTCACCGTCAGCACCCCGTCGTTGAGGTTCGCCTTGACGTCGTCGGCCTTCACGTCGACCGGGAGCGTCGAGCGGTACTCGAACCGGCCGGTGCGGCGAGTGCTCCGGCGCAGCACGCCCTTGCCCTCGCACTCCTTGTACTCGCCGCTGATGCGCAGTTCCCGGTTGGTGATCTCGACGTCGATGCCGTCCCGCTCCACCCCGGGCAGTTCCGCCTCGACGACATAGGCGTCATCGGTCTCGTGCAGGTCCGCGAGCGGCGCCCAGTGGGTCCGTTCCCCCAGCGCGGGGACACCGCCCGCGGTCTCCAGCAGATGGCTCATCCGCTCGTACAGGTCGTCGAACTCCGCGGCTATCGGCTCGCCCCATTGCAGGGAGGGCAGAGCCCTTTCCAGCAGGCTGCCGGTCCGGCGTCGCACGGGCATGTTCATCGCGGTCACCTCCGCGAAACGACTGCATGGGTACGGTTCCATGCTGCGCGCCCCGGCCCCGCCCGGCGACTTCGAACTCCCGTCGGCGGGCGCGGCGTCAGCCGAAGAGCCGGCGTACCCGGATGGTGTGGACGGGCCGCTTGGCACCGTGGTGCAGGGGCAGCCGCGCCCCCGGGCAGCCGCCGTCCCCCTCGGCCGGGTCCGCGCACTTCTCGTGTACGGCCGGCTTCCGCGGGTGGTACCGCCGCGCCGGCTTACTGCGTCGCGCCGTCTTCTTGCGTCCCATCGGGTTCCGTCCCCTCGTGCCCCTGGCCGGCCCGCGCTCCCGTATCCGGTGGGCATACGGGAGCCGGGTCAACGGGTGGACGCGGTACGGCGGGATCCGGGGCGCACCCGCCGTTCGCCGCCGGGTGGTTCAGTCCTGAATCCTGATGTGCCGCGGCTTGGCGGGCTGCGCCTTCGGGATCGTGACGGTGAGGACGCCGTCGGTGAGCGAGGCGGTGACGTCTTCGGATTTCACGTCCACCGGCAGCAGCGCCCGGTACTCGAACTTGCCGGTGGGGCGGCCCCGGTGCCGCGGTACGCCTTCCCGTCCGCACTCCTTCAACTCTCCCGAGATGGAGACCTCGTGCTCGCCGACCGTGACGTCGATGCCCTCGCGCTGTATGCCGGGCAGTTCGCATTCGACCAGGTACGCCTCGTCGGTCTCGTGCAGGTCGGCGGGCGGGGCCCAGGCGACCGTCTCGGTCAGGGACGGTGTGAGGGAGGCCGACTGGAGGAACCGGCTCATCCGGTCAAACAGTTCCTCGAACTCGGCCGCCATCGGCTCGGGCCAGCGGAGCCCGTGCTCCAGCAGGCTCCCCGGCCGGTGTCGTATGGGCAGATTCATCGCGCTGCACCTCCTCGGACGGGCCGCAGAACGGCGTTGCCGCCTGCCGCTCCCTCCTTGTCGCTTCCTCCTCTGGCCGTGCTGCTTCTTCCATGCTGGCCATCCCCGGCACACCCGGCGACTCGGACCGGCGCCAACCCCGGGGTGGGACACCGAGCGAAATGACGGTGCGTCAGATTGCGCCCGGGTTCCGGCGCCGCGTCGCGCGGCGGTAGCGGACCGCGGCGCGGCGATCGACCTCGGCCGGATCACGCACCGCGGCGGGCAGGTCACTTGCGGTGGTACCGGGTCACCTGCCGTGGCAGCGGGTGACCCGTCGTAGTGCCGGCCGGCGGGCCCCGATCCCGCGTGCGGCCGTGGGCCGCCCCTGCCACGCTGGAACGGAGGGGTTCCGGGGCGGCGTACCCCTGGGCGGCGTGCCGGCGCCTCGGCCCGGTCCTCGTACGAGGGAGGAAGGATGGCTGCGTCCGCCGGCCCCGGTGACCACGGCGCCCCGCGCGACGGCCGCCCCCTGAACGCCGCCGAACGCGAGGAGTACGAGCGGCTGCGCGGCGCCGCGGCACTGCACCACCGGAGGCTGCGCTACGCGAGCGCCTCGGTACTCCTGATCGTGGCCTTCCTGCTCGCGCCGCTGGCGGTGGTGGCGGCGTGGGTGAACAACGAGGTGACGGACACCGGCCGATACGTGCAGACGGTCGCACCGCTCGCCTCCGACCCGGCCGTGCAGAACGCGCTGACCGACCGCCTCACCAACAGGGTGGTCGACGCCGTCGACGTACCCGCCCTCACCGCCTCGCTCGCCAAGGCCCTCGACCGCGCCGGCGCCCCGCCCCTGGTGGTCGACCACTCCCAGGCGCTGGCGGAGCCGCTCAAGAACGCCCTGACCGGCGCCGTCCGCACCGTCGTGACCAAGGTGGTGAAGAGCGGCGAGTTCCGTGACGTGTGGCGGAGCGCCAACCGCGTCGCCCACGCGAACGTCGTGAACGTCCTCACCGGCGAGGGCAACCGCGCCATGCAGGCCAAGGGCGACACCATCGTCCTGAACATCGGCACCGTCGTGGACCACGTCAAACAGCGGCTGGTCGACCACGGCTACCGGGCGGCGGCGAAGATCCCCGACATCGACAAGACGATCCCGCTGCTCCAGGTCGACAAGCTCAACAAGGCGCAGAGCGCCATGCGGCTGCTGGACATCGTCGGCAACTGGCTGCCCGTCACGGCGATCGGCCTCGCCGCCCTCGCGGTCTGGGCCGCGCCCGCTCACCGCGTCGCCCTGATGACCGCGGCGATCGGCGTCGGCGTCATGATGGTCGCGCTGCTCATCGGCCTCGCCGTGGCGCGCCAGGTCTACCTGGACTCCGTACCGCCCACCACGCTCCCGCGGAACGCCGCCGCCGCGATCTACGACACCCTGGTGCGCTTCCTGCGCCTGAGCACCCGCACCGTTCTGGTCGTCGCGGTGATCACGGCACTGGCCGGCTACCTCTACGGCCCCGGGCGCGGCGCCCGGTTCCTGCGCGCGGCGATCGCCCGCGGCACCGGAGCCGCCGGCCGCGCCCTGGCCCGCGCCGGGTGGGACACCGGAGCGTTCGGCCGCCGGCTGGCCGCCCGCCGCCGCTGGACCACGGGCGTGGTCATCGCCGCCGGTGCGCTGACCCTGTTCCTGTGGAACTACCCCACCCCGGGGGTGGTGGCGCTGGTCCTGGGCCTGGTCGTGCTCGTCCTGATCCTCCTCGGCATCCTCGCCGCCGCCGGAACACGCGCCCCACCCGCCGCCGCACCACCCCCATCAGGCGGTGCCCGATGAGGCGCCGGGCACCGCGCGGGAGGGCGCGGCGGCACACACGCCCTGTCACCACCCTCACGGTACGAACAGGAGAGAAACAATGGTCGGTTACGTGAATCTGGCCTACGACTACCCGGTTCTCGGGGCCTTCTGGACAGCGATGTGGGTCTTCCTGTGGGTGATGTGGGTCATCCTGCTCTTCCGCATCATCGCCGACATCTTCCGCGACGACACCATGAGCGGCTGGGCCAAGACCGGGTGGCTGCTCCTCGTGCTGGTGCTGCCCTTCCTCGGCGTCTTCATCTACGTCTGCGCCCGGGGCCACGGCATGGGCAGACGCGAACGGCAGCAGGCGCAGGAACAGCGCGACGAGTTCGAGCGGTACATCCGCGAGACGGCGGGCGGCGGGGCCACCGGCGTCAGCGAAGTGGACCAGCTCGCCAAGCTCTCCGACATCCGCGCCCGGGGCGACATCTCCGACGAGGAGTTCAGCCGCGCCAAGGAGAAGATCCTGCACTGACCGCCGACCGCACCCGACGCGCACGAACGCCCCCGCCCGGACGCCGCATGGTCATACGGCTCCCCCGGTCCCCTCTCTCCGGGAGAGCCGCAGGCCGGTGACCAGGTCCGGGCGGATGCGCAGTGCGTATTCCATCCGGTGGTCCGTCCAGGGATGGAGCAGTGCCTGATAGTGCGCCAGGTCGTCGGGGTCCGTCACGAGATGGCAGTAGCCGGTGACCACGACGCTCCAACCGCAGTGCGTGGCGGGGTCGATGGCGTCGGCCTCGTAGGCGACGACGATGCCCCCGCCGTCCGGCTGCCCGGTCAGCGCCGTCGCCAAAGCCGCGCCCTCATGGGTGCGGATGATGACCTCGCCGTGGTGCAGGAGGTGGTTCACCGGGCGGATGGCCGGGAGCGCGTCCTGGGTGAAGACGATCCTGCCCAGCGACACGCTGCCCAGCAGCCGCAGCGCCTCCCCGCGGTCCAGTTCGGTGCTGCGGCGCGACGCCTCGGCGTCCGCCCAGGCCGCTCGCCGGTCCTCGGCGGTGTGCCGGTCGGCCGGGTCCGTCATCGTGTGCTCCTGGTCGCCTCGCCGGCCGGCGTCACCGGGAGCACTGTCGTGCGGTCGTCCGCCGGGGCGAAGACCTCGGGCACCGGGTCATGGCGGATCCGCCCGGCCGGCACACCGGCCGCGGTCAGCCGCGCCACCGTGGCCCCCACCATGGCGGCCGGACCGCTGACGAAGGCGCGGTGGCCGGTCCACGGGCCACCACGGGCCACCGCCTCGGCCAGTGGCCCGTAGGCGCTCGGGGCCCGGTCCTCGTCGAGGACCCGGACCACCCGCAGCCACCGGTGCCGTACCGGCAGCCGGGAGAGCAACCCGGCGTCGTACAGCTCGGCCCGGCTGCGGGCGCCGACGAAGAGGTGTACCCGGCCGGCGGGTTGCCCGGGGTCGCCCCCGGCTGCGCGACGGCCGGACCGCTCCTCCAGGAGCGCCTTGACGGGGGCCCATCCCGTACCGCCGGCCACCATCAGCAGGTCGCCCGAGAAGTCCGCGTCGTCGAGCGTCATCGTGCCGTGCGCGGGGCCCAGCCGGAGCAGGTCGCCGACCCGGGTGCCGGACACCAGGGCCTCGCTCACCCCACCGCGGGCGGTCTGCCGGACGTGGAACTCCACCTCGTGATCGGGCCGCGGCGCGCAGGCGAGGGAGTACTGCCGCCACGCCTGGGGCATCAGCGGCGACTCGACCGCCGCGTACTGCCCGGCCCGGTACGGGTACGGCTCGTGCATCCGCACCCGGACCACGGCGAGGTCCGGGCGACGTAACTGATGTGCCGTCACTGCCCCCTGCCAGCAAGGGGGTTCGGCGAGGGCGGCATCGGCCCCCTCGACCATCGACGCGACGGCGAAGCGCAGCATCCGCACCCATGCCTGCTCCACGGCCTCGGCCCAGCGCGGTCCGGCGGTGCGCCGCAGCGCCGCGCACAGCGCGGCCTCGAACGCCTCGTAGTGCACCGGACGCACCCCGAGCTTGCGGTGGTCGTGGCCGAGTTGACGGAAGTAGGCGGCCACCTCGTCCGGCCGGTGCAGATTCTCGATCAGGTACCAGAAGGCCCGCGCCAGGTGCGCGCGCTGGAAGTCCATCGACGCCGGGAACAGCGACCGCAGGTAGGGCCAGCGGGCGAACATCTCCTCGTAGAGGTGGCCTATGAGGTCCCCGAAGGGCGTCACCAGGTCCAGATACTGCGTGATCAGGCGCTGATCGGCCGCGCCGTCGTAGGAGGCCGCAGCCGACCGGGGCCGCGGGACCTGCCCGGGTGCGAGGATCTGCCGCCGCAGCCGCATCGCGTCGTGCCGGGCGAGCAGGGCGTGGTACTCGTCGCCGACGGTGGCCGGGAACGATTGCATGGAGCGGACCTCCTGACAGGACGGCGGGCGGCCGGTGCGCTACCGCAGCGGTGCGGCCCCTCCGAGGAAAGGGGTGGTCAGTATGGCAACGCACCGTTGTGCCCGAAGGGCCCTGCTCCCCCAGGGCCGTTCGGCCCTTTCGCCGGCCCCCGCCCGGTAGGAGCCTCGTCGCGGGGCCCGGCCCGCTGCGGGCGTGGCAGCCACCTCGGCGATACTGATGTTCCGTCAGGGGCCGGGTCCAAACGCCCCGGCGTCGCAGAAACCCAGCCAAGGAACAGCAGAGCGAGCAGTGATGTCCCAGCCCCCCGCGCCCCCCGCACCGAGCACGCCGCTGCGCGTCTTCATCCTCGACGATCACGAGGTGGTGCGCCGCGGCGTACGGGACCTCCTCGAAGCGGAGGGGGACATCGAGGTCGTGGGCGAGGCGGGCGACGGCCGGCAGGCCCTCGCCCGGGTGCCGGCCGTCCGGCCGCAGGTGGCGGTCCTCGACGTACGGCTCGGCGGCACCGCCGGGCCCGACGGCGACCACGAAGGCATCGAGATCTGCCGGGAGTTACGGGCCCGGATGCCGGAACTGGCCTGCCTGATGCTGACGTCCTTCGACGACGACGAGGCGCTGTTCGACGCCATCATGGCGGGAGCGGCCGGGTATGTCCTCAAGCAGATCGACGGCTCGGCGCTGGTGCAGGCGGTACGCACCCTCGCGGCGGGCGGCTCGACACTGGATCCGCGCACCGCGACACGGGTGATGGCGCGGCTGCGCGGCCCGAGCCGGGCACCCGAGGCGCCGCCGTCCGAACTCGACCGGCTCTCGGCGCGCGAACGCGAGGTGCTGGACCTGATCGGCGAGGGTCTGACCAACCGCCAGATCGCCGACCGGCTGTTCCTCGCCGAGAAGACCGTCAAGAACCGGGTCTCGTCCATCCTGTCCAAACTGGGGGTGGGCCGCCGGGTGCAGGCCGCGATGGTCGCCGAACGGCTCCGGGAACCCCGCGACTGACCATCCCCTCCCGGCCGGTCAGGCGGGCAGCGGCACGCACCACACGATCCGGGTGCCGCCGCCGGCGGGCGACTCCACCGCCAGCCGGCCGCCGTGTATCTCGGCCCGGGCCCGCATGTTGGCCAGACCGCCGGTATGCGGTGCGGGCCCCACCCCCACCCCGTCGTCCGTCACCGTCAGTGTCACCGCCTCCGCCGCGGTCAGCTCCACGTCGAGGCGCCGGGCGCGGGCGTGCCGGGCGGCGTTGCTCAGGGCTTCCGCGGCGACCGCCACGACATGCTGGGCCAGCTCGTCCGGGACGGCGCTGTCCACCGGCCCGTCGATCCGCAGTGCGGGGGCGAAGCCGAGCGGTTGGGCGGCTCGTTGCACGGCATCGGTGAGGTCCCGGCGCAGGCTCCGGCCCGCCCTGCCCTCTCCGGTGGTACGCAGTTCGAAGATGGTGGACCGGATGATCTTGATCGTGGTGTCCAGGTCGTTGACCGCCCGGCCGACCCGTTCGGCCGCCTCGGGCCGCTCGATCAGCCGGGTCGCGCTCTGCAGCGTGATACCGGTGGCGAACAGCCGCTGAATGGCCAGATCGTGCAGGTCCCGGGCTATCCGGTCGCGGTCGTGGAGCACCGCCAGCTCCTCCGACTCGGCGCACCGGCGGGCGAGTTCGAGGGCGATCACGGCCTGGTCCGCGAAGCCCGACAGCAGCCGGACCTCGGTGTCGTCGAACGCGGGCCGGCCCGCCAGCCGGCTCAGCCGCAGCGCCCCGCACCCGGTGTCGACCTGTAACGGGACGGCGATGGCGGGCCCGTACTCCTCCTCGGTCTCCGTGTCCGGGCCGAGCGGGTGGGCGCGCGGGTCGGTGCGCAGATCGGCGGTGACCACGGGCCGTCCGCTGCGCACGGCCATACCGGGCAGCGAGCCGTCGGCCGGCACCCGCAGCCCGGCGATCCGGCTCGCGCCGGCGCCCCGGGCCACCGCGACCGTCAGATCGTCCGCGGACGACTCCGCCGGCAGCAGCACGGCCGCGGAGTCGGCGCCGGCGAACTCCAGGGCCCGCTCGGCGATCAGGTGCAGCACCTCGTCCGCCCCGGTGCCGGACAGCAGGCTGCGGGTGATCTCGCCGAGCGCCTCCAGCCACCGCTCCCGGCGCCGACTCTCGTGGTACATACGGGCGTTGTCGATCGCCACTCCCGCCGCGATGGAGAGGGTGGTCAGCACCGCCTCGTCGTCCGCGTCGAACGAGCCGCCGCCCCGCTTCTCGGTGAGGTAGAGGTTGCCGAACACCTCGTCACGGACCCGGACCGGCACCCCCAGGAAGGTGCGCATCGGCGGATGGTGGTCCGGAAAGCCGTAACTGCGCGGGTGCGTGGTCAGGTCGTCGAGCCGCAGCGGTACGGGGTGGCGGATCAGCTCGCCGAGGATGCCTCGGCCGCACGGTGTCCGGCCGATCTGTCCGATGAGTTCGTCGGACATGCCCACGGGCAGGAACCGCGACAGCTGCCCGTCGTCGACGACGCCGAGCGCCCCGTACTCCGCGTCGGCGAGGGTGACCGCCGCCTCCACGATCCCACGCAGCACCTGCGGAAGTTCGAGCCCCCGCCCCAGGCTCATCACCGCGTCGAGCAGGCTGTGCATCCGGTCCGGCTCGCGAAGGTGCGGCCCTCGCGCGGCCGGCGCGTGCTGCGGCGATGCGGACATGACCGTACTGCTCCCCAGGTGCCCGGTGACTGACCTGCGCAGCGTACGTGATCATGGCGACCGCCCCGCCGGGCGACGGCGTGGACCGGCCACCCCCGGCGGTCGCCCCGCAGTGGCGCGGGCCAATCGACCGCGGCGGAACCCGAGCACCGCCTCGTCACCGGCAAGGGCATGGCCCTCCGCACCTCAGGGGCGAATGCGCGAGAAACGGCAAATCGCTTACAGTACCCGGATGATCTTTATCGTTGTGAAGTTTCCCGTGAAGCCCGAATACGCCGAGGAGTGGCCCGCGAAGGTCGACGCTTTCACCCGGGCCACCCGTGACGAACCCGGCAACCTGTGGTTCGAGTGGTCCCGCAGCCTCGCGGACCCCCACACCTATGTGCTGGTAGAGGCATTCAAGGACGATGCGGCCGAGGCGCATGTGAACTCCGACCACTTCCGCGCGGGCCTGGAGCAGATGCGTCCGCTGCTGCGCCGTACGCCCGAGATCGTGAGCACCACCATCGAGGGCGCGACCGGCTGGAGCGCGATGGGCGAGTTGGTCATCGACTGACCGCCGCGTCGACCGACGGCGAACGGGCCCCTTCGGGGCCCGTCCCCTCATACGACCGTCTGGTCCCC
This sequence comes from Streptomyces sp. YGL11-2, assembly GCF_050054615.1. Lineage (NCBI taxonomy): Bacteria > Bacillati > Actinomycetota > Actinomycetes > Kitasatosporales > Streptomycetaceae > Streptomyces > Streptomyces sp. YGL11-2. The sequence goes on from NZ_JBNHIN010000044.1 coordinate 17,353, forward strand.
GTCGGGCACGTCCTGGACCGTCACCTTCGCCGGCGGCTGGCCGAGTCCCTCCGCCACCGCCCTCGCCAGCCCCCCGGGATCGGGGCTGGCCGGTACGGGCACCTGCTCGCCCTCCGGGTAGCTCTCGATCGCCCTGGTGAAGTAGCCGGGGTCCCACGCCCCGACGGCGCCCCGTACCTCCACGGCGCGCACCGCCCGCGACCCGATCCGCTGCCGGACGGCGGCCAGGATCCGGTCCGAGCGGTACTCCCCCGGCACCTGGAACAGGCTGGCGTGCGCACCGACCTTCGCACCGTCCTGGAGGCGGACGGTCACCGTCAGACAGCTGGTCACCGCGGGGTAGACGACGGTGCCTCCGGGGCCGACCTCGCCCACCTGCCCCTCAGTGATCCGCACACTGGCGGCGGGCGACGTCACCGGAGCCGGGACGCGCGCGCTCGCGGCGGCCGGCTGCGCCTGCGCCATGACGAGGAGACCGGCGGCACCGAGGTGCAGGGCCAGCAGGAAGGCCGCGGCGGACGGCGGGACGCCGCCGACGACCCGCTCCTCCGCCAACACCCCTCCCCTGGCTACCGGTTGAGTCTCCCGAAGCCCCCGTCGCCGCCGTCGTGCATACCCCCGCGCCGCCATGCTGCGTCCGCTCCCCATCGCACTGCCATCCCGTTCTCGTCCCGCCGCCACGCCCGGTGGCGCAACCGTCCGCACGCTACTCGAACCGCGCGGTGTCCCCCGCCCCGCGGCGTACGATCTCGGCCTCGCCGCCCGAGAAGTCGATGACCGTGGTCGGCTCGGTGCCGCAGTCGCCGGAGTCGAGCACCGCGTCGATCACATGGTCGAGCCGCTCCTTGATCTCCCAGCCCTGCGTCAGCGGCTCTTCCTCGTCCGGCAGGAGGAGGGTGCTGGAGAGCAGCGGCTCACCGAGTTCGGCGAGCAGCGCCTGGACGACGGCATGGTCCGGGATCCGGACGCCGACCGTCTTCTTCTTCGCGTGCAGCAGCTGGCGCGGCACTTCCTTCGTGGCGGGCAGAATGAAGGTGTAGCGCCCGGGCGTCGCCGCCTTGATCGCGCGGAACACATCGTTGTCGATGTGCACGAACTGGCCCAGCTGCGCGAAGTTCTGGCAGACGAGAGTGAAGTGGTGACGGTCGTCGAGGTTCCGGATCGACCGGATCCGGTCGATGCCGTCGCGGCTGCCCAGCTGGCATCCCAGAGCGAAACAGGAGTCCGTCGGATACGCGACGAGGGCGCCGGAGCGGATGCTCTCGGCCACCGTGCTGATCGTGCGCCGATGTGGGTTCTCGGGGTGGACGTCGAAGTACTTCGCCATCCGCCGAGTCTAGGTGATCGGCAGGCACCGGACGGTGGGCGCCGGGCCGCCGCTCATCCGTCCAGCCGGGACAGGCCGGCTGACGGCCGGCCCCGCGCCTTCGCCCGTCCCCGCCTTTCCCCGCCCCTTCCCTCGGTCCGCTCCCCACCGTCCGCTCTCCAGTGCCCGCTCTCCACTGCCCGTTGCCGGTCCTACCGGAAGGCGGCGATGTGGCGATGGGCCCAGTCGGCGAAGGTGCGGGGAGCGCGGCCGAGGACCCGCTCGATGTCGGGGCTGATCCGCCGCTCGGCGGAGGTGGGCCTGCCGAGGATGTCGAGGGTGGTTTCGGCGACCGGTTCGGGCAGGAACCGCAGCATCTGCGCCCGCGCCTCGTCCCGCGTCTGCTCGACGAAGCGCACCCGTTCACCGAGCGCCTCGCCGAGCGACGCGGCCTGCTGCCGCGGCGTGACGAGTTCCGGTCCGGTCAACTCGTAGGCACGCCCGGCATGCCCCTCGTCGCACAGCGCCACGGCGGCGACCTCGGCGATGTCGGCCGGGTCGACGGTGGGCAGGCCGACATCTCCGAACGGGGCGGCCACGGTACGCCGGGCACGCACCGACTCGGCCCAGGCGTAGGCGTTCGAATCGAACCCGCCGGGCCGAAGGATGGTCCATTCCGCGCCCGACCGCCGGACGGCGTCCTCCCTGGAGCGGCCGATGTCCCCGTGGGAGGCGGACTCCGGCCGGGTGACGACGCCCTGGGAGGACAGCAGCACGACGCGCCCCACTCCGCAGGCCCGTACGACATCGAGGAGGTCCCGCGGGCTGAACGGTCGGACGCTGCCGCCGCCGTCGTGGAGAAAGAGCGCATCGGCACCGTCGAGAACGGGCCGCAGGCTCTCCGGGTCGGTCAGATCCGCCCGCCGGTGCCGAATGCCGTCGGGCACAGCTGCTTCGGAGACCCCGCGGGACACCGCCGTCACCTTCTCCCCCGCCAAGGCGAGCGCCTGCACCAGCGGACGCCCCACATTGCCGGTCGCTCCGGTCACTACGATCACGACTAACTCCCCTGTAATACCTGGTAATTGACGCCCGATCGGGCCAGGTCGCAGGCGGTGGGACAGGACCCGCCCCGCCGCGACGCACGGACGCTAACACCGCCGGGACAGTAGGTACCCAGGAGAAAGTGACTGAGCAGAGGGGAAGCGGTCCGACCGCGCGGGCGGCGTGCCGGCGGTCCGCCGGACGGGGTCGGGCCGGCAGCCTCGGGATCGGCAGCGCGGCATCTCGTGACGGACGGGTCACCGGCCGGCATCGCGCGCCGGATGCAGGGGTCCAAACCGGCTGCGCGTCGTGGGGCCGGTGTCCGGGCGTTCGCAGGCGCATCGGACGGCGGCGCGCAGGGAGTTCTCCGGGGCGCCGGTGTGGTGACGGCCGACCGTTGCGGAGGGCGAAGCCGCACAAGCCGCAGGCGCCGGCCTCAGTGCCCCCAGGACCCTCCGCCGTCCACCTCCATGATGTGACCGGTTATGGACTTGGCATCGGGCGAGGTGAGGAAGTTCACGACCGCGGCGACCTCGGCGGTCTGGATCAGGCGCTTGGTGCGGGTCCGGGCGACGAGCTGCCGCTGGAACTCCTCCGGCAGGGAGCGGTACATGGGCGTGTCGGTGGGTCCCGGGCAGATGACGTTCACGGTGACGCCGTACTCGGCGACCTCCTCGGCCAGCCCCCTGGCGAAGCCCAACTGGCCCGCCTTGGACGCCGCGTAGTTGGTCTGGGTGGCGCCGCCCGCCAGGGCCAGGGCGGACGACATCACGATGATGCGGCCGGCCCGTCGCTCCTTCATGCTCCGGCAGGCGCGCCGGGCGACCTTCATCGTGCCGGTCAGGTTGACGTCGATGACCCGGTCCCACTGCTCATCGGTCATCTCCTCAAGGAAGTTGTTGGCGATGACGCCCGCGTTGGCGACCAGGACATCCACCTCTCCCAGCTCCTGCTCGACGCGCGTGAACGCACGATCGACCTCATCGGTCCTGGTCACATCGCACCGGATCGGCAGGAGACCGGGGAGCTTCGGCGCTTCGGTGGTCAGATGGGTGATGGCGACCTTGTTGCCCAGGGACAGCTGGTGCTCGGCGATGGCCAGGCCGATGCCGCGGGACCCGCCGGTCACCAGAACTACTCGGGACATGGGTATGCGCTCCTTGCTCTCGGTAGAGGTGCTGTGGGTGAGTATCAGCCACCCGGAGACATAACCGACAGCCGGGTATGGTTTCCGGTTGTCACGCGCTGTCCACTGCCTCTCCGCCCCTGACCCGTCGGACAGGGCCTAGCAGAGGAGCCCGCCGGTGTGGTCGTCCTCCGCCAGTTGCCGCCACGAGTGCCGGGAGGTGGCGAACGCCTCCGGATCGATGTCCCGGACCATGTCGTCGACCACGTTGACCAGCAGGGACGCCGGGGTGAACACCGCCCACCCGCCGGGCTGTCCGCCGGCTCCCAGGTCCCATCGGGCCCACTCCGCGTGCAACCGCCCGTAGGTCCAGCAGGCGTACAGCAGGGCCGACACGTCCCGGTGGAGATACGCCGCGGGGTCGCCGTCGTCGTACCAGTCCGGGAGTTCGACGCGGCCGGTCGCGCCGTCCAGGGCTATCGCGAGGTCGTGCGGCCACCAGCCCAGGGAGAGGAAGTTCTGCTGGTGGTCGCGGCGCGGCGGATCGTCGCCGTCGGTGCGGAGGGTGTCGTCGACCCGGTCGCCGTAGACATCGGGATGGGCCTCGGCCATCGTGCGCAGCGGCCCCTCATGCGGGGTGAAGAGGTCGGTGTCGCAGGGCAGTCCGATCTCGGTGAGCAGACGGCGGGTCGGCTCATGGGTGAGCTGGGGCGGCAGCTCGTCCGGGGTGAAGCGACGGACCCGGCCGTCGTCGCCGATCTCCGCGACGAGTTCGGGGCAAAGGACGTAGGCCAGTTCACCGGCAGCTCCCGGCTTCGCGCCCCAGTGCAGGGTGCGGATCAGCAGCGCCGTCGGCCAGTGGGCGGGCGGGGTCGGCCCGGCGAACAGCTCCGGGTCGATCCGCCGCATCCGTTCCTCGGCGCGCCTGCGCACCTCGGCGACGACCGCCGGACCGCGGCGCCCTCCGTACGGATCGGGGTCGTCCGGCGGGGCCGAGACCGCCTCGATCTCCCGTGCCAGCCCGGCCAGTTCGGGCAGGCCGGACGCCAGGAGGTCGCGATGCCACCCGTCGTACTGCTCCGCCACGAGATACACCCCGCCGCTCGCGCCGTCGAGGGCGAGCTGCGCCTCCCCGTCATAGTCGTCCCCGAGCAGGAGGAGGGAGCCCGGGGTGACGGTCGCGACGCCGGTCTCGCGGGTGGCCCCGTCGCCCCGCAACGGCTTCAGCCGCCTGTCGCGCACCGCCGTGAAGTGGAGACCGGCGGCCTCCTCGGGCAGCCCGTGCGCCACCAGGAACCGCCGGCTCGGCTCATGCGTCAGCCCCGGCGGCAACGTCACCGCATCCCAACGACACCCCCCGGCCCCTCCCGGCGCGCCCGGCCCCGGCCCGCTGCCGCCCCCGTAACCGTTCATGAACTGCCGTCCTCCCCGCCGATGTCGTGAGGTGTCGTCCGTTCGTCCGTCCCCTCACCGACGACACTACGCGGGACCACTGACACAGCACCGGCCGCGGTGCGAGCGGCGCCGGCGGGCGATGCCCGGAGTGTCCGGGCCGCCCGGAGTGCCTAGGCCGCCCGGGGTATCACGGCTCCCCCCGGCGTTCGGGGGCTGCCGGGAGCGGTACACATCGGGCATGACCGATCCTGATCAGTACGCGCGGGTGATGACGTGTGAGGACGCCGCGTACCGGCCGATCGTGCCCGACGGCGGTGCGGATGACTGCCGGGCGCCGACGACCGGTGAGGGTGCGGGTGCGGCGATGGAGGCGGTGGCGGGGGAGCCGTGAGGGCGGGTGCGGCCGGTGTCAGGGGGACGGGGCGGGGTGAGGGACGGGGCGGGTGGGCGGCGGTGGGCCGGCGGGCGGAGTGCCCAGGGGGCGCGGGGCGGGGGTGAAGGCGAGCGCGGTGTTGTGGCCGCCGAAGCCGCAGGAGACGCTCAGGGCGAGGTCGATGCGCTGACTGCGGGCCGCGGGGGCGACCACGTCGAGGACGGCGGTATCGGCCGCGGGGGTGCGGAAGTTGGCCGTGGGCGGGGCGAGTTGGTGCTGCACCGTCAGGACGGTCAGGGCCGCTTCGATGGCTCCGGCCGCGCCCATGGTGTGGCCGAGCACGCCCTTGGCCGAGGTGACGGACGGGCCGTTGGCGCCGAAGAGGCCGCGGAGGGCGGTCGCCTCGGTGCGGTCGTTGAGCGGGGTGCCGGTGCCGTGGGCGTTGATGTGGGCGACGTCGGCCGGAGCCGCGTCGGCATGAACGAGGGCTTGCCGTAGGGCTGCCTGCAGGCCGCGGCCGTCCGGGCGGGGGGCGACCGGGTGGTGGGCGTCGGTGGCCGAGCCGTGCCCGGTGAGCAGGGCCCGGATGGGTGCGCGGCGCGCCGTCGCGTCCGCGGCACGTTCCAGGACCAGTACGCCCGCGCCCTCCGCCAGGACGAAGCCGTCGCGGGTGGCGTCGAAGGGGCGGGAGGCCGTCGGGGGGTCGTCGAGGCGGTGGGAGAGCGCTCCGGCGCGGCCGAAGGCGGTCACGCACAGGGGGGTGATCATGGCGTCGCTGCCGCCCGCGATCGCGATGTCGCAGGCGCCGGCCGCCAGGAGCGTGGCAGCCGTGGCCAGGGCGGTGGCGCCCGAGGCGCAGGCGGTGGCGGTGTGCAGGACCGGGCCGTGCACTCCCAGGTCGATGGCCAGTTGGCCGGCGGCCATGTTGGGGAGGAAGGCCGGCAGGGTGAGGGGGGAGACCGAGCGGTGCCCGCCGGCGAGCAGTTTGCGGTGCTGCCGCTCGTAGGTGCCCACGCCGCCCGCGGCCGACCCCAGCACGAGGGCCACCCGGGCGGCGGGCCAGCCCCGCGACGCGGGGTCGAGGCCCGCGTCGCGGACGGCCTCCCGGGCCGCGATCAGCGCGAAGTGCGTGAACCGGTCGTGGCGCCACGGCTGGACGCCGCCCACCTGCGTACGCGCGTCGAAGCCGGGGACGCGGCAGGAGATGGTGACCGGCAGTCCGGCGAGTTCGGGGTCGGCCGCGGCGGTCGGCCGGCCGGCGCAGACACCCTTCCAGGTGTCGTCCGTGCCGATCCCGGCCGGGGTGACGAGGCCGATCCCGGTGACCGCCAGGGGGGTTGGCGGGAGCACCGATGTCGGGTGGGGCGTGCCGGCCGTCATGGCGCGAGGGTTCCGGACTGTTCGCTCAGCAGGCCGCGTACGGTCCCGGCGAGGTCGTCGAGGGTGGCCTCGGCCGCGGCGTCGTCGTCCAGGTCGATGTGCCAGTGGTCCTGGAGGGTGACGGCGAACTCGACGACGGCGAGGGAGTCGAGGTCCAGGTCGGTGAGGGTGGAGTCGGGGCGGATGGCGTCGGCGGGGACGTCGAACTTCTCGGTGAGCACGGTCATGAGGTGCTGGAGGACATCGTCCATGGCTGCTTCCTTGGGTGCGGTGAGGCGGGGGACTGTTCGGAGGTGGGGCGGGGGTGCGGAGGGTGGTGCCGGGGAGTGGCCGACGGCCAGGTCAGGGCGATCGAGCCCCAGGTGAGGCCGCCGCCGAAGGCGGTCAGGAGGGTGCGGGCACCGGGCGGTACGAGCCCTTGTGCGGCGGTGTCGGCGAGGGCCAGGGGAATCGAGGCGGCGGCGGTGTTGGCGACGTCCTGGATGTTGCCGAAGCGGTGCCGGGGGGCGATGTCGAGCCGGTCGGCGACGGAGTCGAGGATCCGCTGGTTGGCCTGGTGGCCGATGAAGGCCGCGACGGTGTCGGGAGTCCAGCCGGCGCGGTGCAGTGCGGTGCGGGAGGACTCGGTCATACGGCGTACGGCCTGTGCGTAGACGTCGCGGCCCCGCATCCGGAAGTAGCGGTCGTGGCGGGTGAGTTGCTGTGCGGCGAGGGGCATGCGGGAGCCGCCGCCGTTGATGGCGATCAGGTCGCAGCGGGAGCCGTCGGAGCCGAGGTCGGTGGCGATGACGGCGCCCGGCTGCCGGGCGTCCGCGCCGCGCAGGACGACCGCGCCGGCGCCGTCGCCGAAGATGTAGGCGGTGTCGCGGTCGAGGGGGTCGATGATGCTGGAGTAGGTCTCGGCGGCGATGACCAGCGGCCGGGCGCAGGCTCCGCTGAGCAGCAGCGCGGTGGCGAGGGACACCCCGTAGACGAAGCCCGAGCAGACGGCTGCCAGGTCGAAGGCGGGGATGGTGGACAGGCCGAGGCGGTGGGCGACCTCCGGTGCGGTGGCCGGGCAGTGCCGGTCGGGTGTGGTGGTGGCGAGCAGGAGCAGGTCGGGGGGTGGTCCGCCGGCGGATTCGAGGGCGGCGCGGCCCGCGCCGGTGGCGAGGTCCCCGGTGGCGGTTCCGGGGGCGGCGCGGCGGCGGTTGACGATGCCGGTCCGGGAGCGGATCCAGGCGTCGGAGGTCTGCAGGGCCCCCTGGCGCGTCAGCTCCTCGTTGGAGACCACGCGCGGGGGCAGTGAGGAGCCGATGCCGCAGATGGCTGCGGTGCGGCGGGGGTGCGGGGCGGTGCGCTGTCCGGTCATGGGTCACACCCCGGCGGACGGGGAGGACGGTTCGGGGATGCCGGCGAGGCCGCTGTCCGGCACCGACAGGCCGCCGTCCACCACGAGGGCCTGGCCGGTCAGACAGCCGGCGGCGGGCGAGGCCAGGTGGAGCGCGGCCCAGGCGGCCTCCTCCGGCTCCGCCCGGCGGCCGAGCGGCGCATGGGCCGTCAGCCAGTCGGAGACCGGCGCGGAGCGTTGGGCGAAGGCCGTCATGTCGGTCCGAGTCCAGCCGGGACACCGGGCGTTGACGCGTACGCCGTCGCGCGCCCAGCCGACCGCGAGGCTGCGGGCCAGCGACGTCCGGCCCGCCTTGGTGGCCGCGTACGCCTCCATCATGGGCGTCCCGATCACACCGGCGACGGAGGACATCAGCACCAGGTGCGCGGCGCGGTGGCGCTGCGCGACCTCCAACGCGGTGTCCTTTAGGGCCTCTTCGGTGCGGGCGGACAGGGCGCGGTCGACTCCCGCGTCGGCCGGCGCCAGGGCGACGGCCCGGCCGATGCCGCGGGAGGCCCCGGTCACCGGGGCGCGGGCGCCGTCGAGGCGGAAGGCTTCAGTGGTGCGCATGGTGAAGCGTCCCTTCGTGTACTGCGGCCCGCTGCGGGGCGATGCGGATGGTGGGGGCGCCACTCCAGGTCAGCAGGGCGCTGCCCCAGGTCATGCCGGCGCCGAACGTGGCGGTCAGGATGCGGGAGCGGGGGGTGAGCAGTCCGTTGGCGGCGGCGGTGGCCAGCGCGTACGGCGTGGAGGCGGCGCCGATGTTGCCGATCTCCTGGGCGACGATCGGGAGCCGGTCGACGGGGATGCCCAGGTCGGTGGCGACGGTGCGCAGCAGTTTGGGGTTGGGCTGGTGGGTGATGAAGGCGTCGATGTCCTGGAGGCGCAGGCGGTTGCGGGCCAGGCTGTCGCGGACCACCAGCGGGAACATGGTGGTGATGAAGTCGCGCACGGCGCGGCCGTCCATGTGGATGGTGTGGGCGCCGGTGCGGAGCGTGGTGCTGCTGGCGGGCCTTCTGCTGCCGCCGGCGGGGATGAGGACCCGGTCGGCGAGGGTGCCGTCCGAGCCCAGGTGGAAGTCGCCGAACCCCTGTCCCGGCGGGACCGGCCCGAGCACGGATGCCGCGGCGCCGTCGGCGAAGAGGACGGCGGTGGCGCGGTCGGCGGGGTCGAGGAACTTCGAGTACGCCTCGACGCCCACGACCGCGGCGTACCGTGCGCACGGGTCGGCGCGCAGCCAGTCGTGCGCCACCCTGGCCGCGAACAGCCAGCCCGAGCAGGCGGCGCTGACGTCGAGCGCGACGGCGTTGCGGGCCTTGGTGAGGGCCTGTACCCGGCAGGCGGTGGACGGCCCCAGTTCGTCGGGGGTGGAGGTGGCCAGCACGAGCAGGTCGATCTGGTCGATGTCGAGGCCGGCCGCGGCGACGGCGGCCCGTACCGCGCAGGCCGCCAGGTCGGAGGCCGCCTCGTGGGGCGCGGCGACATGGCGATTGCGCACTCCGGTGCGCTGGGTGATCCAGTCGGCGGTGACGCCCGCGCCGGATGCGACTTCGTCGTTGGGGCGGCGTCGGGAGGGGAGGAAGGTGCCCATGCCGAGGACGCCGATGGGCCGGGCGGGGTGGTCGTTGATGCTCACGCGGGTGCTCCGGGGTGCCAGGTGAGGGTGCCGCCGAGCGCGGCGGCGTAGTCCGGGTCGGACAGCGGGGTGGGGAGGAGGTCGTCGGGGGTGCCGAGGGCTTCGGTCAGCGTCGTCAGGTGCGGCATGAGGCGCTCGCACTGGCGGTCCGCGGTGTCGTTGAGCGCGGCCGCCTGGGTGGGGCCGAGCAGTCCGGTCCATTGCAGGGGGCCCGCCAGCCGGAGGGCCTGGGTGGTGCCGTAGAGGGCGGCGAGGGCGCTCAACGGGCCGCGTACGGTGGGGTCGTGGACCCCGGCGAGGGTGTCGGCGACGCTCTGCGCGGCCAGTCGCCGGGTGTGGATCTCGCCGAGCTGCCGGGTGTGTTCGAGGACGGGGTTCCACAGCGCCATCTGGCTCAGGTGCGGGGTGCGGCGGGTGCGGACGGTCGTGTGCAGGTCGCCGGCCAGCCGCCGCTCCAGCGCTCCGACGAGGCCCGGCCACCATGTGGGGCTGTCCGGGTCCGGGTGCCCGGGCGGGGCGGGCGGGGTGGCGTCGGCGTGCTCCTCGGCCAGCGCGCGGCCGATGTCGAGCAGGATGAGCCGGTTGTCGCCGCCAGCGCTGTCGAAGGCGTGGGCGAAGCCGTGGTAGGCGGAGAGCCGGTTGACGCCGAGGTAGCCGGCGAGACCGCAGCGGTGCTGGCATTCGCCCGTGACGCGCGCGGCGCCGGCCACCGCGAGCGCCTTGAAGGCGGCCAGCCGGCGGTCCACGGACGCCCAGGGCGCGAACGCCATGTCCGGCGGGGTGCCGCTCGTGGCGCCGGTGGTGATGCGGCCGTCCAGCGTGAACGCCCAGAGGTCCTTGGCGGTTTGGGCCGCACAGGTCAGCGCGAAGGCTTCGGCCAGTGCGGGGAGCAGGGCCCGCTGCTGGGTGCGGTAGGTCAGGACCGGGGAGCCGGGGGCGAGCCTGCCGTGCGAGCGGCGGTGCAGCGAGTGGCGCAGGGCCGCGACGGCGGCGGCCCGGGCGAGCGCCGCCGCCGCGCTGGGCACGGTGGCCCACAGGGCCTGCCCCACCGACATGGTGTGCCGGAGTCGCTGCTCTACCGTCAGGGGGTCGTCCACGCAGTGGAGTTCGTCGATGGAGGCGCTGCCGCGGAGCCACCGCTCGTACGGGACGCGGACGCCCTCGAAGCGCACCAGGGCGTATTCGAGGGGCAGTGCGTCGACGCGCAGCGGGCCGGAGATCGCGACGCCCGGCGCGGTCTCCCGCTCGTCGCACAGGTCGACGAGGAAGGGGAAGACCCCGTGGTCGGTGCCGTCGACGACCAGGCGGGCGCAGACGGCGGCGCTCTGCGGCATGCCCGGGGCGCCGACGCTGGAGAACTTGGCCGCCCGGTGGTCGGGCGTCCGCAGCACGAACTCCCGGCTGTCCGGCTGGAATTCGGCGACGGTGCGCACCGCGAGATGGCTGCCGGCGTCGCCGATCTCGGTGATGAGGAAGACGCCCTTGCGCGCCCCGGTCTCCAGTGCCTTCGGCACGTGCACCCGCGCGGCCCCGGCACCGGCCGGCCCGTTCCGCCGCAGGTCGCCGGACGCGCCGACGACCGATCCCAGGCACAGGACGTAGTGGTTGAGCACCGTCATGTAGAGCGCCGGGTCGACGACGGCCGTGCAGGCGCTCAGTGTGGCCAGCAGGTCGGGGTCGGCGAGCAGTCGGTGGGCGGGCGGCAGCATCCCGGCGAGCTGGCGCAGCTGCCGGTGGGTGCGGTGGTTGCGACTCTCGTGCGCCCTCGGCGGGTCCGCCGTGGCGAGCGCGGCCAGGATCCGCCGGCCCGCGGCGCTGCGGAGCGGATCGGGCAGCACCGGCGCGAAGGCGGTGCACGGATCGGAGGTGGTCGTCATCGGCTCGCTCCGTACGTCGCTTCCGGTGCGGGCGCCGGGGGCTGCCCCGGCCCGGCGGCGGGGTGCAGCAGGTGCGGCCTCTCCCATGGGAACCCGGGGTCGGACAGCGGGCTGTACGCGGCACATTGACGATCCGTCAGGAAGCGTCGGGCGTTGCGGGTCAGCGCCTGTCCGGTGCCGGCTTCGAGCAGGAGGGCGGGCGGCGGGGCGGCGGCCTGGGACAGGACGTGCGGCAGCCGTACGGGGTGGATGACGCAGTCGGCGAGCCCGCGGAACACATCGTCGCCCTTGCCGTAGGCGCCTCCGTGGACGGCGGAGTAGAGGGGGGTGTGGCCCGGTCGCGCGCGCAGTGCGCCGATGGCGTCATGGAACGCCTGTGCCGGGGCGGTGAGCGACGGGTGGTGGGTCAGGAAGGGCAGCCGCAGCCGGGCGGCCTCGACGTCCTGTGCGGCGGCCTGCTTCTCGACCCGGATCAGCTCGTCCAGCGGGCCGGACACCACCGTCTCGCCGGGGTCGTTGACACAGGCGACGGCCACCTCCGCGGTCCCCGCCGTCGCGATCAGGCGTGCGGCGGCGGCCTCTCCGACCCCCAGCAGCGTCATGCCTCCGCTGCACCCCGACAGGATCCGGGCGAGCCGGCAGGCGATCCTCGTGCCGTCGGCGATGTCGAAGACGCCCGCCGCGGTGAGCGCGGGGATCTCGCCGAAGCTGACGGCGACCAGGCGGTCGGGGGCGGCACCCACCGCGCACAGCGCGCGATGGACCGCCAGCGAGGCCCCGAAGAGGGCGGCCTGCGGGGTTCCCACGGCGGCCTCTGCCAGGTCCCGGCCGCTCGGCGGGGCGGCGCCGAGCAGCGCCGGGCCCAGCGCCGGGATGCCGTACGCACCGCTCGCCTCGTCGACCTGCTCGAACACCTCCGCGACGGCGGTCCGCACGACGGGATGCGCACGAACGGCCCGGACCAGGGGACTGACGGCGAAGTCGCCCTGGCCGGGGAAGAGATGGACCACGAGGGGCCGCGCCATGGACGGCACGGCTCGGTCGGATGTCTCGGACACGGGATACTCCTCCACGTAGGCACAGCGGCCCCTCGCGCCGCGGCGGCGGTCCGGCGGACGCCGGGTGCCGGGCGGGCGACGGTCCCCGGGCAGCGGGTACCTGCGCGCCCACGGGGCGGGCCTGTGCTCGGATGCAGATGGGTCTCTCTAATGGACGCTTTCCGGACTTTTTCCTGAACGGCGTCGCCGTCGGCTCCCATACGGGGCGCCCCGTCCCTCGCCGCCCCGGCAACGTCGCCGACGGCGGTGACCTGCGGTGACCGCGCACGTCCCTCCCGGCTGCGCGCTGGATCGGCTCCGTGCCCGCACCGTCAGGCGCACGGGCCCCACCCCCCTCTCGACCGCACCGCGGCGCACTGGCCGGATCGACCGTGCCGTGCGGAGGGCGAGAACCACCGCTGGGGTATGTCTCAGACACAACCATGCCCAGGGGCCGTGCGCGAAGCGAAAGCGGACCTTGATGCGTGAACGCGTTGAAACGGCCACACGGCGCGGGGCGGTGAGGTCGGAGAGCCAGGAGGAAGACATGGCTCGTCACCGACCCAATGAGCACCTTGCCGAACTACTGACGGAAGCGGACTGGAGCGCCGGTGAACTGGCCCGCGCGGTCAACGCCCTGGGCACCAAGCACGGTGTGCGGCTGCGTTATGACCGCACGTCGGTCGCGCACTGGCTCAACGGCTCCCGCCCCAGACCCCCGGTCCCCGACCTGGTGGCGCAGGTCCTCACCCGGCGGATCGCCCGGACGGTGACCGTGGCCGAAACCGGACTGGTGCACAGCCCTTCGGACGAGTCACTGCGGGAGACCATGCTGACCACCGCCGACCCCATAGAACGGCTCGTCACCCTGTGCCGTACGGATATCGACCCCGCCCACCGGGCCGTCCTCAACCGCGAACTCGTCACCACCCGCCCGGTCCCGGCCCGCGGATGGCCCGCACCGGGCGGCAGCGCCGGCACCCCGGACACCGTGCCTGCCGAGCCGGCGCTCACCGCCCTGTCCGACGACCGTCTCGACCACATGGCGGTCGTCTTCGCCACCCTGACCGAGCGATACGGCGGCGCCCACGCGCGCTCGGCGCTGGCGACCTACCTCGCCGACGACGTCGCCCGCCTCCTGGCGATCCCCCACTCCGGCGGCGGCCTCCCCCGACGGCTGCTGCGCGGCGCCGCACAACTCACCCACCTGCTCGGGGCCATGACCATCGACGCCTGCCTGACCAACGTGGGCTACCTCTACTACCACTCGGCTCTCGACCTCGCCCACCGCGCCGGCGACCGCGCCTCCTACGCGATCAGCCTGCGCGCCATGAGCCTGTCGGCGCTGCACCTCGACGACGCCTGCCATGCCCGGCAGTGGTCGGACCAGGCCCTGGAAACCGCCGGCCCCACCGCTCCCCGGGCGGTCCGCTCGTATCTGCACGCCGGACGCGCCGTCATCCACGCCATCGACGGCAGACGCCGGCTGGCGCTCGCCGACCTCCTCTCCGCCGAGCGCCACCACGACCCCGCCCCGCGCGGCACCGGGCCGTTCACCCACTATCCGCTGACCGCGCTGCACTACCAGCGCGCCCTGGTCCTGCTGGCCCTCGGAGACCGCCCCGGTGCCCTGGCCGCGCTCGAAGCCTCCCTCACCACCCGGCCCGCCGACCACCACACGGCCCTGGTCCTGCTGCACGCGCTCCTGGCCCAGACCCTGCTGTCAACGGGCGAGTTGGAGGCGGCCCTCCTCCACTGCCGGCAGCTCTTCCACCACTACCCGCTCACCGCCTCCTGCCGCGCCCGAAAGGCCCTCACCACGCTCCGCAACGCGCTGCACCCCTACCACCGCCACCCGCAGGCCAAGGAGACCCGGGCACACGCGGCGTTTCTGATCCGCCGGCCGTCACTGCACTGACCCGGCGGCCGGCGCCCCGCCGCCAACCGGGCCGCCCCGGTGCCCAGTTGGCGGCGGACCGGCCCGGCGATCAGTCCGACGACGCCGGCTCCGACGGCTCCTGGAACCCGGCGAGCAGCTCCCGGGACCACGTCAGGCTGCCGTCCCGCAGCTCGCCGATCACCCCGTCGAGCCAGCGCCGCTCGGCGGTGAGGACGGCGAGCGTGTACTCGTCCTCGATCAGCGCGACCCGCGGCACCCCGGCGCCCACGGCCTCGTCCCGGCCCTCCTCCAGGGCGGCGCACTGGGCGGCGACCCGCTCCGCGCGCCGCTCCAGCACCGTCAGCGCCTCGTCCGGGACGAGCAGCATCACGTTCGACAGGGCCGCCGGGAAGACGGGGAACTCCTCCTTCGGCACCGACAGCATCTGCTCCAGCCACTCGCGGGTGGCAGCCCGGCCCGCGTCGGTGACCTCGTAGACCGTCCGCTCGGGGTACTGCTGATCGCGCTCGGTCTGCCGGACGGCGATCAGTCCGCCGGCCAGCAGCCGCTCGATGGTGCGGTAGAGCCCGGCCCGCTGGCCGACGTTGACGACCCGCTCCTTGCCCCACTGCTTGATCAGCTGCTGGAGGCCGTACGGATGCAGCGGCCGGTAGTGCAGCAGCGCGAGCACGGTGAGGGCGAGGGGCGAACTCTTCACGGGTGCGGTCATGCCTGCCATCGTAGTCACCGCGGAAACTAGTTGCATTGAAACTAGATTCACTGCAACTATGGAGCCCGCGACAGACGCGACATCCGAGCAACCATCACTGGGGGTCTCCTCTCATGGGCATCAACGACAGCCGCGGCACCGCCTCCGGCGTCCGCACGGCACTGATCATCGGCGGCGGAGTGGCCGGCCCGGTGACCGCGCTCGCCCTCCGCAAGGCGGGCATCGAGGCGACGGTCTTCGAGGCGTACCCCGCCGCGGCCGACGGCGTCGGCGCCTGGCTGGGCCTGGCGCCCAACGGCCAGGAGGCGCTGCGGACCATCGGCGCCGGCACCGCCCTGCAGGCCATCGGCCGGCCGGTCCCCCGCATGGTGATGGCGGACGGCGCCGGAAACCACTTCGCCTCCTTCGACGGCTTCCCCGAACTGCCGCCCACCCTGACGCTGACCCGCGCCCAGCTGTTCCGGGCACTGACCGACCACGCGACGGGCGAGGGCATCCGCTTCGCCTACGGCAAGCGGCTGGTCTCCGCCGAGGAGACACCGGACGGCGTCACCGCCCACTTCGCCGACGGGACCAGCGCGACCGCGGACATCCTGATCGGCGCCGACGGCATCCGCTCCGCCGTCCGCACCGCGATCGACCCCGAGGCGCCCGCCCCGGAGTACGGCGGCGTGCTGAGCTTCGGCGGCTACGCCACACCGGACTGCGGCGTCGAGACGGCACCCGGCACCATGTACTTCGCCTTCGGCCGCGCCTTCATCGGCTACTGGAAGGACCGGGTCGGACGGCCGATCTGGTTCGCCGGACTGCCCGCCGACACCCCGCGGACCCCGGCCGAGGTGGCCCGGACGCCGGCCGCCGAATGGCTGGCCAGGCTGCGCGACCTCTACGCCGACCACCTCCCGGGCAAGCAACTGCTCCACCACACCAGCCCCGACGACCTCATGGCGGTCGGCCCGATGGAGCGCATGCCGTCGGTGCCGCACTGGCACCGCGGTCGCATGGTCCTGGTCGGCGACGCGGTGCACGCGCCGTCCTCCAGCTCCGGCCAGGGCGCCTCCCTGGCCATCGAGAGCGCTGTCGAACTGGCCCGCTGCCTGCGCGATCTGCCCACGCCCGCCGAGGCGTTCGCCGCCTACGAGGCGCTGCGCCGCCCGCGCGTGGAGATGATCGGCCAGGCCGCCGCCGCCACCAACAAGGTCAAGGCGGGCAAGGCCGAAGCCGCGCCGACGTTTCCCAAGATGGAGGACACGCTCCGCCCGCTCCACTTCCACCGCATCGACTGGGCGGAAACGGTCGGCGCCCCGGCGTGACCGTACCGCGCCGAACCGTGGCTCCCCGCACCGCATTTCGCGCGGTGCGGGCTCAGCCCTGCCGGACCGGCATCACGACCAGTTCGGCGAGGTTCACATGGCGCGGGGCCGCGACGCTGAAGGCGATCGCCTCGGCGATGTCGCGCGCCGTCAGCGGCTCGATCCGGGCGCGCATCTCGCCCAGCGCCACGCGCATCCCCGCGCCGCGCGTCTGCGCACCGATCTCCGTAGCGCGCAGGAAACCTGCCCCGGCTGATCAGTCGAGTTCGATGGTGAAGTCCCGGACCTTCGCTGCACAGGCTCGACAAGCGCCTGGCCCTGGCCACGAGACCGCCATCGGCTGCTGTGGTGGGGCTGGCGTGGCAGGGGTCATGGTCCGAGCCGGTACACAAGGAGGGCGGAGTGTCCGCCGGCGTCGTGCGGGACGGGGTAGTAACTGAGATGGGTGGTGGGATCGACGGCGACCACGTGAGCGCCGTCGGTGAGGTGAGCGCGGCCGGTGATGGTGAGGTGCCGGTCGTGGTTGTCGGCGGTGGTGACCCACCCGGACTCGGAGGCCACAAAGAGGTGGCGGGCGGCGGGGTCGTAGGCGAGTACGTCGGGATCGTCGCCGACCTGGTCGGTTCCGGCGATGTGGCAGGTGGTCAGGTCGACGGTGAGCAGGCGGGCGTTGCCAGCGCAGGCGATAAAGGCCAGCCGGTCGGTGGGAGCGATGATCAGTCCGTGGTCGTGGTCGCAGCCGGGCAGGGGGACGCGGCGGGTGATGTGGAGGGTGGTCGGGTCGATGACGGCGAGTTCGTTGCGGGTCTGGACGTCGACGAGCATCTGCCGGGTGGTGGGGTCGTAGCCGACGTTGCCGGCCTCGCCGCCCAGGTCGACGGTGCCGCGGGGTGCTCCGGTGGCGGCGTCGACGACGGTCTCCGAACCGCCGGATTCGTTGGTGGTCCACACCGCGCCGTGTACCGGGTCGTAGGCCAGCCCGTCGGGGTAGTCGCCAGTGGGGCTGCGGTGCAGGACGGTGCCCGTGGCCTCGTCGATGGCGACCACCTGGTTGGCGTCGGTGGCGGTGGCGTACACCCGGTGCAGGGCGGAGACGACCAACACGCCGTGGACGCCGGGCAGGCCGTCGATGGTTCGTACGACGCGGCCCGCGCGCACATCCACCTCGATGACCTGGCTCGCGCCGAGGTGGGCGACGAACAGCAGCCCGCGGTCGGGATCGAGGCTCGCGTAGTCGAAGCGGGAGCTGTCCCCCGGCAGGGCGATCTCCTTCTGCGCACGGAGCGGCAGCGCCACCCTGGGCGGTTGGCCGCCGCGGGTGAGCAGTACGCCGGCCACGACGGCAACGCGGTCAGCGGACGGGGTGCCGTCCGGAAGGCAGAAGGTGGATGGCGAGCTGGAAACACACCTCGGCGCTGAGCGCGAGCAGGGCCATCAGCAGTGAGTTGAGGATCTTGCCGTCAGCGAGGAAGCTCCCACCGTTGACGGCCGCACCGAGGACGAGGAGCGTCCCGAGCACGGTCCAGAATGCGACCGCACGGTGACGGAGCATCACGGCGCGCACTGCCGCGACGATCGACAGCAGGACGAGTGCGAGGCCGAGCGTGGAGTGCACGGCGAGGGCGAAGGTGCCGTGCCCGACCGACCAGGCGAAGCCCTCATAGGCCCTGATGAGATAGGACCCCGCCCGAGTGCCCGGATAGTGAGCCGGATAGAGGACGTAGAGATTGACGACCAAGCCGACCCCCGCTTGCACAAGCACCAGAAAGCCGGTGGCGAGCAGGATGCGGCGGACGGCGCTGGGAGAGGCCATGAGGGGAATATACACAGAGTGACCGAAAGATGCAGAAAGTAGCGATAGCTGGGTGCAGTGCTTGCCGGGACACCAGCCTGACCGTCGATCGCGTGGAAGGTGCAGCCGCGCCCCTCACGGGCCAGGACGTCGATGGCGGGCATCGGACAGCGGCGCGACGAGCCGGGTTCTGGGCCATGTACTGATTCTGCGGCAGGTAGCCGGTGCACCAGGCGCGTGTATGCGTCAGATCGGACACCCACTGCTTCGGGTCGGCCGTGCGGCGAGTCTGCGCAGCGTCCACGCGGAGATCCGCTGCGATCACCACGACTTCCTGGTCGCCCTCGGGCATGGGCTGTACGTCACCGTTCACCCGAGTCCTCGACGCGATTCCCTCGGCTGGGGTGGGGCAGCTCAATGGACTGGCCGGAGACTCACCGGCATACGCACAGGGGCAGGGCTTGAACCACCGAAGCGTGCCCCGGCCACGGCGCCCGGACCTGGGGGGACAGCGTGATCATCAAGCGATACGTGCACGGGCGAATGTCGGCCCGATGATTCGCTTCGCCGCGGGCGGTGAGGGCGGACTCGCCGGCCACGTCCTGTCGTTCATCAGCGAACTCATCCCGGACCAGCGCAAGACTGCAGCGGAAGTCATCGGCAGAGAACCGTCTGGAGTTGGACTCACCCCAGAAGGCTGGTGAACTATGGCTCCGCGACGCGGACATCACCTCCTGGAGGGTTCAGCTTGCCGGTCAGCGCCGCTTCGAGACGCAGGAGCAGCGCGAGAGGTTCTTCGAGGCATGGCGAAGCGTCTGCGTCACGGGCCTCTTGTGGCCGTGCGGATCCTGAGCCACGGTGTGTCCGGACCCCAGGGAAGCCGATCGAGGCCACGGCAAACGCTGTGTGGGCTGCGGCTCTGCGCCGCCGCCCACACAGAATGCAGGGTGAACGCGACTCGTATTGGCCCTTGTTGGCGTACGCGACAGCGGACGGGCACAAGGCGATACGCGGCATATCCGGTGCCGCCCAGCCCTCACGAGGGTCTTGCACGAGCGCCTCAAGGCAGAGGAGCTACAGCCGAGACACACGTACACCCGTCGACCCGGCCCACAGGGCTGCCGCCGGCCGGCAAGTTGAGTGCGTGTGGCGGATGGTCCCTCCCACTGAGGGGTGGATGACGCAATGGTGTGGCGGATCCCCGATTACCGGAACCGGGGATCCGCCCTCATGCCCCCGCCACCGTTCTGTGTCCCTCCCACGCAGGTGAGTCACGCCTCCGGACGGTTCGGATCCGGCGCTGTGACCGTCACTGTGGCCGCAGGCTCAGGACGAGGTCGCGTGGCAGACCGTGGGTGTCGTGGAGGTGGTGGAAGTCCTCCTCGCTCAGCGGGCCCCGGAACCGTGGCCGGGCCAGTACCTGCCGGCCGCGCTCCAGGAGTCGGCCGAACCGGCGCTCCTCATCTAGCAGCACCAGACGCACGACGTTCGGATCCAGGTCCTGACGAAAGTGGTCGAGGGTGTGCTGGACCAAATCGTCCGGAAGGTCTCCGAGACCACGCGACGGATCGTCCCGCCACAGCACGGTGAGCACCCGTCGCACCAGCCGGCGCAGCACGTAGCCGCGGCCGGTGTTGGCCGGACGCACCCCGTCGCCGATCACCACCATGGCCGAGCGCAGGTGGTCGCAGACCAGCCGCAGTGACGGTTCGTCCAGCTGCCACAGGGCCGGCACGACGCGACGCCAGGGGGCGAAGACGTCGCACTCGAACACCGACGTCCGGCCCTGCAACAGGCAGGCCAGGCGTTCCAGGCCGAGCCCGGTGTCGACGCTGCGCTGGGGAAGCGGCACGAGCGAACCGTCGCTGAGCCGACGATGACGCATCATCACGTGGTTCCACACCTCCACCCACCGGTCGTCACCCGTCGGCGTCGACTCCGGCGGGGTCTCACCGGTCCACAGGAAGATCTCCGAGTCGGGACCGCACGGGCCGGTCGGTCCGTTGGACCACCAGTTGTCCTCGACCGTGAGCTGCACCGGCACCCCGCGCTCCTGCCACAGCTCCAGGGAAGCGGTGTCCGGACCGATCTGGTCGTCGCCGCCGAAGACCGTGACATGCAGCAGACCGGGATCGATGCCGAACCCCTCGGTGAGCAGCCCATGACCCCACTCAAGGCTCAGCGGGCCCTCGTAGTCGCCGAGCGACCAGGTACCGAGCATCTCGAAGACGGTCAGATGAGTGCGATCGCCGACCTCCTCCAGGTCCGTGGTGCGCAGACAGCGCTGCACGTTGACCAGCCGCCTGCCAAGGGGGTGGGGGCGCCCCTCCAGGTACGGGGTGAGCGGATGCATGCCCGAGGTGGTGAACAGTACCGGGTCATCGGGCGGCGGCAGCAGCGTTGAGCCGGTGATCCGGCGGTGGCCGCGCTCCTCAAAGTACTCGATGAACGTGCGGACGATCTGATCGGTGTTCACGGGGTGGCTCCTTCGCGTGCGCAGCGGGGAGGCACCGGACGACGGTCCGCAGGATCACCGGAACCAGAGCGGGAACGCCCACGGAACCACCGGCAGACCGTTTCCGGTCGCCGGTAGGAAGCAGGACGTACGTCAGGCGGCGGCAACCGGCAAGCTGGTCGCTCGCGCGGTCGCGGTGATGCTTCGGCCCATGACGTTCATGCTGCCGACGATAACGTGCCCAGACCTGCGGATCACACGGATTAACGCCAAGACGTCCACGCCCCTTCCGCGGTTCGTCGCCACCGCTCGTGCTGTCGCGACGGTTCTGGCCGCGGGCCGTCCGCACAAGCCCGACCACAAGTGCCCCATACGCGTGCCCCCCCAATCCACCGGGGCTGAACGACTCGTGGCAGAGCGCGACAAGCAGCTCGGCGACCCCGTACCCGCGGACTGAGCCGAAGCGCTCCGCCGGGTGCCGCGGCGCCAGTTGCGCCCAGACCGGTTCTGGATCCGCGACGGCAACGGCGGATACAGCCCCCGCGACCGCGCCACCGCCCCGGCCACCCGGCCACCCAGCCACCCAGCCACCCAGCCACCCAGCCACCCAGCCAGACTGCATACAGCGACGCGCCCCTCGTCACACAACTCACTTTCGAAGACGACGGATTCCAGCAACCGACCTCATCGGCATCCGCACCGAGCAACGTCATCCGCATGCTGCGGCAAGCCGACCTCGCGGATGGCCAGACTGTCCTCGAAATCGGCACCACCACCGGCTACCACGCCGCACCCCTCAACCACCGACTCGGCGCCGCACACGTCACCTCGATCGAGGTAGACGAAACCGTCACCGAGCAGGCCCGCACCAACCTCACAACCAGCGGTCATCAGGCCACGGTCATCACCGACGACGGCGCTCACCTACGACACCCTCACCCTCGGAGCCGCCGCCGCCGCCACCGCCGCCACCAGCACCGGCACCGGCACCGGCACCGGCACCAGCACGTTAGCCCCCTACGGCGTGTACACGGTCATGCGCGGGCAGCGTCCCGACGTCGAAGGTGAACGCGACCTGCTCAGGGACGGGCCGGTCCCCGCAGAGTCCAGCAGCGCCCTGTCGCCCTGGGACGTCGCCGGCCACGACCTCGACGCCCAGTTCGCCATCGGCATCCGCGCCCCCGACATCTGGCACTCCGGGGAGACCGACACCACGAAGCCCACACCCGGCTCTGGCTCGCCGACGACCGCGCCACCTCATGGACAGCCATCGACTGCGACGGCAAGCAATCCAAAGCTTCCGCGTCTCCCAGCACGGGCCACGACGCCTCTGGGACGAAGTCGAAACCGCCCACCAGCAAGGGGACCAAGCCGGCCGGCCAGCCATCACACGCCACGGACTCACCATCAGCCCTCACGGCCAACAACTGTGGATCGACCAACCCGGCGCCAGCAGCAGCGTGTTGGCGGGGTTTCAAGGACGTTGGGGCGTCAGAACAGACCGCCCGGAAGGGGTCCTCTCTCGCGGGTCGTACATTGATCGGAGGTCACGAGGAAGCACGGTTTGATGATCTTGCCCCTTGTGACGAAACGATGCCTGTCCGGCAGTGGAACATCCGCTCCACCCCACCGGTTGAGAGCGCTGACGACGGGCGTAGCGGCGCGGCGGTCTTCTGCTCTTCCGGTGCCATGGGCTGTCCGGCCTGTGGTCCGCGCGGCTGTGTGATCGTTGGCGCATGCGTCGGTGAAGGCCGGGGAATGGGCCGCGATGACGCCACCAGCGGGTGCGGGTGCGGCGGTTGCAAGGCCGGCGCCGAAGGCGGTGAGGGTGAGCCCGAGCACCGTGGCGAGTGTCCTCACCCTCGGCTGCTCAGCCATTGAGCCCGTCAAGGAGGTGGCCGACGACGGGCACGCTGGTGAGGACGGTCACGAGCGGGGATTTACTGCCCGAACCCCCGGCCTCGGCCGGCGCGGCCAAGCCGAAGGTGAGCAGGGTGAGGGTGGCGGAGACGGTCAGGATCCGGAGATGGCGCCGCATGGCAGGCCCTTCCTCTCTTTCCGATCGCGGGCCGCATCGGTGCGTACACGTGACACGCGTGAGGTCGTGATGAGAGTGCCCCGAGGCGGAGTGGATTCGACGAAAGGCATTCCTCCACGCCAGTCGTATTAACGCCACATCACCCGATGGGCCGGTACCTTCTCCCGGAAGCCATGGACTGCTGCCACCACAAGCCCGGCGAAGGCCACGGGCTCCAGCGCCGCCACGACGCCTCGCCTGGCTGCACCGACGACGAATAGCAGACCGAGACCGAGCTCCGCAAGACGCTCCTCGACCTCGTCGACCAGGTCCACGGACGCCCCCACTGGGGCACCCGCACCTGCCCCGACCTCGTGGCGGCCCGCATGCGGCTCAGCACGTCGACGACGAGCCGGACGATTGGCCAGAGCCAGCGCCAGCGCCAGAGACGAAGAAGCCCCCGTCCGGAAAGCCGGGGGCGCCTTGCGTCCTGCACACCAGGACTCCAACCGGGTCCGGCGAGCGTCCTACCTGCTACCGGTCGAGCTACCTACTCCACCGCGTACAGCAGCCTGTACTCGGCACCATCCGCCCTGAAGCGCAGACTGCGCTCACCAGGCGTATCCGTAATCCACTGCTCCCCGAGCCTGCCGTCCCCACCCGAGGCGCCGGTCTTCCCGAGAGAGACGGCAATCGTCCCCGTGAAGTCGCAGTCGTACTTGACGGTGTACATCCGATCTCCCAGCACCGTTCCATTCCACACAGTGCCGCGATCCTGGACGACAAGCCTCGGCTCATCGAAGCCGCCCCAGCCCTCAGTCGTGACGCACGTGAGCTTCTCCAGATACAGCTTGGCCATACCGTCCCCTGTGAAGGATCCTTCTCGACACTTCACATCCTGCCGTGCCTCAATAAACGATCACTAAATGATCTGGCACAGCACTCGACGCACAAGCGACGTTCCACCCGACCGTGCGCGACCCACACAACCTCGGCGAGCTGCTTTTCGTCGGCGACGTGCGCCTCGCCGAGACCGCACTGCACGACGGATACGACGGGTACGACATCAGCCGACCAGTCTTCGGGTGCACCCGCTCACCGAGGAGCTGCAACGCCTCCACCGTCTACCCGGCCTCCTCCAAGGTCTCCCGGACCGCGGCCTGCTGGGCCGTCTCGCCGCCTTCGATCTTGCCCGCCGGGAACTGCCAACGCAGATCGCCTTCTTCGACCGCTCGGCGCACTACGGCTTGTCCGGGGGAACCTGGTAGGAACTGGTCCGGTAGCGGCTGCGGAATCCGGCCAGCAGCTCATCGGTCGCTTCGGCCCCGGCGCTCACCGCGGCGTGAACGTCACGGAATGAGGTCGGGACAGCAGTCGGCTGTCCCGCGATGATGCGAGGGCTCGGCTGGTTCACGCCTGGTACTCGGTGAGGTCGATGGTGTGAACGCGCAGCGGAAAGCCGTACACCGGGTGGGAAGTCTCGCGCTCCAACACCATGCCGAGCTTGCGGATGACGTTCTCGGAGGCAGTGTCCCCCGCCCGACTGATGCTGATGACGTGGTCAAGGCCACGGTCCTGGAGCGCGAACTCCAGCGTGGCTTGGGCGGCTTCGGACGCGTATCCCTGGCCCCAGAACTGTGAGCCGAGCCGCCAGCTGATCGCCACGGCAGGCCCTACCTCCGGCAGGAACTCAGGAACGTACAGACCCGTGAAGCCGGCCAGTTCCCCCGAGGCCAGCAACTCGACGGCGAAGAGCCCGAAGCCCTCCTCATCCCACTCCTCCTCCCACCGCTCGATGGCCTCTGCCGTGTGGTCCAGGTCGCGCACCGAGCCGTCGTCGATCCAGCGCATGACCCGAGGGTCGGCGTTGATGTCGGCCATGGGCACGAGGTCGTCGTCATGCCAACGACGGAGCAGGAGGCGGGGGGTGCGGATCTCAGTCATGGCACCCATCCTGCCGAAGACAAGGGACTCGTCGGTAATCGGCAATCGCTGTGCTACCGCTCCCGGCCCCACTGCAGTACGGCGCGTCCGACAGATCCTGTCCGGATCGCGCCGAGCAGCGGGGCGCTCAGCCGCTACCCAAACCGGCAGAATTCGCTGCTACTCGAAGCAAACGAAGCCAACTCCGACTCCGCCGGCAACGACCTCACGAACTCCGGCAGATGCAAAACCTGGTTCGACTCCTTGCAGCGCGGACACCTGAGCGCCATAGCCCCCTCAGGCAGAAGACGAAGGCAACAATGGCTTCACGGATGCGAAAGAGGTCCGCCCGGATGTTCGATCTGGCGTCCACTACGGGCCTGCCCACCCCCGTTCCTTCGGCTTCAGTCGGTGCGACGTTGGCCATTCGCATCCGTGAGTGTTCGGACTCATTGATGTCAGCCGTGGATGTTGGCCCGATCGGCCTGGGCGGCCACCCAGTCCAGAAGGGCGTCCGTCAGGTCAGAAAGGGATCTTCCCGCGCCGAGAAGGACAAAGCGGCAGTCGAGATGGTCTCCCGGATTGTGCGGGTTCAGCGTGCCGCAGCGCAGACCTGTACGGTCGATCTGACCGCCCAGGCAGGTACCCGCGAGTCTCGTCCACACCAGCAGGCCGTCCGTCCACAGGACGTCGACGGGGAAGTCCACACAAAAGTCTTCAGGTCCTGACGCTCCCCTGGGCCAGCTCGTAACGCGGGCCGCCAACCGGTTGACCACTGGCCGCCAGTCTTCGTCGAACTCCCAGTCCGCGAGGTAGTCATCGAACGTGCTCATCCGGCCAGTGAATCACCGCTTTGGGACGGGGCCCGCCCTGCGCCCGCAGGGTGGACGGCCGCTGCTGTACCGCATCACCTCCGGGTCCGCGTACATCTCGGCGAGCGGATCAAGGTCGTTGTCGCGCCAGGGCCGCAACCGAAGCCGGGCGGTGAGGAGTTCGGGCACCGGCGCATCATCGCGCGTGCACGACACTGCCACCCAAGACGTCTCGCCACACACCGCATCCGGCACGTGAACCGCGGCGGAGCCCCCTCGTACGCCGGATTGTCGACCACACCACCCTGCGGCGGACGATCCTCGAACGACCCCACGCACCATCACCCGAAGATCAACAGTCGCACCGCGAGGGCGACCACAAGAAGTGGACCACAGGTCTGAGAAGTGACACCACTTCGGCAGGGACGGCCGGTGACCGCAGACGTTGATGATGAACACGCCGGTGCACGTTTGGGCGATGCAGCCCGGAGTCGCCCAATCTGTCCTAGAAGGTGCTCTGCGACGGTTCCCAGACCGAGCAGTCGTGAGCGAAGAGAACGCGTCGTGGGTCGAAGTCGGCGAGTCGCTCCAGCCAGTGCGGATAGGTGGGAAGCGGCTGTTCCACGCCGTGAAGTGCCGCTTGGCGAGCCAGCTGATCGGATGCGAAATGGGAAGCGAAGTCGTGCGCCTGGCCGGCGAGGACTACCGTGCCGTCTCCTTGCCGGAGGACCAGCGACTGATGCCCTCGGGTGTGACCTGGCGTCGGAATGATCCAGACTCCCGGCCAGACCTCAGCCTCACCGGCGAGCTCCTCATAGGCCACGGTGGGGAAATCGATCAGCTCATCGAAGGTGTAGTCGCCCTCGCGGGCAGTGGCCAGCTCGACGTCCTGGACCACGATGGGCTTGCCGCCCAGGAGAGGATTCCCGCCGCAGTGGTCGAAGTGAAGGTGGCAGTTCGCGACAAGAGAGATATCGCCAAGAGCAACTCCGGCCGTGGACAGGGCATCCTGCAGGCCACAGCGTTGGGGCCGGTAGTGGGCTTCGGTCTCGGGGTCCGCGTCGCCGATACCGGTGTCGAAGAGGATCAGGCCCTGGTCATGTTGCACCAGATAAGCGAGCACGGGCTCGACCCGCGGGTGCGGGCTGCCCGTCTCCGACGCAGGCCGAATGAAATACCCCAGATCGAGCCGACGCACCGCCATGTTCCTTCCCATGCAGGCATCCTGGCAGGTTCTGGTGTGCCACCCGGCCGGTCACCCGGCCGGTCTGCCGACAGCAGAATCCGAGCGGTTCCGGCGTCCATCGGTCCCCGACACCTGATTCACAAGCCGGGTTCAGCCTGCGGTGGAGTCCTGGGCGGCAGCGCGCGCCTGGGTGACGGCACGGCGGTAGGACTCGGCACAGGTTTCGATGAGGCTACCGCCGAAGATGAGGCGGTCGACGACGGCTGCGCAGAGCCGGGGATCGGCGAACGTCTCGGTCGGACTGTCAAACCGTCGAACCGTCGAACCGTCGACGACTGCCTACCCGTAACCCGCATCGTCATAGACGACGGGCCAGCAGCTGACGCCACAAGGCTCCTACCCTGGAAGGGATCTGACTCTCACTGAGCTCACGCAACGGCGACCGCGCCCTGCCCCGGAAACGCTGCGGGACCCTGCCGGCAGTACAACGATCGCGCCCACCGCGCCCGCGCCTCTTCGGCGCGACCGTTTCAGCGCTCCGATGAGTACGCGCTCACCCGCCTCTGAGTAGCTGAGCCGATGCGCCGTCTGCGGCAGGGCGTTTGGCTCTGTGCCATGAACGCAAAATCGGCAGGCCGCAGCACGCCCAGCGGTGGTGGCTGCCAGCGCTGTTGGGCGCTTCCGCGCTCTTCCCGCTGTTCTTCGTCGACTTCTTCTTCTACAGCTTCAGCGTCATGTACACCGACTCGTGCGGCCCTGACAACTGCCCATCGAGCGTGACCGTGCCGCTCACCGCAGCCCCGGTCCTCTACGGAACCGGAATCGTGCTCGTGCTGCTATCCGCACTGCTGCCCTGGCGGCCCCTGATGCGGCCCGCCCGCATCACACTGGCAGTGACAGGGGTCGTATCAGCCGCAGCCGTGGTGCCAGCGCTGCTCACGATCCACCGCTGAGCCGGCACCGTTGGCGCGTGCCGACGTCCACAGCCTTGCCCAAGGGCCCGTCGACCGTGGACTGACCGGACATCTTCATGTCGATGTCGACGAGGCTGAGCCGTGCGCGAGGTGCGCGGCACGCTGTGAGAACCAGCCCAGATCGCCTTCACCGAGGCGCTGCCGCTGACCGATGCCGGCGACTCCGACGAGAAGGAACTCCGGGGAAGCGGCTCAGACCGCGGGC
>NZ_JBNHIN010000044.1:45318-52062 GCF_050054615.1 Streptomyces sp. YGL11-2
CCCCCGGCCCCAGGTACCGGCCGCGCGCCTCCCAGGGTCAGAACCAATCGAAGAGGGACCCACCGACGTCGAACGGGTCCACGCCGAACGGTCCCAGACCGAACAGCGTGGAGCCGGCCCCGTAAAACAGGCCGGGGTCATCCAGACCGAAGCCATCCCGGTCGCCGTCATCTCCGCCGACGCCCCCCGGGTCGATGCCGCCCGGACCAGGGCCATCGTCGTCGCCGCGGCACTGGTCGCACCCGTAGGGCCGCCGGCCGTCACCGCGTTCGCCGTCATCTCCGCCGACACCCCTCGGGTCGACGCCGCCCAAGCCATCACCGTCACCGTCACCGCGGCACTCGTCGCACCCGTAATGCCGCAGGCCATCACCGCGATCGCCGTCATCTCCGCCGACACCCCTCGGGTCGACGCCGCCCAGGCCAAAGCCATCACCGTCACCGTCACCGCGACACTGATCACACCCGTCGTGCCGCCGATCGCGTCCGTGGTCACCGCTCACCCCCACGGCCTGGCCTTGAGGGACACCCTGGGCCTGGCCGGCGAGCGGGGCGACCAGCCCTGCGGCCAGTGCCGCAGCGGCAAGCGAACGGCCTATGTACCTACGCATCGCGTTTCTCCTGGTCGGCGGGCAATCGGACGCGACATGAGTACCTCCGCACGCCGGATTTCACGCAGGCGCGCCGATTTCCCACCCCAATGGCTGGCAAAGTTGCACCCTCGTGGCCCTGGGCCGAGTCTGAGGAGGAATGGGGACAGCCGGCGACCCTGGGCACGATGTCGGGCGGGGCGGTACAGGTCCGGCTCTGTGTGAGGGCGCCCAGTGCTTCCGGGCCCGGCTCAGCTGGAGGTTTCAGTCTCAGCTGGAGGTTTCAGTCTCGGCTGGAAGCCAGTGGTCGGTCGTGTCCGCCGGGCACTTTCACGCTGCTCGCGGGTGCGTGGCTCACTGATCACACGACACGCGGGCGGGGCAACTTGTGGTTGTGGCCTGGTACTCACCTCAGGTTTGGCCAGTACCTCGCCGAGCGGGGAGCAGATGCCCTCACACGAGTTGAGGACATGGCGCCCGGACCGTATCCGAAGATCGAACTCGGTGATCCGGTGCAAGCAGCCGGCCCGGCCGGCAGCGTGATCTTCGCTCACTACCTGCTCGCGCACAACATCGGTGACCATGCCGGTTCATCCGGTGACGGGCGCCGGGAGACCCTTTATTACCGGCTGCAAGCCGACGGCCACCGAGACCGGTGGCAAGGAGTGGTCACGGAACCGTTGAGCGAGTTCGCCTGAGCGGGTCTGGGCGCGGCAGGCCGTCGAGTCGGGGCCGTCAGCCGGCCCTGGCAGGATTCTCGGCTCGGTCTCGGGGGCTGGCGAGTCGATAGCAGTGGGTCCCGGTCTCGATGATGGTGCCGTTGAGAGTGAGAGGGTCGACGATGGCCGCGCGCAGCCGGGGGTGGGTGAAGGTCCCGGTCCAGCCGCCGAGGGACCGTTGGAGGCGATGGCGACGCTGTGGGCCGGGTACTGGCGTGGCTGCTGATCGCGGCCGCGCCGCCACGGCTGGCGCCGAAGTGGGTGCCGCGCTCCTGCTGTTGCAGCCAGTGATCGCGTTCGGGCCCGGCATCGCCATCGGGGAGCGCCCGACCCCGGCCCAGGCTGCGGGCCGGCGAGCCGGGTGACGGGCAGCCCGACCCGGCCGCCCGCCTCACCGCACCCGCTCACCGCCGCCGCTCGTCGCGCACCGCGATACCGTCGCCGCATGGCTGAATCCCGCTTGACCACCCCCTCGTTCCTCGTGCTCGGCATCATCGACAAACTGGGCGAGGCCAGCCCGTACGACGTGAAGGTCGAGGCCGCGCGGACCGTGGCCCCGTTCTGGTCGATGCCGCACGCGCAGGTCTATGCGCAGTGCGACCGGCTCGTGGAGGCGGGCCTGCTGTCGGAGGACCGGCAGGCCGGTGGGCGGAACCGGCGTCTGATGAAGCTGACCGCGGCGGGCCGGGCGGCCCTGGAGGAGTGGCTCGCCGACCCGGCTTTCGTACCGGTCGAGGCGCGTGAACGCGGCATCCTCAAGCTGTGGTTCGGCGCCCGGCCGGAGGTGCACTCGCCGGTGCAGATCGCCGAGCACCATCGCTCTCTCGCGGAGTACGAGCAACTCGCGGAGAGCGTGGGCGCGTTGCTGACCCGCGGTCAGCGTGAGGCGCTGGAATTCGGCATCCGCTATGAGCGGATGATGGTCGATTTCTGGCAGTGGGTGGAACAGCGCGCATCGTGAAGCCGTCGCATGACCGTTGACCATCGCGGCGGGCCGCCCTTACCTTCTCGATAGTCCAGATAGGACTATCGACGCGGGTGCAGCGAGCGAGGGGGCCGCCATGAACCGTCCGAGGAGGGTCGGCCGGCGCCGCGTGGCCACGATCGCGCTGGTCGCCGTCTGCGTGGGCTACGCCCCGATCGCGATGACCGAACTCTGGCCGTACGCCCACCGCGGCGCCCCGGCGATCGGCGAATGGATCCTGGCCCGCGCGACCTCGCCCCGCTATGTCGCCGACGCCTTCGCGACCCGCATCGGCCCGTACGGACGCAGCCTGGTCGCGATGATCGTCCATTCGGCCCTGGGCGGTGCGCTGATGCTGCTCGGGCCGGTACAGCTCCTGACGGCCGTACGGCGGCGCATCCGGCTGCACCGCGCCGTAGGGGTGGTGTTCGCGCTGACCGTCTACGCGTCGATGGCGGGCGCCGCGATCTACCTCGTACGGACCGCCCCCGGCGACGCCTTCAGCGGGCCGGCGTTCTGGATCGTGCTCGCCACCATCCTGGTCGGCACCGTCATGAGCGTCACCTACGGCATCGTCGCGGCGGTCGCCAAGTTCCCCGACCTGCACCAGCGGTGGATGCTGCTCTGCTACGCCTACCTGATGACCGCGCCGCTGCTGCGACTTGAGTGGGGCGCCCTCCCGGCGCTCCTCCCCGGCCTCTCCCTGGAGGACGTCAACCGGGTCGCCATCATGCACCTCGGCTCGATCGTCGTGTTCGGTGCGCTGCTCGGCTCCCGCGCGATGGACCGGCGGACGACGGTTTTGGGAGTGACCGGGACGTGGGTGCCGGTTCCGGTACTCGCCGCGGCGCATCTCGCCGGCGCCCTCGCTTTGCTCTGGATCGCAAGGTCCTTCCTGGGGTGGGGAGTTACCGGTGAGCGGCTGCTGCTCGGGTATCTGCTCCCGTACGCCGTGACCTATGCCGTGCTGGCCGTCCGCGCCCGGCGCGCGGGGCGGGCGGGCAACAGCTGGGCGCGCGAGGAGTGGCGGCTGCACCTGGCCGCGCTGTGCCTGGCCCCGGTCCTCTCGGCCACCGCGGGCCTGCTGTTCCAACGCTACGCCGGACTCGACCGGCAGACGGCGCTGTCCGCGGGGGTGGCCATCGGCTGCGGGATGCTGGCGTTCGCCGCGACCACGGTGGTCAGCCTGCGGGTGATGTACGGGCGCGAGGTGGTCGAGAGGGAGCGGTTGGCCGCGGCGCGCCGCCCACGGCAGGAACGATCCCCGGTCGGCTAGGGAGAACGCGCCCACCGGACCGCTCCGCGTCCGGAGGGCGGGTGTCCGGCGGATGCGTCGGCGAGCCCGCTGCGCGCGTCACACCGCCGGTGGCAGCGGGGGGACGTAGAGGGCCCCGTAGACGGACCAGACGACCGAGACCAGCGGCACCGCCACTACCGCCCCCAGCACACCGGCGGTGACGCCACCGCAGACGACCGCGAGGGCCACCACGACCGGATGCAGACTCACCGCCCGGCTCATCACCAACGGGTGCAGCACATGGCCTTCGAGCTGACCGATGACCACGATCAGCAGGACGACGAGCATCGCCACGAGCGGGCCCCGCGAGGCCAGCGCCACGACCGCGGCCACCGCCAGCGCCACCGGCGAGCCGATCAGCGGGACGAACGCGGCGAAGAACTCCAGCACCGCCAGGGGCAGGACGAGGGGAACCCGCAGGACGAAGAGCGCCAGTCCCACGAGGACGGCGTTGGTCGCGGCGATGATCACGATGCCGCGGGTGTAGCCGGTGAACGTCGTCCACGCGGTACGCCCCGCCGCCCGTACGGCGTGCCGCCGACGCTCCGGGAGCCGGCCGCCGAACCACTGCCACATCCGGGTGCCCGAATGCAGGAAGAAGATCGAGCAGAACAGCGCCAGCGCACCCACCGTCAGGACCTCGGCCAGCCGGCCCACGCCGCTCACCGCGGTGCTGATCAGGTTGGCGCGGTTGGTCGCCACGAATCGGGAGACCCACGACTGGAGGTGCGAGAGGGCCCCGGGCCGCAGATGGAACGGTGGGCCCTGGAGCCACTGCTCGATCCTGGTCAGACCGCCGGAGAAGATCTCGCGCAGCCCCGGCCACTCCTCGGCGACAATCGCCCCGATCAGGCTCAGTACACCGAAGAGAAGCACGACGGAGAGCAGCAGACCGGCGGTGACCGCCGCCGCACGCGGCATCCGGCGGGTCAGCCAGTTGGTCAGCGGCTCCAGCAGGGCGGTCAGCACCAGCGCGAGGAAGACCGCCAGCGTCACCAGATGGAACCGCCCCAGCGTCATGAAGACGACGTAGACGGCCGCACCGACGACGAGGAGCCGCCACGCGTACGCGGCGGCGACGCGCAGCGCCGCGGGGACGCCGGCCGCCTCCGCGGAGCGCCGGACCGGCCTGCCGCCCGGCGGGCGCGATCCGCGTACGCTCCGGCTCCGCTCCCGGCCCCCGCGCGAGGCGCCCGGTCCGCGCCGCGCGGCAGGGGTGCCGCGATCGCCGGACCCGGGTTCCGGCTGCCGGCGGGATCGGTTCCGCATACGGGCCGCCACCTCCTCCCGCCGGCCCCGAAGGGACGCCGCCCCGGAGACAGGCTCCCGCCTCCGCGCCTACCCCAGGTCTGATATCACCGCGGACCGGCGGCCGAACGCGAGCGGGCGGGTATTCGCCCGAAGGCACCCCGGGTGGGACTCCAGGTGACGGGACGCGGCGCTCGGATCATGTCCTGTCGGTACCTCTGGGCGCCGCCTCCCGGGGCCGGCCCCCGGGCCGCGCGGCACGGCGGCGGCGCCGTGGCGGCCCCGGGTAGGGTGCGGCCCTGAGGGGAACTCACCTACCGGTCCCCGATCCCCGATGCCGCAAGGGATGAGGCGGATTCATGGCCCAGTCACCGACGCTGCCCCCGCTCGACATCTGGCTGCTGGTACGCGCACATCCGTACGGGCCGATCGGCACCACCGCGACCCTGGCGGACGCGCTGACGGCGACGTACGGCTCCCGGTTCGCGGTCTGGCACACCAGCGAGCTGCTCCTCGGTGTCCAGGACGGGCGACTGTTCCTGCGCACCCTGGGCGGGCAGGAGGTGCCGGCCCCCAAGGTCGTCTGCGTACGCCAGACGCCCGGCTCGATGCACCACGACCGCGAGGTGACCCTCCTGCGGCACCTGGAGCGCATGGGAGCCACCCTCATCAACCCCCTCGAAGCGCACCTCACCTGCCGGAACAAGGTCTGGCAGCTGCAGGAGCTGGCGCTGGCCGGCCTGCCCGTGCCCAACTCCCTCTCGTACACCACCAGCCCCCTGGACGGTGTCGTGCAGACCCCCGGTCTCGACACGCCCTGCGTGGTCAAGTCCGCCAACGGCCATGGCGGCAAGCGGGTGTTCCTCGCCCCCGACCTGACCATGCTGCGCGACGTGGCGGGCAGCCTCGCCGACGAGGTACCCGTCGTCTTCCAGCAGTACGTGGCCCCCTCGCACGGGCGCGACCTGCGGGTGGTCGTCGTCGACGGGGAGGCCGTCGCCGCCGAGCTGCGCACCGCCCGCGACGGCGCGCTCGCCTCGAACCTCGCCCGCGGCGGCTCGGCCACCCTCTGCCGGGGCCGCTACCCAGAGGCCGAGGCCCTGGCCGTCCGGGCCGCGCAGTCCCTGGGCCTCACCATCGCCGGCGTGGACCTGCTCTTCTCCGCCACCGGCGAGCACACCGTCTGCGAGGTCAACGCGGTCCCCGGCTGGCGCCCCGGCATGACCACGGTGATCCCGGCCGTCATCGACTGCATCGATCGCCGCCTCGACGCCTACCGCCTCGCCGAAGGCCCCAATTCCCCCGCGCTGCGGCGGAGTTCACCCACCCTGCGCACCTGACCGCGGCCGCCGCCGTCCGCCGTACGGCCCTCCCCCGGCTCCGCACCGCCACGCCACCCGCCACCCCGCCTGCCGCCGCACCCGTCACCCCACCGCAGGAACTTCCCGGAAACGAAGCGGTCGTGCGCGGGGATGCGGCGGCGGCTTGTTTAGCATCACCGACGTCTCCCGGGAATGGATCCGGGCGCCTTGCCACCAGCGGGATGTGTGAGTCAGGAGGCCGTATGAGTGCGGAAGCAGGCTGGGGCTGGGCGCGGGCCATCCAGCCGGCCGGGGGAACCGGGCAGCACGCCGGTCCCCACGAGACGTTCGCCCACCCGCTCAAGGCCCGGATCGTCGACAGCCAGCGGCACGCGCCCGTGGCCGACGTCGCGGTGACGTTCAGCTGGGATGCCATGAGCCAGCAGGCCCTCTTCGAAGGCGACGAGGCCACCGCGCAGGTCCGCACCGACACCCAGGGCTACGCGCAGAGCCCCCGGCTCGTGGCGGGCGACGCGGCCGGCACCGCCGTCTTCACCGTCACCGCCGAGGGCGCGGCCCCGGAGCGCTTCGAGGTCACGGTCGACCACTGAGCCGCGGGGGGGGGC
>NZ_JBNHIN010000044.1:52197-71237 GCF_050054615.1 Streptomyces sp. YGL11-2
CCCACCACGGGGGGATTCGGTCACCGCCTCGGGACGGTCCGGGCCATGGCGTTCGCACAAACCCCGGCACCGCATCGCCACGGCCCCCGTGCGGAACCGGTCCCGATATGGCCGGGCAGGTACTTGCATCGTGAACATCTGCGACAGTTAGCTGAGGTGATGCGCCGTCATCGGCGCGGGCACGAGCCGTGGGTACCAGGGGGAAGCGAAGCGTGGCGATCGAACTGCCCGACGGGCTGGTCTGGGTGATGGACCTGCTCGGGCTGAACTGGCCGCAGGTGAACGAGGACAAGGTCCGCGAGTTCGCCGGTCACGTCAAGGAGTTCGCGTCCAACCTCGAAAAGTCCCATGCGTCGGCGAGCGACACCCTCAAGCAGATGGGCGAGCACTACCAGGCGGCCTCGTACGAGCAGCTCGTCGAGAAGTGGTCGACGATGTCTTCCAGCCACATGACCGAACTCGTGCAGGTGTGCAACACGGCCGCTTCGGTGCTGGAGATAGCCGCGGTGGCGATCGTCGGGGCCAAAGTGGCGGTGATCGCCGAACTGGTCGTGATGGCGGCCGAGTTCATCGCGGACCAGGCCGCCGCCGTCGTCACCCTGGGACTGGCCGAGGCGGCGGAGGTCGCCCTGATCGCCGCGACGAAGAAGATCGTGGATTCGATCCTCAAGGAAGTGGAACAGCAGATCGTCGGCGAACTCGTCCAGCAGGCGACCGAGCCGCTTGAGCAGGCCGTCGAACGGGCGGTGAGCGGCCTGGTGTTCCAGGGGGCGGAGAAGGCCCTGGGGGTCTCCCCTTCCGGAGGCGGAGGCGGAGCCGGGTCGGGGTACACCATCCATCCCGATGAACTCCTCGGTCACGCCTCGAAGTTCCGCAGCCATGCGGAGGACGTCGCCGGCCACGCGGCGAAGTTCGCCTCGGCCACGGAAGGGATGTCCTTCAGTTGACGCACCCCATAGCCAAGGCGCTGGAGAACTCGGCCGGCAGAATAACCAAGGCCGTGTCCAAGCACACGGCCGAGGCCGTCGGCGGGCTCTACAGCAAGACGGCCCATGGCGCCGAGCAGGTGGCCAAGAACGTCAACGAGACGGAGGCCAAACACAGCAAGCAGTTCTCCTCCATGGGCAAGTCCGGGGAGAAGTCCGGCGGCGGGCCCAAACGCCGCGGCAGCCGTTCGTCGTCCGGATCGGACAAGGGCAGCCCCCCGCCGAAACGGCAACGGAAGGAAGGCAAGTACCCGCTGCCGGCGAAGGCCGACCGCAACCCCAAGCAGGACGCCGCGAAGGTCGACCCGCGGACACACGACCTGGCGCAGAAGGTGAACGCGAAGCGCAAGGCCGACGGCGACCGCTCCCAGAAGAACTATGCGGCCTTCGAGTGGGAGGACGAGCACGGGCAGCGGCATGTGGAGGTCGGGCACAGCGATGGGACGCATTCGGAACGCGTCGTCGGCGTTCCCGTGCTCGACCGGCAGAAGCGCCTCACCGAGGAGCGGGAGAAGGCGATAGCGGAAGGACGCGACCCCGGCCCGGACCGGAAGATCAAGGTCACCCGCATCTATTCGGAACGTGATTTCTGCAACCAGAAGAGTCCCAACTGCAACGACTGGACCCGGCATTATTTCCCGGATGCCGACCGCAGCTACGCTTTCGAATATGACCACCACACGCCAGGGTCGAAGCGGCAGGGCAACCGCGACCTCGAAGACCATGTCCGATGGGTGTTCGGGGACAAGCCGATCAAGCGGCGGGGCTGACGCACGGATGCAGAGGAGCACCTGAATGACCACGCCCGCTTCCGGACACCGCGGGGGGTCGCCGGTACGCCGCTGGAGTTCCGCACGCCTCGACGACCTCGCCGTGCCCTCGCCCCTTCGGGAGCTGCTCGCCTCGCCGGGCCTGCCGGAGTCGGTGGGCCCGTACTTCCGCGCTGCCCGCGATCCCCTGCCGCTCGCCCGCTACGCGACCGAGGCCGGACTCCCCCAACCGGTCGGTGAGGTACGTGAATTCTGGCACCTGGGCGACGACGGCGGTACGCAGATCTGCTGCGCCCCGGACGGCGAAGTCGTCTCGGCATCGTGCGCGGGGACGTATCCGACGCGGCTGGTGAACACCACGGCACGCACCTGGCTGGCGTCCCTGGCCGAACTGGGCCGGCTCCTCCAGGACTTGACACCCGACCCGGTCGGCCCGGACGCGGTGACCGCGGTCGCGAAGTGTCAGGAACGCCTCACCGCGCTCGACCCGGAGGCGATGGCCGACGAGGAGCACTGGTGGCCGCTGGTCATCGACGACCTCCGCCTCACCGCCTCGGTGGACTCCTCGGGAATCCTCGAATTCCGTACGGCCACGGGGGCGACGCGGACGGTCTCCGGCCACACCCTGCCCGGGCAGGGGCATGCGCTGCGGCGCCTGGGCGGGGAACTGCTGAAGCGGGACATCGCGGCACGGCAGGTCACCCGGGCCCACGCCGATCTCGCACCCTGCGCACTGCCGGGCTGCTACTGCGCCGCATGGCTGGCCACCACCTTCCCCGGAGCCGAGGTCAGCTACAGCTTCGACTACGGTCCCGGTGCCGCCGACCGCGAGGCGGG
Source organism: Streptomyces sp. YGL11-2 (assembly GCF_050054615.1). Taxonomy (NCBI): domain Bacteria; kingdom Bacillati; phylum Actinomycetota; class Actinomycetes; order Kitasatosporales; family Streptomycetaceae; genus Streptomyces; species Streptomyces sp. YGL11-2. The sequence goes on from NZ_JBNHIN010000044.1 coordinate 54,791, forward strand.
CATCCAGGAACTGACGGCCTTCATCGAGGAAGCGGACGAGGGCGAAAACGAAACGGAGGGGTCGGAAGAGTGACCGACAGCGGCTCCCTGACCGGTGGTCCCCGCTCTTCGGGCGCCGGCCCCGCCGGCGCCGGCGCGTCCGGGGACGATGCCGCGGACGCGGGTTTCCCTTATGGCCGGCAGGCCGTGGCGGACGCGTTCCGGGAATTCGTGGCGGCCACGCCGAGCGGCGGCGCGTGCTATGTGACGGGGTCCGCCGGCAGCGGCCGCAGCACGCTGCTGACCTGGCTGTTCCTCCTCGGCCAGGCGGATCGGGACGACGCGGGGAGCGGCGCGGACCGCACCGGGCCCGTCTTCCATGCCGCGCTCGGTGCGCGGGGCCGCGGCCCCGACGACCTGGCCGTGGCCATCGGCGAGCAACTCGGATACGAGACCGCCACCGCCGCCGAGCTGCTGTCCGTACTCGCCATGGACGAGCGGCCCGTGTGCGTGGCCGTCGGCGACCTGGACGAGGCCGGTGCCGTACCGGACGAGCGGCACACGGCCCGCCTCGTCGAGTCCCTGCTGGCGCCGATGGCGCTGCTGCCGAACGTTCGGCTGGTGGCCGAGGGCTCTCCGAAGTGGGCCCAGCACCTGGGCGACTGCGTCGTCCTGGACCTCGACGCGTCCGACTGGACCGATCGTGCGGCCTTCGACCGGTATGTCGCGGCCCTCTGCGCCTTCGTGACGGAGACCGGCACGCCGACGGACGGCGGGCAGTCGGACGGGTTCGCCCAGGCGGTGTCCCGGGCCGCCTACCCCAACTTCCTCCTCGCCCAGCTCCTCGTCCTGGACCGGGTCCTTGCCGCGGCGGAACCGGACGCCGCCGGCGCGGACGCGCCGCCCGACACAGCGGACATCGACGCCGGTATCGACGTCGACGGAGCGGTCGCGCTGCACCTCGACCGGCTGTCCGCCGCAGCTCCCGTGGCGGCCGACGCGTTGTACGCCCTTGCCCTGGCCGGGCCGGCCGGGCTCGGCCGGAGCCTGTGGCGCCTGGCCGCCACGGCCGTGGCGGGACGCCGGATCGAGACGCAGGAGTTCGCCGCGGCCGTGGAGCTTTCCTGGGCGCTGCTCCAGCCGGACCGGGCCGGATCCGGCGGATCCGGTGCACCGGGGAGCCACTTCACCCTCCGCCACCCCGCCGTGGCCACCGCGCTGCTCGCCCGCCGCTCCCGGGACGCGGAGCTGCAGGCCCGCAGAGCGCTCGTCCACTCCCTGGCCGGCCAGGTCCCCGTCGCACCGGCGGACGACGGACCACCGCGCCCGCTCTGGCAGCGGAGCGACCGGACGCTGCTGTCGGAGCTGCTGAGGCAGGCCAGCGCCGTTCCCGGCGCGCTCGGGCCGCTGCTCGCCTTCCCCGAGGTGCTGCTGAGCGCGGACCTCGACGCGTTCCGCACCGTGCTCGACTGCTCGGACGAGCCCGCCGCCGCGGCTCTGCGGCCGGTCCTCGCCCTCCTGCACCCGGCGTCGCGCGACCAGCCCGCCCGCCTCCAAGTCGCCGCCGTCCAGCACGGCTTGGACGAACTGGCGGCGGCCGTCGAGTCCGCCTACGACGGGCTGCCGTTCCGCGCGCTCCGCCGGCTCCCCGGAGCATCGGACGACCGGCGGTCCGTACCGGGACCCGTCCAGGAACCCGTAGACGGACCCGTCCAGGAACCCGTAGCCGGACCTGTCCAGGGGACCGTTCAGGAGCCGCCCGAAGTCGCCGTCACGGAGGCCGGTGCCGTAGAGGTGGGGGAACGCCTCGGCGAGGCCCCGGCGCTGCGGTGGACGCTGCACGGGACACCGTGTACCGCCGCGCACGCCGAGCTGCTGGATGGTGTGCCGGTCGTGGCGGTGGCGGACCGCGAGGGGCTGCTCCAGGTCCGCAGTGCGGACGACGGCCGGCTGCTCCGTCCGGTCGTCCGCGCCGACGAACCCGCCGAGCTCCTGTGCGCTCTGGCGGGGGCGCCGGATCCGCTGACGGTGTGCGCGACGGCCGACCGGCTGTGGGTGGTACGCCTGGCCGACGGCTCCACGCTGACCGAGCTGCGCTTCGGCTCGGACATCGCGGCCATCCGCCGTACGGGCGGGAGCGAACTCGACGTCGAGCTGGGCGGGTTCGGCATCCGCCTGGCGTTCGATCTCGGCGTACTGCGGACGCTCAAGGGCGTGTCCCCCGCCATGAGTGCCGCCGGGTAGGCTCGGCTGACCCGACCTTCCGTCTTGGAGCCAGGATGACCTCGCCGTTCACCCCGTTGTGGGCCCGTCTGCGGCCCTCGGAAGGCGCCGCGCCGCGCGCCTGGACCAGCTGGCCCGGCCCGGTGATCGCCGCGCAGACGGCCCGCCACGAGGGCCGGACGCTCTACGGAAGCATCAGCTTCACCAACCCGCACCGGCTGCACATCGTGGACGCCGACACCGGCGAGCGGGTGGCACCCCCGGTCCTCTGCGACGCCGGACCGAACACCTTCGCGCTGGCCGCCGGCCCCGCGGCACTCGTGGCCGCCGGCGCGCGCGAGACGGTCGAACCGCTGAGCGGTGCGCGCCGGCCCTACGAGGCGGACGTGGCGGACGCGGGCGACGCCGACAACGTCGGACTGGTCACCGCCGCCGTCGGCCCGGACGAGCCCGTGCTGGTGACCGTCCACCCGTTCCAGAGCATCGCGTTCCGGGACGCGTCCGCGGGCGGATGCCTCGCCGCCGTACCGCTGGGGGACATGAAGACCCCGGACCAGCTGTGCGCCGGCCTCGTCGACGGCCGGCTGCACGCCGTGGTCGGCAAAGGGGCCGAGCTGTGCACCTACGCGGTGGACACCGATGAGGTCGTCGCACGTTGGACAATCCCTGACGCGGCGTCAGGCTCCGACTCGGACGCGACGTCAGGCATCGGCCCGGAGATCCTACGGGCGGTCTGGGCCCCCGGGGTGGCCGGCACACCGGCCGCCGTTCTCACCGCGGACAGCCACTCCCGCTTGACGGCCTGGGCGCCGGACACCGGCGAACCGCTCGGTACGGAATGGCCCCTGCCCGGCAGCCCGTTGCACCTCAGCGCCGCGGTGCTGGACACCCGGGACGGCGGCATCCCCGTCGTGGCCTGCACGCATGCCGACGGGATCCGGCTGCTGCGGACCGACACCGGGCGCGTGCTGCTCGACCTCCGGCCGAGCGCCCGGACGCGTACCGCCCACCTCACCGCGGACGGTCTGCTGCTGCTCGGCACACACGACGGCCCGGTCGCCCTGCGGCTCGACACCGAGCGGCTGCTCGCCGCCTCGGGTGACCACGCCGCACACGAACTCGACCTCGGCGCCTGGCCGATGCCCGCCGTGCGCGAGCAGGCGGGTTCGCCCGACGCGGACGGCGGCCCGTCGCACGCCGACCTCGTGGACCTCTGGGGCGCGGACCAGGTCATCGTTCTCGCGGAGCACCAGGTCCCCGCGGACATCACCGGCCGGAACCGCGAGGCCCTCTGCCGCCTCGGCCTCCCCCTCTCCCCGCTCCCCGGCCTGCCCCTGGACCAGGATCTGGCCCTGGACGGCCCGGCCCCGCTGGAAGAGGTCGGCGTCGGTCCGGCGGACCCCGACGATCCCGACGCCAGGTACGTCCCCGAAGGACTGGACGGCTACTACTGGTTGGGCACCTGGCACGACGACGACCTGGTCCTCAGCCCGGCCGGTGCGGTCGAGGTGATCGGCACCGAGTCCGACTACGAGTCGGCCCTGCCGGTCAACTCCGACCTCGCCGCCTTCGCCGCCTTCTGCTATCAGTACGCGGTCGCCGCGCTGCGCCAGGAGCCGGAGTACGGCGCCGAGGCCCAGGAGGAGCGCGCCGACGAACTGGAACACCGTCTGCGCGCCGCCGACCCGCTCGCCTTCGCCGAACACGGCTCGGAACACTGGGCCGACGCCCTGAGCGACCTCGCCTCCGGCATGTGAGCCGACGCCGCCGACCATGCCGCGGGCGCCGTGGCTCGTCCGGCACCCCGCAGCCGGGCACGCACGGCGGGACCGCCGGACCGAGACCCCCACAGCAAAGGACCGGGCACGATGAAGATCGCGGTGGATGACCTCTCCGGACCGGAGATCGCCGAGTTCCTCCACGCGCATGTTCAGCAGATGCGGGCCATCACGCCCCTGGAAAGCAAGCACGCGCTCGATCTCGACGAACTCCGCAGGCCCGAGGTCACGTTCTGGGCGGCGCGGGAGGAAGGAACCCTGGTCGGCTGCGGTGCCATCAAGCGGCTGGACGCGAGCCATGCGGAGCTGAAATCGATGCGCACCGACCCACGGCGCACGCGGAGCGGAATCGCCTCGCGGCTCCTGGAGCACATCCTCGCCGAAGCGGGCCGCCGGGGCTTCACCCGGCTGAGCCTGGAGACCGGGTCGGCCGAATTCTTCCTGCCCGCACGGAAGTTGTACGAGAAGTTCGGCTTCGTGCGCTGCGCACCCTTCGCGGCCTACCGGTCCGACCCGAACAGCACGTTCATGACGAAGCAGCTGTAGCCGGCGGCAGCGCAGGGGGAAGGGGCAGAAGGACCTGTCCCTGCCCCGCCCGGCGGCTGGGCGGGCTGGGCAAGGACGGTCGGCACAGACGCCAGGGTCAGCCGTTGGAACTGCTGTTGTCGAAGGTGGGGTTGAGGGCACCGATTACGCTGGCGGAGTTGCCGGTGACATTGACCGGAACGTGGACCGGCACCTGCGCTTGATTGCCGGAGCCGACGCCTGGGGAGAACGCGACCCCGCCGACGGCGAACGAGCCGGTGTCGTCGTCGGCGGCGGCGGTACCGGCGCCGGCGAGCAGAGCGGCGGCGACCAGGGCGCCGGTGGCGAGGACGGTACGTGCACTCATGAATCCTCCAGTGGGCGAAGCGAGTTAGCGACCCCTACCAGCATTGGCCGACCGGTTGATCCGAGAAACGCCCGCCACTCGAACGCGCCCGTAAACCCATTCCTTGGGGGACAGCAACCGCACCACTTCCCCGCCCCGACCACCGCGTCTACTCCCTGCCGTCGTAGTCCCGTCGGGCCTGTTCGACCTTGGGCAGGTTCCCGGCGGACCACTGGGCGAGTGTGGCGAACAACGGGGCCAGGCTGCGGCCCAGTTCACTGATCTCGTATTCGACGCGGGGTGGGACCTCGGGGTGGTAGGTGCGGATGACCAGCCCGTCACGTTCCAGTTGCCGGAGGCGCTGGGTCAGGACCTTGGGGGTGATGGTGGCGATGCGGCGCTCCAGCTCCACGAATCGCTGCCGTCCGTATTCGTGGAGCGCCCAGAGAATCGGTGTGGTCCAGCGACTGAAGACGATGTCGACCACGGGGGCGATGGGGCACGCCTGTTCCGGGGCGGGCTCGGTGCGCACCGCCCCGGTCGCGGTGTCGGCCGTGGCGTCCGTTGTGGTGTCAATCGTGGCTTTGGTCGTCATGCGTTGCCCGCCCCTTCCCATCCGTCCATCCATCAATCCGTCCATCCATCCAACCATTGCTTTCCGCTGGGTAGTTACTGCCCAAATGACAGTAACTTCCCCGGCATCCAGGCGGATAGCTGCGGGGCGGGTCGGCGGTTGTCGATAGAGTGCTCGGGATCCGCGGTGCCGCCCGGGGATCCGCATCGCGGACACGGGGAGGGTGAACATGCTTGACGGGCTGGGCCGTTACTGCACCGGGGTGCTGACGGAGCACGGGTGTCCCTCGGTTTCGGTCGCGGTGGCCGAGCGGGGCGAGGTGGTGCTCGCCGAGGCGTACGGGCTGGGGGACGTCGCCGCCGGGCGCCGGGCCACCCCGGACACCGCGTACGCCCTGGCTTCCATCACCAAGCCGATCACCGCCACCGCCGTCTGCGTGGCGGCCGACGAAGGGCTGTTGGACCTGGACGCGCCGGTGCCGGTTGCCGGCCGCCACCCGTCCCCAACGGTGCGTCAGTTGCTCCGGCACCGGGGCGGTCTCGGCGCCCACTACGACTGGGACTACGGCGATGGCGAGCGGCTGATCGACGCGGACCGCTACACGGTGCTCCACCGGCCGCCGGGCACCGGCTTCGAGTACGCCAACCTCGGCTACCGGCTGCTGGGCCAGGTGCTGGAGCGGGCCACCGGGCAGGAACTGGGCGCGTACGTCCGGGAGCGGGTGTTCGCGCCGCTCGGGCTCACCGCCTGCCATCTCGGGGTGACGTATCCGGGACCGGCCCCGCGGGCGGTGCGGTACACGGTCGACGGCCGCCCGTACCCGGACTACGGGTGCAGTCACCCCGGCGCCACGCTCGGCTGGGCCACGGCCGCCGAACTGGCCCTGTTCTCACAGTCGTACGACCGCCTGCTGAAGCCGGAGACGGCCGCGGCGGTGCGGGACGCCCTCCCGGTGAACCGCCACCTCGGGTACGGGCTCGGCTGGTGCGTGTCGTACGGCGACGGGCCGGTGGTGCAGAGCCACGGCGGTGGCGGGGCCGGGGTGGCGGCGATGGCGGTGGTGGTGCCCGCGCAGCGCCTCTCGGTGGCGGTGCTGACCAACTGCACCGGCAAGGGGGCGCGCGACGCGATCGTGCGGTACGTGCTCGATGCCCTGGTCCCGGGATACACGGACGAGCGGATCTCCCCGGTGGTCGATGATCCGGTGCGCCCGCTGGATCTGCCCGAGGGCATCTGGACGGGCGGGATCGGCACGCCGGAGGGAACGCTCCCGGTCGAGCTGCGGGTGGCGGCGGGCGGCGGGATCGCCCTGCGGGTGGCCGGTGAGCGTGCCGGCGGCCCGGCGGACGCCTCGGCGGCGTGGGACCTGCGGGCCGATGTCCCCTTGCAGCTGCCGACCGCCGACGCTCGGGTCAACAGCCCCGTACTGGGCGTGCGTCTGCGCCACAGCGACGGGCTGCTGACCGGGGTGGCCTACGCGTACAAGAACGGCGACGCCGAGGGCCGGCTGGGCAACTTCCTCAGCCACCCCTGCACCTTGCGGCGCGCGGCCGATGCCGATGCCGATGCCACCGATGCACCGCGCAACTGACGTCCGGTTCCCCGCTGTTGGCCGCCCCGCCCGGCCTCACGAGCGTTTCTGACAGTGCTTATACAAGCGCTGTTACGCTGTCGCTCATGACCGAGGACCCCGCGCTCAGCCCGGACAGCACCCCCGACCCCACCCACCAGAGCCGCTGGCGTCCGCTCCGGCTGCTCCAGGCGTCGATGGACGCGGACATCGCACGGATCTACACGGAGCGGCGGATCGACGGGCTGAAGCCGAACTACGTGAGGGAACTGCTCCGGCTGCACGCCCTCGGGCCGATGACGATCACCGAGCTGGCCGAGTCGGTCGGCTACACGCACTCGGCGCTCAGCCAGAAGGTGGCCGCGATGCGCGCGGCCGGGTGGGTGCGGACCGTCGCGGGCGAGGACGCGCGCACGAAGAAGGTGACGCTCACGGAGCGGGCCGGCGCGGTGGTCGGCCGGCTGGCGGCGGAGTGGCGGGCCACCGAAGCCGCCCTCGCCGAGCTGGAAGCGGAGATTCCCTACCCGCTCACCCAGGTCGTCAGCGATATCGAACGGGCGCTGGAGCGCCGGAGCTTCCACGACCGGGTCGCCGCGAAGCTGGCCGAGGACCCGGCGTGGGAGTGAGCCGTGCGCAGGGGAGGACGGGCGGCCGGGGGGTGCTGCTGGACGTGGCGCCGCTGCGGTCGTCGCCAACCTTCCGGCGGCTGTGGATCGGTGGGGCGCTGTCCGGGCTCGGCAGCCAGATGACGCTGGTCGCCGTGATGTTCCAGGTCTGGCAGACGACGCACAGCACCGCCTGGACCGGTGCGGTCGCGCTCGCCCAGGCCGTCCCGCTGATCACGCTCGGGCTGTTCGCCGGAGCGCTCGTCGACCGGCTGGACCGGCGGTCGTGCTATCTGTGGACGACCCTGGGGCAGGCCGGGTGTTCGCTGCTGCTCGCCCTCCAGGGCGTGCTCGGCGGCCTGCCGCCCGCGGGTGTGCTGCTCCTGGTGGCGGTGCAGTCCTGCTTCCTCGCCGGCAGCGGACCGGCGTCCCGTACCTTCGTCCCGCACCTGCTGCCGAAGCGGCAACTGGCCGCCGGGCTGGCGCTGAAACGGGTCTCCTTCCAGGGCGCGATGCTGCTGGGGCCGGCGCTGGGCGGGCTGGTCCTGGGCGGGCTCGGTGTCGGCGCCTGCTATCTGGTCGATGCGCTGACCTTCGCCGCGGGGCTCTACGGGGCGTTCGGTCTGCCGCCGCTGCCGCCGGGGGACGAGCCGGCGCGGCCGGGGCTGCGCGGCGTACTGGACGGGCTGGCCTTCCTGGTGCGCACCCCCGTCATCCGCGGGGCCCTGCTCACGGACCTGGCCGCCACCGTGCTGTCGATGCCGGTCAGCCTGTTCCCGCTGCTCAACTCCGAGCGGTTCGGGGGCGATCCGCGGACGCTCGGGCTCTTTCTCACCGCGTTGGCCGCCGGTGGCGTGGCCGCGTCCGTCTTCTCCGGGAGCTTCACCCGGCTGTCCCGCCCCGGTCTGGTCATGCTCGGCGGATCGGCCGCCTGGGGTGGGGCGTTGGCGCTGTTCGGGCTGTCGCCCAACGCGTGGTGCGGGTTGGCCTTCCTCGTTCTGGCGGGTGCCGCGGACACCGTGACCGTGGTGTCCCGGAGCACCCTCGTCCAGTCGCACACCCCGGGCGAACTGCTCGGCCGGGTCGGCGCCGCGGAGCAGATCGTCGGGCAGGGCGGCCCGGACCTCGGCAATCTGCGCGGCGGACTCGTGGCGGCCGCGACGTCGGGTGCGACGGCTCTGGTCAGCGGCGGCCTGCTCTGCGTCGGCGCGGTCGTCCTGGTGGGCCTCGGCACGCCGGGGCTGCGCGGGACCGCGACGGCTGCCGGGGCCACCGCCGCACAAACGGCACCAACCGGCCCGTAGTGGCTTGCCGCGGACGGCAGTGACACGGAAAGCGCGAGGGCGGCCCCGTCATCTCGTGGGGCGGGCGGCCTACTTGCCGGTCGGCGCGACGTGATCCATTCGCATGTGAGGAGCAGTCATGTCCGACCAGCCCACCGCCGAGAAGACGACCTTCCGGACGGTCTTCGAGGTGGGCCCCGCCGCGCTGGAGCAGGCGCGGCGCATTGCCGACGCGTTCCAGCACGCGATCGCCCCGGCGACCGTGGACTTCGAGTTCGGGGAGATCAGCCGGGCGGCGAGCGCCATCCCCGGCGGCTCGACCGTCAGGATCGTCCGCGGCTGGGGTCTCCAGGAGACGGCCCCCGTGGGCGTCATGGTGCTCTCGCTCCGGGAAGCCGTCCGCCAGGCGCTCACGCACCCCTTCGGCAACCCCGTCTTCTGGGAGAAGGTCGAGGCCGCGCTCGCCGACGCCTTCCTCGGCCTCGACGCGCAGGAGGGCACGCACCTCTCCTTCCACGGGGACTCCCCGGACAGCACGAGCTACTACTACAACGTGCTGTTCGCGCTCCAGGACGAGGAGACCGAGGAGTACGTCCACGCCGTCGCCTGCTGTGTCGACGTGACCCTGGCGCTGACCGCGGACGAGGTGGGCGAGCTCACCCTCGACGACGTCGTGCGGTGCGGGATCCGGCTCAACGCGATCGCCGTACGGCAGGAGCTCGCCGGCGCGGCGTGACGCCCTGGCGGTGACCCCGGCCGGGTGCGCGGCCGGGGTCCGGCGCCCGGGGTCGGCAGGCTCTCCTCCCCCGTCGTCCGCGCTCCCCTCCGGGACCGTATCGGCCGAGACCGTGGCGAGGGGGCTGCCGCCCCGGGTTCGGCGCTCGCCCTGTCCCCCGGGTGCGGACAGCCCTCCCGGCGCGGATCCTGAAGCAGAGGAGTCGAGGAGTCGCAGCCGATGAGCGCACAGGGGAGCACTGCACAGGAATGAGCGCTACGAACCCGACCAGACAGCGTGTCGCGGCACGGTCGTGACAGCGGAACGGACGCACATGAGCAACGGATTCATGGGTCCGGAGGGTAACGGCCCGGACTCGTTTGGTGACTTTCTCTCGCGGTTCTTCGGGCGCAGCGCGCAGTCGTCCGGTGGCGAGGGAGGAGCGCCCATGCCGAAGCAGGCGGACATCGCCCGGCTGATGAGCGGCTCCGCCCGGGACCTGGTGACCTCCGCCGCCGCGTACGCCGCCGAACACGGCAGTCCCGAGCTCGGTACCGAGCATCTGCTGCGGGCGGCCCTCAGCGCGGAGCCGACCCGGAGCCTGATGCGGCAGCAGGGTGCGGATCCGGACGCGCTGGCGGCGGAGATCGACCGCAACGCGGGTTCCGGGCCGCTCCAGAAGAGCGTCGCGGTGACACCGGCGGTGAAGCGGGCGCTGCTGGGGGCGCACGAGCTGGCGCGCGGTACGGGGGCCTCGTACATCGGTCCGGAGCATGTGCTGGAGGCGCTGGCCGGGAACCTGGATTCGGCGGCCGGGCGGATTCTGAACCTCGCGCACTTCGACGTGCAGGCGTCGGCCGCCTCGCACGGCAGTGCCGGCGGGCATCCGCCCGCGGGGCAGGGCGCCGAGCACGGGGCCGTACCGCATCACGACACGCCGACGCTGGACAAGTACAGCCGCGATCTGACCGATCTCGCGCGGGCCGGCCGGATCGATCCGGTGATCGGCCGCGAGGAGGAGATCGAGCAGACCATCGAGGTGCTGTCCCGGCGGGGAAAGAACAATCCCGTGCTGGTCGGTGACGCGGGGGTCGGCAAGACCGCAATCGTGGAGGGGCTGGCGCAGCGGCTGGCGGACGGGGAGGTGCCCGAGACGCTGGCCGGGCGGCGGATCGTGGCGCTGGACCTGACCGCGGTGGTCGCCGGTACGCGGTACCGCGGTGACTTCGAGGAGCGGATGAACAACATCATCGAGGAGGTCCGCGCGCACACCGACTCGCTGATCGTGTTCATCGACGAGCTGCACACGGTCGTCGGCGCGGGCGGCGGCACGGGGGACGGCGGTGCGCTGGAGGCCAGCAACATGCTCAAACCCGCGCTGGCGCGCGGCGAGTTGCATGTCATCGGGGCCAGCACGCTGGAGGAGTACCGGCGGCACATCGAGAAGGACGCGGCGCTCGCCCGCCGCTTCCAGCCCATCCTCGTACCCGAGCCGACCATCGCCGACACGGTGGAGATCCTGCGCGGGTTGCAGGACCGCTACGAGGCCCACCACCAGGTGCGCTACACGACCGAAGCGGTGCTGGCGGCCGTGGAGCTCTCCGACCGCTACATCACCGACCGGTTCCTGCCGGACAAGGCCATCGATCTGATCGACCAGGCGGGCGCCCGGGTACGGCTGCGCTCGGCCACCAAGACCCCCAGCGTGCGCGATCTGGAACGCGAATCCGAGCAGTTGGTCCGGGACAAGGACCAGGCGGTCGCCTCCGAGCAGTACGAGCGGGCGACCGAGCTGCGGGACCGGATCGCCGAGCTGACCCGGCGGATCGAGGGCATCCAGACGAACCAGGGCGCCCGGCCGGTGGTCGGTGACGGCCGGATCGTGGAGGTGACCGCCGAGGACATCGCGGAGGTCGTCTCCCGGCAGACCGGCGTGCCGGTGAGCAGCCTGACGGAGGAGGAGAAGGACCGGCTGCTCGGGTTGCAGGGGCGGCTCCAGGGCCGGGTGATCGGGCAGGTGGACGCCGTGACGGCCGTCTCGGAGGCGGTGCTGCGCTCGCGCGCCGGGCTCGCCGATCCGAACCGGCCGATCGGCAGTTTCCTCTTCCTCGGTCCGACCGGTGTGGGCAAGACGGAACTCGCCCGGGCGCTGGCCCAGGCGCTGTTCGGCAGTGAGGACCGGATGGTGCGGCTCGACATGAGCGAGTACCAGGAGCGGCACACGGTCAGCCGGCTGATCGGCGCCCCGCCCGGGTACGTCGGCCACGAGGACGCGGGCCAGCTGACCGAGGCGGTGCGCCATCACCCGTACTCGCTGCTGCTGCTCGACGAGGTCGAGAAGGCCCATCCGGACGTCTTCAACATGCTGCTGCAGGTGCTGGACGACGGTCATCTGACGGACTCTCAGGGCCGGACGGTGGACTTCAAGAACACCGTGATCGTGATGACCAGCAACCTCGGCTCGGAGGCGCTCAGCAGCGGTCGCGGGGTGCTCGGTTTCGGCACCGCCGAGGCGGGGGCGGACGACGGGGCGCGGGAGCGGGCGCTGGCCACCCTGCGCGGACACTTCCGGCCCGAGTTCCTCAACCGGCTCGACGAGATCATCGTGTTCCGGCAGCTCACCGACAAGCAGCTGCACCAGATCACCGGTCTGCTACTGCAGGGGACGGGCCGCCGGCTGAGCGCCCAGGACGTCTCCGTCGACTTCACCCCGGACGCGGTGGACTGGCTCACCCGCCGCGGCCACCAGCCCGAATACGGCGCCCGGCCGCTGCGCCGGACCATCCAGCGCGAGGTCGACAACCGGCTGTCGCGACTGCTGCTCGACGGTGCGCTGTCGGCCGGTGACCAGGTGCGGGTGGACGTCCAGGACGACGAGCTGGCATTCCACGTCACCACGCAGGCGAAGAACCCGGCGGCGACGAACTGAGCCGGGAGGCCGGGAGGCAACCGTGCGGGGAGACGGCGAGGAGAGGTGAACGAGGGCGCGCCGGCCGGCCCGGAACCGCACGGTCGTCACGAGACGCCGGAGGAGCGGGCCGACCGGCGGTGGAGCGAACTCCTGCAGGAGGTGCGGGTCATCCAGACCGGCGTGCAGATCCTCTTCGGCTTCCTGCTGACCGTCGTGTTCACCCCGCGCTTCGCCGTCCTCGGCCAGGCCGACCGCGTCATCTACGTCGTGACCGTGCTGCTGGGCGCGGCCACCACCGGCGCGCTGGTCGGGACGGTGACCTTCCACCGGCTGGTCACCGGGCACCGGCTCAAGCCGCAGACCGTGCTGTGGGCCTCGCGGCTGGCGCTGGTCGGTGTCGTACTGCTGCTGGCCACGGTCGCCTCGGCGCTGCTGCTGATTCTGCGGATCGCGCTGAACGGCACTGCCGCGCCCTGGGTCGTGGCGGGCCTGGTCGCGTGGTTCGTCCTGTGCTGGTTCGCGCTGCCGGCCTGGGTCCTGCACCGCTACTCGTCGCGGCAGTGAGCTGCCTCTGCGGGTGGGCGGGGCCGGTGCGACGATGGAAGTGAGGCGCCGGCGGGCGCGCCGAACCGGAAGGCGCCCGGCATCGCAGGGGGTTCACCTCGCGGTGCGTTCAACGGAGCCGTCGCCGCCCCCAGCCACATCCATCCAAGGGTCCAGGGATCTGCGGAACGGAGGGATCACCATGGCAGTCTGCGAAGTCTGCGGGAACGACTACGCGCGGGGATTCGAAGTGCACACCGCGGGCGAGGTCCATGTCTTCGACTGTGTGGAATGCGCGGCGCATCTGCTCGCCCCGACCTGTGAGAACTGCGAGTGCCGGATTCTCGGTCACGGTCTGGAGGCGGACGGCCGGTATTTCTGCTGTGCGCACTGTGCGCGGATCCGGGGAGTCATGGAGCTGGCCGACAACACCGCAGTGGCCGCGGGGCCGGTGCTGCATGCGAGATGAGGCGGCCGTCCCCCAGGGACAGCCACCTCATCCGCTTGCCGCTTACGCACCGGCCGTGGCGGGACTCACCCTGCGCGGACGCAGGAGCAGCGCCGCACCGGCGAGGCCGGCACTGACGATCGCCAGACCGACCGCCAGCAGCTCCGGCCACATGCCGGCATCGCCCAGGCTGCTGCTCAGGGGGGCCAGGACGCCGGCCCGGGAGAGGGCATGCAGGACGATGACAGTGACCGCGGCGCTGGCGCTGGCCGTCCAGATGGCGGCCGTGTCACGCATCGCGAGCCAGCCGGCCAGCAGCAGATAGACCGCCGCGATGGCCATCGAGATGCCGTCGGAAGGACCGTTGTGGACCTCCGACAGTCCCACCGGCAGATGGCTGAGCCCGCACAGGGCCAGCGCCGCGGCGGCGGGCCAGCGCAGTGCGGAGCGGAGCATTCCGCCGACCGCCTGGCCGGACTGCGAGGGCGCCCCGGCCGCCGGCCATCCGGCGCCGCCCTGGGGCGTGTTGGCGGGCCAGGGGGAGTTCTGCGGCCAGGGCGGGGCGTCCCGGTGCAGTCCGTCGCGCATCGCCGACTCGTGGGGGCCGGCGGTGTGCGGGGCCTGGTTCGGGTACCCGTTGTCGGCCGGGTGGCCGTAGGGGTCGGGATACGGTTCGAGGACGGGGTCGTTGACCATCGGCATGCCCGAGGTCGCCTGGCCCATCGTGTCGACGTGACTCTCGGGGAAGTGGTGGCCGTCGGGGAAGTTGTCGCCGCCCGGCGGGCCCTCGACGGGGAAGTGGGCCTCCCGCGCACTGTCGAACAGCCGGATCAGCTGGACGACCTCGTCGACGGATCTGTTCACTGCCGCCGCACGCAGCGCCTCGTAGCTCGACTCCGCGGTGTGCGGGGCTTCGCCGAGCATGGCGAGGAGCGGCCCGAGCTCGCTCACCGGCCGGGTCATCGCCGCCGCTCTCAGGACTTCGTCGCCTGGATTGGGGTCTTCGCCACTGCGCTTGAGCAGTTCCACGAGGGCGGCGACTTCCTCCACGGGCCTCGTGGTGGCCGCCGTCCACACGAGGGTGCGGACCGAGACGTTTTCCGGATTCGTGGGCGGAACGTGTTCGCCGGCGTCTGTCGGTGACAGGTCGGCGTCGCCCCCACCAGGAGCTGGTTCAGATGACATGTAGGGACTCCACTGAACGAGGGGGAGCATCGGGCACCGGGGGCGCTGACACTCATCGGGCGTTGTGCGTGCTTTGGTTCAGCCAACGTCCCTCTTGGCCGCCCGCGCCATTCAGGGATGGCCATCCGGTGGAGACACGCCGTGGACACGGGGAAACACCGGGCGTGTCGGCCGTGCCGGCCGCGGGTCCGTCCGCCGGCGACGCCGGAGTCCTCTCCTGTCGGCGGATCGCCCGCCGGCCCCGTCACCGGGCCGTCCCCTCGGTACGGCCCGCGCGCTGCTCTCTATGTGGTCGCGACGGTGAACAGTCCGCCCTGGGGATCGCGGACGACGGCCTGGCAGCCGCTGCCGTCGACCATCGGCGTGACCGGGAGGACGAAGCCGCCGGCGGAAACGGCGGCGGCGGTGACCTTCTCGATGTCGTGCACGGGGAAGGAGACATGCCAGCGGGGCCGGACATGCGGGTCCGGGGCGGCTTCGACGGCTCCGCCGCGCAGTGCGGCCACGGTCTGCTCGCCGTCCCGCACGATCACCTCGTCGTGCTCGTAGGTGATGTCGCAGCCGCCGGGCCCGGGGGCCCAGCCGAAGACCTCGCCGTAGAAGATCGCCGCGTCGAAGGCGTCGCGGGTCCGCAGCTCCAGGCACGTCGGCGCCTCCCCCTCCCCCACCGCCCAGGAGAGGGTCTGGCCTTCCCAGAGGCCGAACACCGCGCCGTCGCGGTCGGCGGCGAGCGCGGCGCGCCCTTTGCCCAGTTCGAGCGGGCCCACCGCGAGGGTGGCGCCGCGCTCACGGATCCGGGCCGCCGTCTCGTTGGCGCTCTCCACGGCGAAGTACGGGGTCCAGGCGACGGCGATCCGCAAGCTCGGCGGCAGCAGCCCGATCCCGGCGACCGGCTGGTCCTGGGCGAGGGCGATGGAGAATTCGGCCCCCATTTTTCCCGGCCGGAAGTTCCAGCCGAGGACCTCGCCGTAGAACTTCTCCGCGCCCGGGAGGTCGTGGGTCATCAGGCTCACCCAGCACGGGGCACCGCCGATGGCGGTGCGGGCGGGCATCATCGTCGACATGGGAATCCGCCTACCAGTGGTCCCGGCGGCCACGGGTGCCGCGGCGGCCGTGGGAACGGAAGAGGAAGCCGAGCAGCAGGGACGCCAGCAGCGCGATGGCCACGATCCACAGCAGCTTCATCACGAAACCGGCGCCCAGGAAGATCAGAATGAGCAGCAGCGCAAGCACAAGAGGGACCATCGGGATCAACCTCCGGACAGGCTGGTTCCCTACATGGCCCCCATTATGCGCTTATACCGCCCATCGGGATGCTCGATGGGGTCCACCAGCACCCGACCGCATTTCGTGAATGCGCTATCGCACTGCGTGACATTTCGACGTGCTAAAGGACGCGCACCCTGATTCGCTGGTTACAGCAGATTTCCGCGATGCCGCACGAAGCGGTAAGGGCGAATCGGTAACGATAAGGAATGGTCATGGGCACGGACGAGACACGCCAACGCCTCCAGCACATGCGGGAAAAGGCTCAGGAGCTGGCCGAGGCCGCGCAGCACACCAGTGATCCGAAGGAGAAGAAGCGGCTCCAGGAGAAGTCGCGCCGGCTGCAGAGCCGGAGCGAGCAGGAGAGCGCCATGCGCGGCGGGGACATCTACCCGTCCCTGTGAGCGCGTGCACGCACGGCGGAATGCGCGGCCGGCGGGGCGCGCGGCCGTCCGGGCCGCGGGCGACCGACCGTCCCGCGGTCGCCCCGGACGGC
>NZ_JBNHIN010000045.1:0-11723 GCF_050054615.1 Streptomyces sp. YGL11-2
TCAACGACCACACCGACAACCAGACACCGCACCTGCCTCGTTCCAACCAGACGAGGCACGTGCGAAATCCGGGTCTAGAGGCAGCGGTGGGGGTGGGGCCCTAAGCGTGGGCTCTTCTGCCGGGCTTCTTCGCCGCGGACTTGGTCGCGGACTTGGTCGCGGCGCCGGACGCCGCGGCCTTCGCCGTTCTCGTCTGCCCGGTCGCGGCGGTCTTCGCCGACCGCTTCGCCGGTGCGGATTTCTCCGCCTTCTCCGCCACGTTCCGCTCGCGCGCGGTGCGCTGCGCGGTGCCGCTCTTCGCGGCGGCCTTCGCGGGCGTCTTCGCGGCGGTCGCCGTCTTCTTCGCCGGGGTCTTCTCGGCGGCCTTGCCACGCGCCCGCAGGGGTGTGACCGAGGCGGACCCGTTGCCGCCCCCACCGCCGCGGGCCGCCCGGACGCTCTTCTCCAGGGCCGCCGTCAGATCGATGACCTGGGCGCCGGAGGTGCCGGACGTGTCGGCGGCGACCGGGGCCGTGCCCTCCAGTTTGGCGGCGACGAGTTCCTCGACGGCCTGGCGGTAGTCGTCGTGGAGTTCGGCCGGGTCGAGTGCGCCCAGCGAGTCCATCAGGGTCTCGGCCAGCGTGAGTTCGTTCTCGCGGATCTTCACGTCCTCGGGTGCGACCCCGTCCGCGGGCCGGATCTGATCCGGCCACAGCAGCGCGTGCATCACCAGCGCGCCCTCGTAGGAGCGCAGCATCGCCAGGTTCTCCCGGCCCCGCATCGCCACCTTGCCGATCGCGACCTTGCGGTGGTGCTCCAGCGCCTCCCGCAGCAGCGCGTACGGTCTGGCGGCGGCGGCCCCGTTGGGCGCCAGGTAGTAGGACGTGTCCAGCTGGAGCGGGTCGATCTCGCCCGGGTCGACGAAGGAGAGGATGGCGAGGGTCTTGGCGGTCGGCAGCGGCAGCCGGGACAGATCGTCGTCGGTGATCGGCACGACGATGTCGTCGCCCGGCGGCTGATAGCCCTTGCCGATCTCCTCGTTGGGCACCTCCTCGCCGTCCAGTTCGCAGACTTTGCGGTACTGGACGGGTGCGCCGTCCTTCTCGTGGATGCGGACGAAGGAGACGGACGAGGTCCGGTCGGTGGCGCTGTAGGTCTTCACGGGGATGGTGACCAGGCCGAACGATATCGACCCGTTCCATATAGATCGCATAGTTCATCCCTTGTGTGGGATTCTCATGGTATGTCGCCGATCACCGTCGTGGAGGGGCGGCGCCTCTCGCTGACCAACCTGGACAAGGTCCTCTATCCGGAGACCGGCACCACCAAGGGCGAGGTGCTGCACTACTGCACCACCGCCGCGGACGTGCTGCTCGCCCACCTCCACGACCGGCCGGTGTCCTTCCTGCGCTTCCCCGACGGGCCCGGCGGCCAGCGCTTCTTCACCAAGAACGTGCCGCCCGGCACGCCCTCCTGGGTGGAGACCTGCGAGGTCCCCCATTCGAGGTCGGCGCCCACCCGGCAGGTCCTGATCCAGGACCTGGCCACCCTGGTCTGGGCCGCCAACCTGGTAGTCGAACTGCACGCCCCGCAGTGGACCCGCGACGCACCGGGCATCGCCGACCGGCTGGTCTTCGACCTGGACCCCGGCGCACCGGCCACCGTCGTCGAGTGCTGCACCGCCGCCCGCTGGCTGCGCGGCCGGCTGGCCGCCGACGGGCTGGACGCCCACGTCAAGACCAGCGGCTCCAAGGGCCTGCACCTGATCGTGCCCGTCGAGCCCACCCCCGCCGAGGACACCACCGCCTACGCCAGGGCGCTGGCCGTGGAGGCCCGGACGGCCCTTCCGGACCTGGTCGTGCACAAGATGACCAGGGCGCTGCGCGCCGGCAAGGTCTTCGTCGACTTCTCCCAGAACGCCGCGGCCAAGACCACCGCGGTCGCCTACACCCTGCGCGCCCGCCCGACCCCGACCGTCTCCACCCCCGTCACCTGGGACGAGGTCGCGGCCTGCGCCGAACCGGGCCAACTCGCCTTCCGCTTCGACGAGATCGCGGAACGCCGGGAGCGGTACGGCGATCTGCTCGGGCCGCTGCTCGACCCCGGCCGGGCCCGCCCGCTGCCCGGCCCCGCCCGGCGCCTGGCATAGATTGGCGGGATGCAGGAGGGGACCACACACCACGACACCATGCGGCTGCGCCTCCCGGACCGGCCGCCGTCGGACGACGGACCCGCGCCCGGGGGCGGCGACGGCACCGGTACGGGCGGGCTGCGCCGCTCGTCGATGCTGATGGCGGCGGGGACCGTGGTCTCCCGCGCCACCGGGCTGATCCGCACCGTGCTCCAGGCGGCGGCGCTGGGCACCGCGCTGCTGGCAAGCACGTACACCACCGCCAACGTCGTCCCGATGAGCATCTACACCCTGCTGATCGGCGGCGCGCTGAACTCCGTGCTGGTGCCGCAGCTGGTCCGCGCCCGGGCCGAGCACGCGGACGGCGGCCGGGCCTACGAGCAGCGGCTGGTCACCCTCGTCCTGAGCGTGCTCGCCGTCGGCACCCTGCTCGCGGTCTGGGCCGCGCCGCAGATCGTCGCCGTCTTCACCCCGGACACGCCCGGGCACCACGCCGCCTTCGCCCTCACCGTCGTCTTCGCCCGCTTCCTCCTCCCGCAGATCTTCTTCTACGGGCTGTTCTTCGTCTTCGGCCAAGTCCTCAACGCCCGCGACAAGTTCGGGGCGATGATGTGGACGCCGGTGCTCAACAACGTCGTGCTGATCGCGATGTTCGGCGGGTACATCGGCCTGCTGGCCGGGTCGGACCGCGTCGAGGACATCACGCCCGGCCAGATCGAGCTGCTGGGCATCGCCACCACCGGCGGCATCGCCCTCCAGGGCCTGGCCCTGATCCCGTTCGCCCGGGCCGCCGGCTTCCGCTTCCGGCCGCGCTTCGACTGGCGGGGTACCGGGCTGCGCAAGACCATCGGCGCCGCCCGCTGGACCCTGCTGCTCGTGCTCGCCAACCTGGCCGCGATGGCCGTCGTCACGCACTACGCCAACGCCGCCGACCAGCAACTCCCCACCGCCGGCGTCGGATACGCCGCCTACGGCCAGGCCCAGGGCATCTGGACCCTGCCGCAGTCGATCGTCACCGTCTCGCTGGTGACCGCGCTGCTGCCGCGGATGAGCCGGGCGGTCGCCGAACACCGCCTGGACGACCTGCGCGACGACCTCTCCCGCGCGCTGCGGGTCAGCGGCGTGCTCATCGTCCCGGCCGCCTTCTTCTTCCTGGTCTTCGGCCCCCAGGCCGCCCAACTGCTCTTCGCCCACGGTGCCGTTGACGCCGCGTCGGCCCGGCCGATCGGACAGATGTTGCAGGCGTTCGGCCTCGGCCTGATCCCGTTCTCCACCCAGTATCTGCTGCTGCGCGGCTTCTACGCCTTCGAGGACACCCGGACGCCGTTCTGGATGGCCGGGTGGATCGCCGGTGTCAACATCGCCCTGGCCACCGCGTGCCATCTGTGGCTGCCCGCCCGCTGGGCGGTCACCGGGATGGCCGCCGCCTACGCCCTGGCGTACGGGGCCGGGCTGCTCGCCACCGCGCTGCTACTGCGCCGCCGGCTCTCCGGCCGCCTCGACGGGCGCCGGCTGTGCCGTACCTACGGCAAGCTGACCGCGTCCGCCGCCGTGGCGGGCGCCCTCGGCTGGCTGGCGGCCCGCGCCTGCTCGGGGCTCGCCACCCCGCCCGGCTGGACGCCCGTCCTGGCGCTGGCCGCCGGCGGCGCCACCATGGGCCTGGTCTTCGTCGTGGCGGCCAGGGTGCTGAAGGTCGCCGAACTGGGGAGCCTGCCCGGCCTCCGGTGAGGCGCCCGCGGGTTGTCTGGTACCGCGGCCGCCGTGCGGAGGCTTCGCGAGAAGGATCCGCGCTGCGCGGACCTCCTCGCGAGGCGTGCGGCGCGCTGGCCGGCCGCGTCCAACGCACCCGCAGAGACTGCCCGTTGGCGCGCACCCGGCACTCGGTGCCGGGTCCGTCCGCCCCGGGGAGCCGGCCCGCGCCGGCGCCTCCGGGGCGGACGGTGCGGGCCCGCCGCGGTGTACGGCACTCGGGGCGGTCCGCCATCGTATGGAGTACGCCAACCGGCGCGCGGCGGGCGCGGTTCTTAGCGTGGCCAACATGTCGACAGCGAGTTGGCCCCCCGTCCGAGCGGTGAGCGCCGCGGCCGTCTGCGCCGCGGGCCTGCTGGCCTTGTGCGGTCCCGCGGTCGCTGATGGCCCGTACGGCATCGACGACCTGCGCGGCGCGCCACCGTCCCGTGCCGAGAGCACGCTGGACGACCGGGGCGTGCAGTTCGTGCCCCGGCCCGGGGTGCCCGAGCCGCCGCGGGTCTCGGCGATGTCCTGGGCCGTCACCGAGCTGGGCAGCCGCAAGATCCTGGCGGCCAAGGACGCCCACCGGCCGCTGCCGCCCGCCAGCACCCTCAAGGCACTGTTCGCGCTGACGGTGCTGCCGCGTTTTTCCCAGGGGACGGTGCACACCGTCTCCGGTGCGGACCTGGCCGGCATCGAGTCGGGCAGCGCGCTCGCCGGGGTCAAGGAGGACACGCCCTACCGCGTCGCCGACCTCTGGCACGGCGTCTTCCTCAGCTCGGGCAGCGACGCGGTGCACGCGCTCGCCGCGATGAACGGCGGCTGGGGCAAGACCATCGCCGACATGCGGGCGACGGCGGACCGGCTGGGCGCCCGCGACACCACGGTCGAGTCGGCGGACGGATTCGACACACCGGGGCAGTTCTCCTCCGCGTACGACCTGTCCCTCTTCGGCCAGGCCGGGCTCGCCAACCCGGACTTCGCCCACTTCGCCGCGACGAAGACCGCACAGTTCCCGGTGGACGGCGGCGCGGACACCTCCGGCATCCAGAACACCAACCGGCTGCTGGTCGGCTCGCACGGCGTGGCGCCGTACGACGGCCTGATCGGGGTGAAGAACGGCTATACGTCGCACGCCGGGAACACCCTGATTGCCGCGGCCAGGCACGGCGACCGGACGCTGCTGGTCACCGTCATGAACCCCCGGTCCGGCGCCGAGAACGCCGTCTACGAGGAGGCCCGCGCGCTGTTGGACTGGGGCTTCGAGGCGGCGCCCCGGGCCGCGGCGGTCGGCATGCTGCCCGCCCCGGCCCCCGCCGAGCGCGATCCCGGGACCGAGAAGGCGGTCGACGGGGGGCCGACCACCAAGCTGCGCCGGGCGGCGGCCGGCAGGCCCGGCTCCGATGCGAACGCGGTGATCGTGTGGTCCTTCTCCGCAGCCGGTGCGGTCGCGGCCGCCGGGCTGGGTACCGCGCTGTGGTGGCGCCGGCGCCGGCCGGACGGGCCGGAGGACGGGCAGCCGTCCTGAGTCCGCCCCGGCGACCGCCAGATGTAGTACATCCGTGCGATCGGTCAGGTATCCGGAGCATGTGGTGTGACCTTGCCCGGTGAAGGATGACGCTTTTGCCATGGTTTGTGGTGACTGGCGGCGTTGGTCGGTGTAGCGTCCTGAACAGCTGTCGTGGTTCCGAAGTGCCGGGCGCCCGTGTCGCATTCACGGGCGTTCTTGTTGTCCAGTGCCTCTCCGGACCAGGGCGATCACCTCCGGGTTCCGCGTGGTGCGGGAGCCGATTCGAGCCCATCGAACGAAGGAGACGGACATGGCTTCCGGCACGGTGAAGTGGTTCAACTCGGAAAAGGGATTCGGCTTTATCGCGCAGGACGGCGGCGGCGCCGATGTCTTCGCGCACTACTCCAATATCGACGCGACCGGCTACCGGGAGCTCCTGGAGGGCCAGAAGGTGACCTTCGAGGTCACCCAGGGGCACAAGGGCCCGCAGGCGGAGAAGATCCGGGTGGCGACCACGCCGTAAGCGCCCCGGCCGCCCGTCGGAACACCGCACGGCGCCCGCTCCCTCACGCCGAGGGGCGGGCGCCGTGCTGTGCCGCCGTACGGGCGCTCCGGTCCTTCAGGGGCGGCGATCGTTGAGGATCTTCTGGAAGAGCCGGTGGTCGCGCCAGGCGCCGTTGATGTGGAGGTAGTTCTCGGCGGTGCCGTAGGGGGTGAAACCGCAGCTGGTCAGGACGCGCTGCGAGGCGAGGTTGTCCAGCAACGTGCCGGCCGCCAACCGGTGCAGGCCCAACTCCTCGTCGGCCGCCGCGCACACCGCCGTCACCGCGGCGGAGGCGAGCCCGCGCCGGAGGTGGCCGGCGTCTATCCAGTAGCCGACGGAGGCGCTGCACAGCGGGCCGTAGGTGATCTGGGAGAGGGTGATCGCACCGGCGATCTCCGGCTCCGCGGCGCCGTCGCCCGGCTCCCGGACCAGGACCCATGGCATGACCCGCCCGGCGTCCCGCTCGGCCAGCTGGAAGCGGAGCCGCTCCGACTGGCCGGCGGGGGTGTAGAACGCTTCGCCGCGGACCGGCTCGGTGCGGCGGAGGTGGTCGCGGCTGCGCCGGTAGGCCCGGGCGAGGCCGCCGGCGTCCGCCGGCTCGGCGGGGCGCATCAGGACGTCGGGGGCGAGCTGGACGGACGTGGTGATCATCCGTTCAGCGTAGACGCGGGGCGCGGCCCCGGACCCGGCGGATGCTCAGGTCTGCGGTGGCCGGTCCTCGCCCTCGGGCTTGCCGAACTGCTCCCGCATCTTCTCCTTGGCGGCGTCGACCTGACCCGTGTACTTGCCCTGGGTCCTTTCGTCGACGTAGTCCCCGGCCTTGTCGATGCCCTTGCCTGCCTGCTCCTCGTGTCCCTTGAGCAGTTCCTTGAGCTTGTCCAGTACGGACATGGGGCGTCCTCCTCACCACGGTCCCCCCTCGACACCAGCATCGCCCCGGGCCGGGACATGTGCATCAGGAGCTGGGAATGGGGGCCTTGAGATGGTCGCTGATGAACTTGAGAGAGCCGGCCGCCATCCCCTTCTGGTAATCCCAGGCGTTGTGCCGGCCGCCGGGAATGAGCTGCATCGAGGTGTGGATCGGACCCTTTCCGTACTTTTCGCGGAATTTACGGATGGGGTTGACGACCGAGGTGGCGGATTCCTTCGAACCGGCCTGGAAGGCGATGTAGACGTCCGGGCCGCCCTTTTTCAGCAGCTGCGCGGCGAGCTTCTCCGGGTTGTTGGCGTCCTTCTCCTTCTGGTGGCCGGCCCACATCGGGGAGTCCGGCACGATGTCCGGGCCGCTGGCTATCGCCGCCTTGAACTTCTGCGGGGACTTCAGTACGGACTTGAACCCGGCGAAGCCGCCCGACGACGAACCCATGAAGGCCCAGCCTTCGCGCGACTTGAAGGTGCGGAAATTGGCCTTGGTCAGATCGACGACGTCCTCGGTCAGCCAGGTGCCCATCTTCTGCTGGCCGGGAATATCACTGCCGTCGTGATAGCGGGTGTCCGGGTTGAGCATCGGCATCACCACTATGAACGGCAGGCTCTTTCCCTCCGCGGTCCACTTGGCGAGATTCTCCTGGAGCTTGATATCGCCACCGACCCAGTAATTGGTGACCCCGTTCTTGTCCTGCGGGCTGCCCAGGCCGCCGGGCAGGGCCATCAGCACCGGAAAACCGCTCTTGGCGTACTTGGGGTCGCTGTACTCCTTCGGCGCCCAGACCCAGACGCTGCCGGTGACGCCCGACTTCGCGCCCTTGAGCGTCGCCCGGCCTATGTGCGTGCCGTCGTCCAGGGTCCGGGTGATCCGGAAGTCGCTCTTGGGGCCGGTCGGCATCAGGGTGTCGCTGTCCACCGGCTTGACCGGTGTGCCGCCGTCGCCCTTGGCGCCCGCGTTGAAGTCGACCGGATTGCCGTTCTCCGAGCAGCCGGTGAGCAGGACGCAGGAGGCGAGGAGGGTGGCCGTGAGGGCGGCGGCGTAACGGTGTTTCAACGGTCTCTCCGGTACTGAACGATCACGTGCAAGTGACCATAAAGAGCGAAAACGGGTGCTGCCGGTTCCGTCGCCGGTTGCGGTAATCGAACCGTTATGGCGCTGTTGTCCGATGCGCCGTCGGTGCCGCGTCCGTGAGCCCATCGGCCCGTTCGACGGGCACGGCGCCGCGGTCCGGCCGAGAATGCAGCGGTGAGCGATGAACACCGCAGTGCCGAGGACACCGCCGTGCGCCCCCTGCCCGGTGATGAGGAGCGGCGGCTCGCCAGGAAGGCCCTGGCCGGCCGCGCCAGGGACGCGGGTGACCTGGCCCTGCTGATGGACATGCTGGGGCTGGATCCGAGCCGGGATCCGGGCCAGGAGGCGGCAGGCGGCCAGGCGGGCGCCCGCCGCCAGGAGCGGCTGCGCGGCCGGCAGGCGGGCCGCGGGCGCGGCGCGGGGCGCGAGCGGCGGCACGACGGGCGCCGCGACACCTGCCGCGACGCCCGGACGCCCTCCTCGGATCCCGGCTGAGCGTCCCTCCCGCCGGCCCCGCTCGGCCCGCCGCCCCGCCCGTCAGTCCACCGCCCGGCTCAGCCGCAGCGTCACGATCTGGAACGGGCGGAGTGCCAGCCGGACGGTGTTCCCCGCCTGCTCCAGCGCCGGTCCGTCGTCGGTGGGGCGCTCCAGAAGGTCGGTGGTGACCGCGCCGGCCAGCGGGAAACCGGTGGTGAGCGCGGTCCTGGCGCGCCCGCCGTGGGCCTCGTGGAGCCGGACGACCACATCGCCGCTCCGGTCGTCCGCGAGCTTGACCGCGGTGACCACCGTCGCGTCGTTGCCGACCGCGACCAGGGGCGCCACCGCGCCGGCCCCGGTCAGCCGACGCTCGGGCAGGTTGATGCGATGGCCCTCGCGTACCGCGTCGCCGACGGTGGCACCGGGGACCAGCGCGTACCGGAAGCGGTGGCTGCCCTGGTCGGTCTCCGGGTCGGGGAAGCGCGGGGCGCGCAGCAGGGACAGCCGGACGGTCGTGGTGGTGCCGCGCCCGCCGGCGTCGCCGTCCTCGCGGACCGTACGGGTGACGTCATGGCCGTAGGTCGCGTCGTTGACCAGCGCCACGCCCCAGCCCGGCTCCTCGACATGCACGAACCGGTGCGCGCACGCCTCGAACTTGGCCGCCTCCCAGCTGGTGTTGGTGTGCGTGGGCCGGTACAGATGCCCGAACTGGGTCTCGGCCGCGTAGCGTTCGGCGTGCACGTCCAGTGGGAAGGCGGCCTTGAGGAACTTCTCGGTCTCCCGCCAGTCGACCTCGGTGTCGACGTCCAGCCGCCGCTGCCCACGTGCCAGGGTCAGCGACTGCACCACCCGCGAGTCGCCGAAGGTGCGCACCACCCGGACCGTCGCGGCGTCCGGCGACGCCTCGGCGAGGGCGATCTCGTCCGCGTTCGTCAGGTCGGTGGCCGCGTTGCGGTAGAAGGAGTCCACGTCCCAGGCGTCCCACATGTTGGGGAAATCCGGGTGGAGTTGCAGCAGGTTCGCGGCCGTGCCGGGTGCGACGGCCTCGCGTCCGGCCGTCCGGTCGTAGGCCGAGACCACCAGGCCGCGACCGTCGACCTCGACGCGGAGCAGGTCGTGGGCGAGGACGAAGCCGCCGCCGGGGCGGGGCTCGGCGCGCACCGCGGCGCCCTCGGTGACCGCCGGTGCCACCGCGCCGGCCGCGACCCCGCCGCGGGTGTGCGGCGCCGAGTTCACCACCAGGGGCCGGCTGCCGCCGCCGGCCAGCGCGGCCAGTGCGCCGGCGATGATGCCCTCCAGCTCGGCGGCGAGTGCCGCATAGGTCCGCTCCGCCTCGCGGTGCACCCAGGCGATGGAGGAGCCGGGCAGGATGTCGTGGAACTGGTGCAGCAGCACCGTCTTCCAGATCCGGTCCAACTCCTCGTACGGATAGGGTCGTTGGACCTTCAGGGCGGCGGTCGCCGACCAGAGTTCCGCCTCGCGCAGCAGCTGCTCGCTGCGGCGGTTGCCGCGCTTGGTCCGCGCCTGGCTGGTGAGGGTGCCGCGGTGCAGCTCCAGATACAACTCGCCGACCCAGACGGGTGCGTCGGGGTACTCCGCCGCCGCCCTGGCGAAGAAGTCGGCGGGCCGCTCCCACTCCACCACCGGCGATCCGTCCAGATCCCGCAGCCGGCGCGCCTTGGCGATCATCTCGCGGGTGGTGCCGCCGCCCCCGTCGCCCCAGCCGGTCGGTGCGAGGGAGTGCCGGGCGATCCCCTTGTCCCTGAAGTTCCGTGCCGCATGGGCAAGTTCGGCACCGGACAGCCGGCAGTTGTAGGTGTCCACCGGCGGGAAGTGGGTGAAGATCCGGGTGCCGTCGATGCCCTCCCAGCGGAAGGTGTGGTGCGGGAAGGCGTTGACCTGGCTCCAGGAGATCTTCTGCGTCAGCAGCCACTTCGCCCCCGCCGCCCTGATGATCTGCGGCAGCCCCGCGGCGAACCCGAAGGTGTCCGGCAGCCACGCCTCGTCGTTCTCGATGCCGAACTCCTCCAGGAAGAACCGCTTCCCGTGCACGAACTGACGGGCCATCGCCTCCGAGCCGGGCATGTTGGTGTCCGACTCCACCCACATCCCGCCCGCCGGTACGAACCGCCCCTCGGCCACCGCCTGCTTGACCTTGGCGTACACCTCCGGCCGGTGCTCCTTGATCCACGCGTACTGCTGCGCCTGCGACATGGCGTAGACGAACTCCGGCTCGTCGGCGAGCAGCGCCGTCATGTTCGCGGTGGTCCGGGCGACCTTGCGGACCGTCTCCCGCAGCGGCCACAGCCACGCCGAATCGATATGCGCATGCCCGACCGCGCTGATCCGGTGGGCGGAGGCCGCCGCGGGCGCCGCCAGCACCTCCCGCAGCCGGCCGCGCGCGGCCCGCGCCGTCCCGTTGACGTCCTGGAGGTCGATCGCGTCCAGCGCCCGGCCCACCGCGCGCAGCAGTTCCCAGCGCCGTGGGCTGTCCACCGCCAGCTCCACCATCAGCTCACCCAGCACTTCCAGGTCCTGGACCAGCTCCCACACCTCGGTGTCGAACACCGCCAGATCCATCCGCGTCAGCCGGTACCGCGGCTCGCTGCCCGCCGTCTCCGGGTCGCCCAACTTCGTGGGCAGGAAGGGATGGACGTCAAGGATGACGGGATTGGACGCGGCCTCCAGATGCCACTCGACGCGCTCGCCGCCGCGCACCGGATCGCCGACCCGCACCCACTGGTTCCGCGGATTGAGGCCCTTCACCGGACTGCCGTCGGGCGTGTGGACCAGCGCCTCGCACTGGAAGCCCGGCATCCGCTCGTCGAAGCCCAGGTCGAGCACCGCCTCCACCGTGCGCCCGGCCCACGCCTCCGGCACCCTGCCGTGCACCCGGAACCAGGTGGTCGCCCAGGGCGCGCCCCACGCGTCGCCCACCGCCACCGGTTCGTGCCGGGCGGCCAGCCCCTCCGCGACCGGTACCGGCTCGCCGGGCGCGACCCAGGCCGCGACCTCCAAGGGGACCGACTCCGGGTACAGGGCCGGCCGGATGCGTTCGTCCAGGACGCGGCGGAGACGGGCTTCGACCAGTGCGCGATCGTCATGCATGGGGACTCCGTGGAGTGGGGTGGGAGGTGACGGGAACGGCCGTGGCTACCAGGGGTGCCGGGTCCCCGACGGGGCCGAGGAGGCGAAGAGCTCGTCCACGGCGCGGACTTCGAGCAGCGCCGCCGGCTCGTGCGCCGCGCGGCGCAGCCCGGCGAGGTGGAAGGCGGTACCGCAGGTACCTCCCAGGAACACCCGCGTGCCGTCCGGGAGGCGACGGTGCAACTCGTAGTGCCGGACCGGTCCG
>NZ_JBNHIN010000045.1:11873-25986 GCF_050054615.1 Streptomyces sp. YGL11-2
AGTGCGGTCGTCCCGCCCTCGGTGGCGGCCTCGGTGACCGTCAGTCCGTGGGGCGCGGCGGGCTTCCCCACGGCGTCGTGCACCGCGAGCCCGCCCAGCCGCCAGGCGACGGGGGCGCCCGCGCGCCCGGTCAGCCGTACGCCCAGCGCGCGGACCGTACCGGTGTCCGCGGCGCCGCCGATCCGCAGGGAGACGGTGCGCCAGCCGCCCTCGCCGGCCTCGACGGTCCCGGCGGGCAGGTAGACGTACGGCGCGGGTTCGCCCGGCGCCGGGGCGTCCCGCGGAGCGACGGCGACCTCCACGGTCACCGGGCCCGAGCCCGGGTCGAGGCGGTGGGTGAGGTCCAGGACCGTGGCGGCACCGCACGGCAGCCGGGTGGGGAACAGCTCCACCGTCGCGGGGGAGTCGAGGATGCCGCGCACCAGCAGACTGCTGCCGCCGCGCCAGGCGTCGGCGAAGTCCAGGGAAACGTCCGGGCGTTGGCCTCCAGTACGGACCGCCCAGCGGCTCGGGGGAAGCCGGTCCTGGAGCCCGAGGTGGTTCCAGGGCGCGCCGGAGGCGACCGTGCCGTGGTCGTACCAGCGCAGGCCGTGGCCGGTGTTGAAGGTCGTGGCGAACGGCAGCGCGGTGACCGTCGAACGGGCGGCGACCGCCGCGGCGGGGGCCCGCCAGCCGCCGCCCGACCCGCCAGGACGGGACGGATCGAGGCCCTCGCCGCACCAGAACCGGTCGTCCGCGGCGTGGAAGTCACCCGGGGTGCGTCCCGCGGGCAGATGGCCCAGGGTCCACTCCGGCCGGTAGAAGCCGTACGAGACCACATGGTCCCGGTCGGCGGGGACGATCGCGTCCCAGTCCGTCACGGTGTCCCAGCCGGCCGACTCGACGTCGACCCCGGCCCACAACTCGTAGCGGCTCCGGCCCAGTTGGCCCGCGAGCCGCCCGGAGTCGGCGAGCGAGCGCGCGCTCCAGCGGAAGTCCACGAACAGGGTGTCGGCGACCGGTCCCGCGGCGTCCTGGAAGAACTCCCGGTTCCGCTCGTCGAGCGCCCCCTGCCAGCCGACCCGGCCGCTGCTGTCCATCGCGTCGTACCAGGTGATCCGCAACCCGTGGGGCGCGCCCGCCGCCCGCAGCGCCCGGAGGAACCCCCGCATGTCGGCGGCCAGCGCGGCATCCCCGCCCTCCGTCTCCGCGTTGAGGAACCAGCCGTCGAAGCCGTATGCCCGCGCGACCGCCACCAGCTTCGCGGCCAGTGGGAACCGCCCCGCCCCGTCCTTCCGCACCAGGTCCCGGGTCCAGCGCAGCTGCCCGCCGTACGCCGCCGGGGGCAGGAACACGGTGCCCAGTACGGGTACGCCGTTGCGGTGCGCGGCGTCCACGACCGGGGCGTTCGGGGCCAGGATCAGGCCCTCACCGGCGGAACCGCCCCAGAAGACCAGTTCGTCGAGGTACGCCCAGTGCGTCGGCGCGTAGTAGTCGGCGGTGGCCGAGCCCTGGGACGGATTCCCCGCGGTGTGGTCGAAGGCCGCCAGCGCGCTGATCCGGGCCTGGCCGGCGCGGGCGGTGGTGTTCGCGGGAACGGGGGTGAACCGCTCGGCGAGCGGCACCGTCGCGGTGTTGAACGGCAGGTCCCGGTCGGTCTCCGGCGTCCAGTCCGCCAGGCTGCGCCAGACGATGCCGTCGCCGGGCGTGCCGGAGGGCAGCGAGTCGGGGAACCAGTAGGCGGCGTACGGCTGTAAGGGGGCCGCGGTGCGCGGGTGCGGGACGGCCACCGCGGGGCCCGGTGGCGGGCCGAGCAGAGCCGCGGCGGCACCCGCCCCGGCGAGCAGCACGCGGCGCCGGGGGAGGGGGCGGGAGAAGGGGAGGTGGGGCCGGGGCATCGGGGCTCCTCCGGGAGTGACGGACGGCGGGACGCTGCCGGGGCCGGTCCGGTGGGTCGGGGCGACGGGCCTAGGACGCGTCCGAGGGGTCGGAGGCGGAGCGCCCCCGGTGCGAGACGCTCCCCACCTCTTCCGGCGTGCACACCTCGGTGATCCCACGGCCCGTCAAGTGGGCCTGATCGGCGACCTGTTGGGCGAGCACCAGAGCCGGCCGGGCGCCCTGTGCGGCGAGTTCCGCCCAGGCTTCGAAGACCGGGCCGCCGGGTGCGCACGCCGACCGGTGCGGTGCGGCCTCGGCGTCGCCCGCGTCGACGACCAGCGCGGTGCGGCGGGCCGGCGGCCGGTGCGTACGCCCCCGCCATTCCGCGGCCAGCGCCGCCAGCGCCCGCCCCACGGGCTTGGCCGTACGGTCGGTGCCGAGCAGCCCCAGTCCGTACTCCAGCTCCGGGAAGTCCGCGAGCGAACGGGAGACATCGTGCGAGCACCACCAGGTGATGCCCCAAAGGTCCGTGCAGTCAAGGGAGTTGCGGACGGTGGCCTCGGTGAAGCGCACCGCGTGGTCCTCGGGGATGTGGGGCGCGGGGGCGCCGACCTCCTGGAGCCACACCGGGCGGTGCGGATCGAGCGCCCACGCCTTGGACAGCTCGATGAGATAGGCGGCGTGCTGCTCGGTGGCGGTGCCGGCCGGGCCGTGGCGCTGCGCGGTGCCGTTGAACACCCAGGAGTGCACCGCCGTCATGGCGCCCAGCCGGGCGGCGTGGGCGGGTGTGAAGGGGTGGCCGTCGCGGTACCAGGCGGCGTCGTACGCGGCGTGCAGATGCGGCAGTCCGGGCGCGCCCCGCTCGCAGGCCGCCAGCATCCGCTCCAGCCAGGCCGCCGCCTGCCCGGCCGTGATGCGGTCCGGATCCGGGTGCGGGCCGTCCGAGAACTGGTTGATCTCGTTGCCCAGCGTCATGCCGAGGAAGTTCGGCCGGTCGGCGAGCGCCGCGGCCAGCGTCCGCAGATACTCCTCCTGGCCGGCCAGTACCCCGGGGTCGGTGAAGATGTTGCGGCGGTGCCAGGTCCGCGTCCAGGCGGGCAGGAAGTCGAAGCTGGACAGATGCCCCTGGAGGCCGTCCACGCCGACGTCCAGCCCGCGCTCGGCCGCCGCGTCCGCCAGCCGCACCAGCTGGTCGACGGCCCGCGGCCGGATCAGGGTGCGGTTGGGCTGGAACACCGGCCAGAGCGGGAAGACCCGGATGTGGTCCAGGCCGAGGCCGGCGATGGAGTCGAGATCGGCGCGTACCGCGTCGAGATCGAAGTCCAGCCAGTGGTGGAACCACCCTTGCGTGGGGGTGTAGTTGACGCCGAAGCGCAGACGGTGGACGGTGTCGGTGTCCTGTACGGGCATGTGAGGTCCTGTCCCTACGGGTGCGGTGCGGGCGTCGGCCCCGGCCGGGGCTCAGCCCTTGACGGCGCCCTCGCCGACGCCGCGGAAGAAGTAACGCTGGAGGCAGGCGAACATCACCATCAGCGGGAGTACGGCGATGACCGTGCCGGCCGCGACCAGGCGTTGGTTGTCCGCGAAGGTGCCGTGCAGGAAGTTCAGGCCGACGGTCAGGGTGAACTTCGACTGGTCGCTCAGCACGATCAGCGGCCACAGGAAGTCGTCCCAGGCCCCCATGAAAGCGAAGATCGCGACGACGGCGAGCGTGCCCCTGACCGACGGCAGCGCGATGCGGACGAACCGCTGCCAGGCGTCGGCGCCGTCGACATACGCGGCCTCCTCGACCTCGTACGGCAGCTGCGCGAAGGCGTTCCGCATCAGCAGCACGTTCATCGCGCCGATGCAGGCGGGCAGCACCACGCCGAGCAGGGTGTTGTTCAACTGGAGCTGACGCATGGTCAAGAACTGGGCGATCATGATGCTTTCGACCGGGACCAGCATCGCCGTGATGAACACCAGCAGTGCGGCCCGACGGCCCCTAAAGCGCATCCGGGCGAGCGCATAGCCGGCCAGCGCCGCGCCCGCGCAGTTGGTCAGCACGTTCGCCGCGGCGACCTTGAGGGAGTTCAGCGCGAAGTCCCAGACCGGGATGATCCTCGCGACCCCTGCGTAGTTGCCGAGGGTGACCTCGTGCGGGACCAGGCTCGGCGGGTAGCGGTAGATGTCCTCGCCGGGCCCCTTGAGGGAGGTCGACAGCTGCCACAGGAACGGGCCGACCGTCAGCGCCAGAACGGCGAGCAGCAGCAGATAGCGGAGCACCAACAGCCGTCGCCGCCGGACCGGCCGCCGTCGGACCGGTGCCCGCCGCGCACCGCCCGTACGCTCCTCGGCCCGCGACCGCATGCCCACCGTGGCGCTCATCGGTCCTCCCCGCGCTGGGCCCGCAGCACCAGCAGCATCAGCCCGAGGGTGAGGGCGAAGACCACGACGGACAGTGCCGAGGCGTAGCCGACGCGGCCGCTCAGCCCGGTGCCCACCTGCTGGACGAGCATCACCAGCGTGGTGTCCTCGCCGCCGGGACCGCCGGTCGGCCCCGCCATCAGATAGACCTCGGAGAACACCTTGAACGCGTTGACCGAGGAGAGCGCGGCCACCAGCACCATCGTGGAGCGCACCGCCGGCACGGTGACGGTCAGGAAGCGGCGCACCGGCCCGGCGCCGTCGACGGCGCACGCCTCGTGCAGTTCCCGGGGGACGCCGGCCAGTGCCGCGAGATAAATGATCATGTAGTAGCCGAGCCCCTTCCAGACCGTCACCGCCATCGCGCTGAGCAGCAGCAGCCAGGGATCGTCGAGGAACCCGACCCTGCCGAAACCCAGCGCCTCCAGCAGCGCGTTGATCAGCCCCCGGTCGTCCAGCAGCCACACCCAGATCAGCCCGACCACCACGACGGAGGCGACCACCGGCGTGTAGAACGCGGCCCGGAAGAAGGCGATCCCGGGGATCTGCCGCTGGACCAGCAGGGCCAGCAGCAGCGGCAGTACCACCAGCAGCGGTACGGCACCCAGGACGTAGAGCAGGCTGTTGCGCAGCCCCGTCCAGAACATCGCGTCGTGGATCAGCTCCTGGTAGTTGGCGCCGCCGACGAACCGCCCCGTGGTGAGGGTGCGGGAGTCGGTGAAGGAATGCGCCACCGTGCTGAGGAAGGGGCAGAGGCTGAATCCGCCGACGACCAGCAGACCGGGCGCCAGGAACAGCCACGGCGTGGACGGCAGATGCGTACGGACGCCGCGGGAGCCGCGGCGCGGCCGGACCGTTCGGGGACCGGAGAACCCGCGCGGACCGGTGAGGCGACGGCCGCCGAGGGCGGTGTGCGGGGCCATGGCCCGCCTCAGCCGGTCTTGAGGAGGCGGTTGCACTCGGCCACCGCACCGTCCAGTGCGGCCTTCGGCGACTGCTTGCCCTGCACGGCCTTGGCGACGGCGTTCCGCAGCACCGTCTTCATCTGGTCGCTGAGCAGTACCGGCGTGTAATTCACCGCGGTCTTCAGGGACTTGGCGGACGCCACCCGCACCCGGGTCGCGTCCGTCCCGTCCTCGTCGGTGAAGTACGGATCGTCCAGCGAGCCCTTCGTGCTCGGGAAGACGGTGACCTGCCTCGCGAACGCCATCTGGTTCTGCCGGTCCGTGACGAAGTGCGCGAAGGCCACGGCCGCCGGTGTGACCCTGCTCCGCGCGTTCACCATCAGGCCCTGGACGTACATGTTGGCCTTACCGGTGTTGTTCACCGCGTCCGTGATGCCGATGTTCCTGTAGAGGCTCGGGGCGTCCTTCGCGAAGTTCCCCAGATCGAGCGCGCTGCCGGGGTTCATGGCCACCGACTGCTGCTCGAACTTCCGTCCGGCGGACTCCGCCTGGGCGGTGAGCGCCTGCGAGTCCAGAGCCCCGGCCGCGTACAACTCCCGGTAGTGCTGGAGCAGTTCGACGCCCTTGGGCTCGTTGAACGTGAACGCGGTCCCCTGGGTGTTCATCAGCCGTACGCCGTAGCGCCCGAAGTCCTCGACCGACGGCGTACTCGCCAGCATCGCGATCTTCCGGCCGCTCTTTTGCGCCATCGCCACCGCGGCCCGGAAGAGCTGGTCGTACGTGGTGGGCGGCTTCGCCGGATCCAGCCCGGCCCGGCGGAACAGCTCCTTGTTGTAGAACATCGGCCCGGTGTTCAGATACCAGGGAAAGGCATAGACGCCCTTCATTCCGGGCATTTGCTGGCTCTGCCATGCCGCGTCCAGGTACTCGCCGCGGTACTTCCCCGCCGCCTTTTCCAGATCCAGCGCCAGCCCGGCCTTCGCCAGCGGATACGTGAGATCCGGCGACACATTCACCACATCCGGCAGCGTCCCGCCCGCGGCATCCGCACTCAGTTTCTCCGGATACCCCTCGGCCGGCTGATCGATCCATCTGACCCTGGCGTCCGGATACTTCTTCTCGAATTCCGCGATGACCCCGTCGAAGTATTTCTTGAAATGCGCCTTGAGATTCCAGGTCTGGAAGGTGACCTGCCCCTCGACCTTCCCCGCGGCGCTGTCCGACCCGCCGGTGTCCCCCGAGGCTCCGCACCCGGTCAACGAGAGCGCCGCGGTGACCAGAACCGCGGTGGCGGCGGCTGCCCGGCGGGATGTACGACGCATGGCTGGCTCCTTAGCTCAGGTGTGGCTCAGGTGCTCGGACCAGAAACTTCCGGATGGTGATCCGGGTCTCCACGGCGGTACTGAAAGACCTCCGGCGACGATGCGGGAGACGCTACTAATGCGATTTAGTAGGTGTCAACACTCCGATCCCAGACGATTATTCGGTGATGGCCCGGCAGCCGTTTGACATGCCGTTAGGTCCTGCTCAGACTGTTCTGCACTCATGCGGTTCAGGATGGGAATGCGGTTCAGGACGGGAGGAGCGCCGGCATGACGTCGCCCGGTGAGGCGGCCCGCCGCAAGCCTGCGCGCCGGCCGACGATCAAGGACATCGCCCGCCGGGCCGGGGTCTCCGAGAGCGCCGTCTCCTTCGCGCTGAACGATCGGCCGGGGGTCTCCGAGGGCACCCGCGCCCGGGTGCGGCGCGTCGCGGAGGAACTGGGCTGGCAGGCCAACAGCGCCGCCCGCGCGCTCTCCGGCGAACGCGCCGGCTGCCTGGGCCTGGTGCTGGCCCGCCCCGCAAGGACGCTCGGCGTGGAGTCGTTCTTCCTCCAACTCGTCTCCGGCATCCAAGAGGTGCTCTCCGCACGGAGGACCGCGCTCCTCTTCCAGGTCGTCGAGGACCTGGAGACCGAATGCGCCCTCTACCGCCGCTGGTGGGCCGAACGCCGGGTGGACGGCGTCCTCGTCGTCGACCCCCGTACCCAGGACCCCCGGCCCGAACTCCTCGCCGCACTCGGCCTCCCCGCGGTCGTCATCGGCGGCCCCGCCACCCCCGGACCGTCCGCCGGACCGGTCGCCCCGCTCCCCCCGCTCGCCACCGTCTGGGCCGACGACGCCAAGGCCATGGCTCGGATCCTCGACCATCTCCACGGCCTCGGCCACCGCCGCATCGCGCATGTCGCGGGCATGCCCGGACTCGCCCACACTGCCCGCCGGATCCGCTCACTGCGCGCCGAGACCGGCCGGCTGGGCCTCGACGAGCGGCAGGTCCGCTCGGTGACCACCGACTACTCCGACGCCGAGGGGGCCGAGGCCACCCGCCGCATCCTCGACGCCGCCGCACCCCCCACCGCGATCATCTACGACAATGACGTGATGGCGGTGGCCGGCGCCTCGGTGGCGGCCGGGCGCGGTATCCGTGTGCCGGGCGAGCTGTCCATCGTCGCGTGGGACGACTCGCCGCTGTGCCGGGTCACCCACCCACGGCTGACCGCGCTGGTCCGCGACACCCCGGGCTTCGGCCGGCTCGCCGCCACCGAACTCCTCGCGGTGCTCGACGGCGGTCCGCCCCGCACCGTACAGGGCGAACTCCCGCGCCTGGAACGGCGGGAGAGCAGCGCTCCGGTCCCGCAGGGAGACTGACCGGGCGCGAGGCGGGCGGGCGTGGCCGACACGTCCCTGACGCACCGTCAAGACGACTGCGGTGCCCTCGTGCAGTCCGCCGCCACACGTCCCGCCCCTACCTGTCATACCTGAGAGCTACGCGGACAGTGGCTCCCCGGCGGGACGCCGACCACACGCCCTGCTCCCTAGCTTCGGTGCCGGAATCACCA
Source organism: Streptomyces sp. YGL11-2 (assembly GCF_050054615.1). Taxonomy (NCBI): domain Bacteria; kingdom Bacillati; phylum Actinomycetota; class Actinomycetes; order Kitasatosporales; family Streptomycetaceae; genus Streptomyces; species Streptomyces sp. YGL11-2. The sequence continues at coordinate 19,920 of NZ_JBNHIN010000045.1, forward strand.
CCCGCCTCCGGTACGGAAGGACCACCCGCCATGGCGTCCCGCCCACCCAACCGCCGCCCGACCCGCACCCTGCTGGCCGTGCTGGTCACCGCCTCGGTGGCCGTACCCGTATCGGGGGCGGCCCGCCCCGCGGCCGTTCCGGCGCCCGCCCCCACGGCTGCCGCCCCGCTGCGCAACGCCACCCCCGCCGCCCTCGCGGAGCGGTACGCCACCACCCGCCACGACATCGAGGCGGCCGAGCGGACCGCCGCCGCCCACGGCGACCACAAGCGGGCCGCCGCGCTGCGCGCCATGGCCGGCCGCGCGCGGCAGTTCCTCTCCTTCGACGGCCGCGACGGCGGTCGCAGCACCGAGGTCTACGGCGACCTCTCCCGGGCCCGGCGGATCGCCGTGCTCGTCCCGGGCTCGGACACCGGCTTCGAGACGTACGGGCGCTTCCGCACCGGGGCGCTCGCGCTCCAGCGGCAGCTCGGGCGGGAAGCGGACACCCCGACCGCGGTCGTCGCCTGGCTCGGCTACGCCACGCCCGCCACGGTGAGCCCCGAGGCGATCACCACCGGCCGGGCCGACCAGGCCGCTCCGCAACTGCGTGAGTTCATCGGTGAGTTGAGCGTCGCCCGGCCCGCCTCCCGCGTCGCCGTCCTGTGCCACTCCTACGGATCCGTGGTCTGCGCCCGGGCCGCCGCCGGACTCGCCGTGGCGGACATCGTCTTCTACGGCAGCCCCGGCACCGGCTACGACAGCGCCGCGGCCCTGCGCACCCGAGCCACCGTCTGGGCCGGCCGCGGCGCCGGGGACTGGGTCGCCGATGTCCCGCACACCCGGCTCCGACTGCCCTTCGCCACTGTGGGGTTCGGTGTCGATCCGGTCTCCCGGGAGTTCGGCGCCCGGGTCTTCCCGGCGGGCCGGGGCGGACACAGCGACTACCTGAAGCCCGGTTCCGTATCCCTCAAGAACCTCGCCCGCATCGTGACCGGACGGGACACCGCCCCCAGCGGGCCCCTCGCCGCCCGCGCCGGTCGGGCCGCCGCCGAGGAGGGCCGTCATGCGTGACTCCGTGGGATCCGCCGCGCGGGCCCTGATCCGCCGGGTCGAGCTCGCCACCCCGCCCGACCGCGACCGGGCCACCGACGCGCTGCGCGCCTTCGCCATCCTCGGTGTGGTGCTCGGCCACTGGCTGGTCACCGCCCTGATCGCGGACAGCGGCACCCTGCACGTCGCCAGCCCGCTCCAGAGCATGCCCCAACTGGCCCCCATATCCTGGCTGTTCCAGACCCTGGCGGTGTTCTTCCTGGTCGGCGGGCAGGTGGCCGCCACGAGCCACGCCTCGGCCCGCGCCCGCGGCACCGCCTACCGGCACTGGCTGCACGCCCGTCTCGCCCGGCTGTTCCGGCCCCTCGCCGCGGTCCTGGCGGTGTGGACCGTCGCCACCGTCGCGATGCTCGCCTCCGGCGTCGGCTTCGCGACCGTCCACGCACTGGTCCAACTCGTCCTGTCACCGCTGTGGTTCCTGCTGGTCTTCGCCGCCCTGACGGCGGCGACCCCGCTTGTCGCCAAGCTGCACCCGCTATGGCCGCTCGCCGTCGTCCTGCTCGTCGACGTCCTCCGCTTCGGCTGCGGCGCCCCGGGCTGGCTCGGCTGGCTCAACCTGCCCGCGGGCTGGCTCGTCCCGTACTGCCTGGGCGCGACCTGGTCCCGGGGCGGCCTGCGCGGCCGGGCGGCCGGCTGGACTCTGCTGGTCACCGGGGCCGCTGCCACCGCCGGGCTGATCCTGTTCGCCGGCTACCCCGCCTCGATGGTCGGCGTCCCCGGCGCCGCGATCTCCAACCTCAACCCGCCCACCCTCGCCGCCGCCACCTTCGGCCTCGCCCAGTGCGGCGCTGCCCTGCTGCTGCGCGACCCGCTGAACCGGGCGCTGCGGCGCCCCGCCGCCTGGGCCGCCGTGGCCGTGCTGAACCTCTCCGCGATGACCGTCTTCCTGTGGCACCAGACCTCGATGATGGCGGTCACCGCCACCGCCCTGTACGCCGCCGGCCCGCTGCCCGGTCTGCACACCGCACCCGACAGCCCCGCCTGGGTACTCGCCCGGCTGCTGTGGCTCCCGGTCTTCGCGGGTGCCCTGCTGGTCTGCCGGGCCGCGTTCCGCACGTACGAACAGCACCGGCCCCGCAGGCGCGCGACGGACGCTCCGCGCGGTCCGCATACACCCGGTGCGGCCGGCGCACCGGTTCCGCGCGAGCCGCGGCCGCCCGCCCCGGTGATCCACGAACGGTGCCCCGACCGGCCGGAGGTGACGCCCCGTGCTTAGGGTGCATCCCGTGAAGAGGGGGAACCGGGCCGAGCGGCTGGTGGCGGCGGTGCGCGCGGTGCCGCGCAACCTGCGCGAGGACCTGTGGACGACGGCCGGCGACGATCCGCCGGCGAGCACCGCGCGGCGCCCGCGGTGGCTGGACTGGCGGCCGGCGATCGTCGTGCCGCTGCTGCTGGCCGCGGTGGTCCTGCTCGCCGTCGACACGAACCGGTATGCCTTCGCCTACGGGATGGGCCTGCCCTACGGCATCCTCGTCGCCTCGCTCCAGTCGGCGGCGCCCGTGGCCGCGCTGTACCGCCCGGTCCCGGCCTGGTGGGTGTCGACCGGCACCATGGTCCTGGTCGCCTACCACGCGGCGGGTCGGATCGCGCCGTTCACCCCACTGCCCTGGTACCAGAGCGGGCTCCCTCTCCAGGCGGCGGTGCTGTTCCTGGCGGCGCTGCGGGTCCGGCCCCGGATCGCCGTCGAGATGCTGGTGATCAGCGTGCTGACGGGCCTGTTCATCAACGCGGTGCTCGCCGGCCGGTTCAACGACGCGCGCTTCCCCGTCGCCGTCCTCGCCCTCTCCGTCGTGGTCGGCACCGCGCTGCGCGGCCGACAGGTGGCCCGTACCGAACTCGTCGCGCAGGAAGAGCTCACCGCCGGGGAACGCGCCCGGCGCACTGTCCTGGAGGAGCGCAGCCGGATCGCGCGGGAACTCCACGACGTGGTCGCCCACCACATGTCGGTGATCTCGATCCAGGCCCAGGTCGCCCCGCACTTGGCCGACAACCCCTCGGACGAGCTGAAGGAGAACCTCCGCGGCATCCGCCAGAACGCGGTCGAGGCGCTCACCGAACTCCGCCGGGTGCTCGACGTGCTGCGCTCCGAGGACGCCCTCTCCGACGGCGCCCGGCACGCCCCGCAGCCCAGCCTCGACCGGCTCGGCGAACTGGTCGGCAATGTGCGCGGCGCCGGTCTCGACGTGTCCGTCGAGACCACCGGCGAGTCGCGCCCGCTCTCGCCCGGCGTCGAACTCTCCGCGTTCCGTATCCTCCAGGAGGCGCTCAGCAACGCGATGCGGCACGCGCCCGGGGCGGCGGTACGCGTCGAGGTCCGCTACCGGCGCCACGACCTGACCCTCCGCGTCACCAACACCGCGCCCGACGGCCCCGCCCCGCCCTCCGCGGGCACCGGGCACGGCCTGCTGGGCATGCGCGAGCGCGCCACGATGCTCGGTGGCGAACTGGCCACCGGCCCCACCCCCGACGGCGGTTACGAAGTGACCGCGATCCTCCCCGCCCGCACCCCGCATCCGCCCGCCGACCCCGCCGAGGACACCCCATGACGCCCGCCGCCACCACCGCCATCCGCGTACTGATCGCGGACGACCAGATGATGGTCCGTCAGGGTTTCACCGTGCTGCTCAACGCCGAACCCGGGATCGAGGTCGTCGGCCAGGCGGTGGACGGCCTCGACGCGGTCGCCAAGGTCGCCGAACTCGCCCCGGACGTGGTCCTGATGGACATCCGGATGCCCGAGCTGGGCGGCATCGAGGCCACCCGCCGGATCACCGAACCGTCCGGTGCCACCGTCAAGGTCCTCGTCCTGACCACCTTCGACCTCGACGAGTATGTCTACGAGGCGCTGCGCGCGGGCGCCTCCGGCTTCCTCCTCAAGGACGCCTCGGCCGATGAACTCGCGCAGGCGGTAAGGGTGGTGGCGGCCGGTGACGCCCTGCTGGCGCCGAGCGTCACCAAACGGCTGATCGCCGAGTTCTCCCGGATGACCGGCGCCCCGCGCGCCCCGCTCAAGGACCGCGTCGCCGGTCTGACGGAGCGTGAGACGGAGGTGCTATCGCTGATCGCCCAGGGCCTGTCGAACGCCGAGATCGCGGCGCGCCTGGTGGTGGCGGAGCAGACCGTGAAGACCCATGTGGGCCGCATCCTGGTCAAGTTGGGCCTGCGGGACCGGACCCAGGCCGCGGTCTTCGCCTACGAGAGCGGACTGGTGCGGCCCACGGGGTACTGAACCGCCCGCCGGATTCCCCCACCGGCCGGGGGTGTCAGCGGTGAGTCACGACCCCGGGCGCCAGCCGCCCGCAGTTCGAGCCGGAAACGCTGACGCTCACCGTCTCGACGGTCCCGCCCCAGTCCACACAGCGGCCTTTCGCCGCGAGATACACGGGTCCCGCATAGGAGGTGTAGTTGCCGCTGTCGAAAACCGTGTCGGAGCTGCCGTCCGAGGGTCCGAGATAGGTGTAGAGGAACACCGGCTTACCGGGGCTGTTCCGGACCGTCACCACGCAGTTCTTTCCGGTCTTCGCGCTGTACGTCAGATACACGGTCCCTTTTCCGGTGACCGGTAGGGAATTCACGACGCGATATCCGCTGCCGCACGCTCCGTTGTACGCCGCGGCTCTCGCCGGCGCGGCCGATGCCGTGGTGGCCAGGCCCATCGTGGCGATACCGGCCGCCGCCAGTACCGCGGATCCTGCGATGGCACGTGAACGCTTCATGGGAATACCCCCGTCAGGTGGTGTCCGTCGCGTGGTCATTCACCGTGATGATGATGCACCGTGTTGGACACCGGCCGGACGGGGATGGTTGTACGCGAATTGCCCGCGTACCAGGAGAACTTGATGGTGCCTCACCCTGGGCAATGCTTGCCTGTGGGGAGGGCTCCCCGGTCAGTCGTCGTCATCCTCCCCATAGGCGAGCACCTTCAGCCTGCCGTACGTCCCGTTGAAGCGGTTGTGGTCCCCGACGGTGTGGCCCGAGGAGGTGTGCTGCCAGATGCTGTGGAATCGCCAGCTGCCCGGCAGCGAGCCGACGGAGGTGCTGTAGTGGGGGATCCACAGCGGGTTCGTCCGGCCGAAGCGGGCCGAGTTGCCGGTGCACCGCTTCCACCAGTTGGTCGAGGTGTAGATGACCGCGTCGCGGCCGGTCTCCGCCCGGTAGGCCCGCACGAAGTCGCCGATCCAGTTCACCATCCCCCCATGGCTCTTGCCGTAGCAGGTCGCGCCGTAGGGGTTGTACTCCATGTCCAGCGCGCCGGGCAGCGTCCTGCCGTCCCGCGACCAGCCGCCGCCGTGGTGCGCGAAGAACCTCGCCTGCGTGGCACCGCCGGAGTGGTCCGGCAGCGCGAAGTGGTAGGCGCCGTGGATCATGTCCGCGTGGTACGAGCCGTGGTACTGCTGGCTGAAGTAGGGGTTCGTGTAGCTGGTGCCCTCCGTGGCCTTGACGTAGGCGAACCGCACCCCCTTCCGGCGCAGCCTCCGCCAGTTGACCTTGCCGTTGTGGCTGGAGACGTCGACCCCGGCCACGGCCCTGCGCGACCAGGCACCCCGCGGCTCGGAGCCGGCGGCCTGCTCGTCGATGCCCTCGTGCATGGCGATGGTGGAACCCATCCAGTCCTGCTCGGGGTGGGCGGGCGTCTTCCCGGCGTCCGGCGACGCGGTGGCGGTGCCCGGCAGCACGAGCGGCAGTGCGAGCACGGAGAAGAGGGAAACGAGGGTTCCGGCCGCGAGGGGGATCGTACGGCGGGCCGGTGCGGATCTGCGCAAGGGCATCGCGTGCCTCCGAAGGACTTCGGTTGAGTCAGTTTCGGCAGCTTTTGAGCAGAATTCTGCCGATAAAAAGACTTATACGCCGAATTGCCGGTGTCCAAGACCAGTCAGCCGCTCAGTCCGCCGACCGGCCGGGCCATCTCACCCGTCTGGCCGCCCCGGCTCTTCGGGACGACGCGAGCGGGCCCCGGCAGTGCCGGGGCCCGCTC
>NZ_JBNHIN010000045.1:26166-27664 GCF_050054615.1 Streptomyces sp. YGL11-2
GTGGCTCAGTAGGCGGAGTTGACGTTGTCGATGGAGCCGTAGCGGTGGGCGGCGTAGTTGGCCGCGGCGGTGATGTTGGCGACCGGGTCGGTGAGGTTATCGGCGGTGCCCGCGACGTGGTAGGTGTCGAAGGTGGGCTGGATCACCTGGAGCAGGCCCTTCGACGGGATGCCGTTGACGGCGTTGACGTCCCAGTCGTTCACCGCGTTGGGGTTGCCGCTGGACTCCCGCATGATGTTGCGGTGCAGGCCCTCGTAGCTGCCCGGTATGCCCTTGGACTTCATGATGTCCAGCGCCTGGCGGATCCAGCCGTCGAGGTTGTTCGCGTAGCGCGGGGCGGCCGGCTTGGGTGCGGCCGGACGCTCGGCGGAGCGGCTGGCGGCCTGCTCGGCGGTGTGGCCCTGCTGGGCGACCGCGGTGACCTTGATGCGGTCGGCGACGGACGCGCTCACCGGGCGCTGGACCTTGGCGCTGTCGGCCTTGGCGGGCATCCCGTTGGCGCTGACCGGCTTGACCGCGGCGGAGGCGTGCGCGGCCGGGGCGGCGTGGACCGGGGCCGCGGTGACGGCCAGCCCCGTGGTGGCGCCGGCGGCGGCGAGAACGGCCACGGCGACCTTGTGGGTGCGGGTGACACGGGCGATCCGGGCAGCGCGGGGCAGGGCGAAACTGGGCATACGGGGGTGACCTCTTCCAGGTACGGGGGACGGCGGGGTGGCCGTCGTTGGCGCGTTCGGACCGAGGCTCTTCGCGTCGTGCCCGCCCTCAGGGCGTTGGGCGCAGACCCGCTCTCGGTGCGACGGGATCCATGGTTAACGGCCGACCCGATTCGTGGCAATAACCCCTTGTACTACCTCTCTTCGTGAGATGAAGGGGAATGCCCGTTTTGCTCCGATATTCGCCCCGTATTTCGGGGCGCGGCACGCCTCGGTGTCGACTAGGCGGACTCGTACGTGACGTACGTCGCGTGCCCGGGGTCACCTGTCGGAGCCCTTTCGAGCCCCTCCGGCACCCCTGGAAAGTTACCTGGCTCACACCCTGAATTGCCGCCGGGAATCCGCCAGTTCGTCCTTCGGGGGGCGGCGGGAACGGGCGCGGCCCGGCGGATCGGTGCGTGCGGCGGTGCCGCTGGTCCGTTCGTAGCAGCATCCGGGCTGTCGGGCTGCGCCTCGCCCGGGGGTCCCGGAGAGTGAGACCACACGCAACCGTCACTCACCGTAGGGGAATGCTTATGTTCCGTCGTTCCGCCGTCGTTCTCGCCGGTCTCGCCGTCGCCGGAATCCTCGGCACGGGCTCCGCCGGCGCGGCTCCCGTCGACCACCACCGCGACTACCGCGACCACCACCAGCGCGACCTGACCCCCAGGGAGCGCGAGGGCCTGCGGGTCGCCGGCCATGTCCTCGACTCCCTCTTCGGCGGCCCGCCGCGCGGCTGGAACCGCTACTGAAGCCGGCGCCGACATCAGCGCCAACGGCACTGGCCCTGACCGCACTTCGCGGTC
>NZ_JBNHIN010000045.1:27721-29712 GCF_050054615.1 Streptomyces sp. YGL11-2
CTGACCGCACTTCGCGGTCAGGGCCAGTGCCGTTGGCGCTGAGGCGTTTCTCCGGCGCGTCGGGCCGGTGCGCTGTGTCGGCTCGTCTCTCCGGCTCAGTAGGCGGAGTTGACGTTGTCGATGGAGCCGTAGCGGTGGGCGGCGTAGTTGGCCGCGGCGGTGATGTTGGCGACCGGGTCGGTGAGGCTGTCGGCGGTGCCCGCGACGTGGTAGGTGTCGAAGGTGGGCTGGATCACCTGGAGCAGGCCCTTGGAGGGGATGCCGTTCCGCGCGTTGATGTCCCAGTCGTTGACGGCGTTGGGGTTGCCGCTGGACTCCCGCATGATGTTGCGGTGCAGGCCCTCGTAGCTGCCGGGGATGCCCTTGGACTGCATGATGTCCAGGGCCTGGCGGATCCAGCCGTCCAGGTTGTTCGCGTAGCGCGGGGCGGCCGGCTTGGGCGCGGCCTCCTTCGGCGGCGCTATCTCCTTGCGCTCCGTCGAGCGGTTCGCGGCCTGCTGGGCGGCGTGGCCCTGCTCGGCGACGGCGGTGACCTTCAGGCCGTCCGCGACGGACACGCTCTCCTGCTTCTTGTCCTCGCTCGCCTGGGCCTTCGCCACGACCGGCAGGCCGTTGGCGCCGACCGGCTTCACCGCGGCCGACGCGTGGGCGGCCGGGGTGGCGGCGTTGCTCGGCGCCGCGGTCAGGGCGAGGGCCGCCGCGCAGCTCGCGGTGGCCACCAGCGCCGCGGAGACCTTGTGCGTGCGGGTGATGCGGGCGGTGCGGGGCAGGGAGAAGCCGGGCATGGGCATGCGGAACTAACCTCTTCCAGGGCTGGGTTGCGGGTTGCTGGCCTTCGGTGGCTCGTGAGGACCGAGGGTCGGTGCCGCGCTCGCCGCTCTGGCGGAGTCCGCAGGCTTGTTCTCGGTGCTACCGGAAACATGGTTAGCGCCGGCCCGGGATGGTGGCAATGATGCCGTGTACTACCCATCTTCGTGCGTTAGGGCGAAATGCCCGAGATAAATGCCGGAATTCAGGGCGTACGCCGGACCGCTGTCGACTAGCCGCCTTCGTACGTGACGTACGTCGCGTGCCGGGCATCACCGTTCACCACCCCCGCGGCGCCCTCCGGACCGGCCGCCGAGTTGCCCGGGTCACACCCCCGGCCCCCCTCCGCCGACGCCGCTCAGATCTCCAGCAGCCGTGCCGCCAGGTGCTCGATGCGGTCGTGCCAGGCGTCCCGCGCCGCCTCCGCGTCCGCGCCCCGCGGTCCGGTCTGCGTCAGGACCAGGCGGGCGCCGTGCCCGGTGCCGCGGCCCAGCTCCCAGCGGACCGTCCCCTGCGGACGGCACCGGTAGGCGAGGACGGACGGCTCCCGCACCTCGGTGACCGGCCCGGCCGACGCCTTTCCGGAGGTGAACCCCTCCGGGGGCGGGCTCGCCCGCGGCCGGCTCGTCACCCCCGGTCAGTACCGCCCACACCGTCTCCGCGGGCCGCACCAGCTGCCGCTCGAATCGGATCCGCGGCCCCTCCGTCGTCTCCTCGACTGCCCCGTGCCCGAGATCGAACTGTTCCAGATACGCCTCGTGCAGCTCGCCCGAGTCGGGCTCCACTGCCGGTGACTCCCCGTCGAGCAGCTGCGCGAGCGCCGACAGGCACAGGTGCCAGCCGGACGCGAAGCTGGCGGCGCCGAAGCGGTCGCCGAAGGTGTGCACCAAGGTCAGCAGCGAGCCGTCCGGATCCGGCGCGACCTCCCAGCGGAGGTGGTCATCGCCCCAGGTGAAGGCGTACAGCCGGGGTTCCTCGACGTCGGTGACCGTACCCGTCATGGCGGGGCCGCTCACCTGCGGCATCAGGAAGGTGATCGGGCCGCCGGTCCGCAGTTCGACCGCGACGTCGCAGGGGAACCACCGCCCCGTCCGCGCCGGGTCGGTCAGTGCCGACCAGACTTCGTGCGGCGGATGCGCCAGCCGCCGCTCCATGCGCAGCGCCGTCCGGCCGCCGGCGGCCGG
>NZ_JBNHIN010000045.1:29822-69200 GCF_050054615.1 Streptomyces sp. YGL11-2
CCCGGTGCCAGGGTGTCGGAGTGCGGGTTCATCGGGGCGCCTCCTGCTCGGTGTCACGCTGCCGGTGCCCCCGCCCACTGGTTCCACTGTCGGGGACGACGGCGGCCGTGGCACCCGCCGCCCGCCTCATACGCATGCCGGGTCGCCCTCGGCTCGCCCCTCGCGTGCCACCCGAGCCAGCGCCGGTGCCGTCTCCAGCGGCCTGTCCGTGAAGAAGCGGGCGGTCAACTCCGCGACCTCCTGCGGACGTTCGAGCACCACCCAGTGGTCCGTGTCGGGGATCGTCAGGAAGCGGCTGTCCGCGAGCGTGGCCGCGAAGGCGCGCTGCCGGGCCGGGGTCGTCACCGTGTCGTGCTCGCCGCTGAAGACCAGGGTGGGGATGCCGGGCAGCCCGCCGGCGAAGTCGGGCCGGTCGGTCAGCGCCCGGCGCAGCGAATCCACCGCGTGCGGCGAGTGCAGCGCCGCCTGGAGCATCGCCCGCCGGACATAGCGGAACGCCAGCTTCCGGCGGGTGACGTACCGGCGCTCGTCGAGGCAGAGCAGCCCCTCGGCGGCCCGGGTGGCGAAGGCGGCGGTGTCCCCGTGCGAGAGGTGCTCGGCGGCTCGCTGCCACGCGTGGACCTGTACGTCGCCGACGTCCGCCGGTACGCCGCCGAGCACGAGCCGGGCGATCCGCTCCGGGAAGCGCTGGGCGCAGCTGAAGGCGATGCCCGCACCGTAGGAGAAGCCGAAGAGGTTGATCCGCGAGGCGCCGAGATCGTCGATGACGTCCAGGATCGCGGCGCACAGCACCTCCATGCTCGGCCCCGGCGGCAGCGGCCCCGCGCTGCCCATACCGGGCAGATCGGCGGTGACCACATCCGTCACCGGCCCCAGCTCCTCCTCCATCTGCGGCCAGCCGAACATCCCCTGCAGGGCGCCGCCCAGCACCAGCGCGGGCTCGGTGACCCGGTTCGGCTGCCGCAGCAGCCGGTACGCGTACGGCACCTCGCGCACCGACAAGGAGCGGATCAGTTCCTCGTGCATGGCTCTTCCTTACCGGCTGGAACGGGTTCGTTGTGCGGTCGGGGCGGGTGGGGGCCTGTTCGATGGGTCGGGGTCGGACCGGCCCTAGGCGCGGGTCAGGACGAGCGCGGCGTTGTGGCCCCCGAACCCCAGCGAGGTCTTGACCGCGCAGTCGAAGGCCGCCTGCCGCGGCTCCGCGCGGACGACCTCGATCGGGATCCGGGGGTCCGGCACCGTCAGATTGGCGGTGGGGGGCACCAGTTGCTGCTCCAGGGCGAGCACCGTCAGCGCGGTCTCGATCCCGCCGGCGGCGCCCAGCGTGTGCCCGGTCATCGCCTTGGTGGAGGTGACCAGTGGATGATCGCCGAGCACCCGCTGCAACATCACCGCCTCGATGTGGTCGTTGACGACGGTCGACGTGCCGTGCGCGTTGACATGGCCCACGTCGCGGCCCTGCACGTCCGCGTCCGCCATCGCCGTGCGCAGCGCCTGCTCGATGCCCTTGCCGTCCGGATCCGGCGCGACCGCGCCGTACGCATCGCTGGACGCGCCGTACCCCGCGATCTGCGCGCGGATCGGCGCCCGGCGGGCCCTGGCGTCCTCCGGCCGTTCCAGCACCAGCAGCCCCGCGCCCTCGCCGACGACGAAACCGTCCCGGTCGACGTCGAAGGGGCGGCAGGCGGTGGCCGGATCGTCGCGCCGGGTGGACACCGCCTTCATCTGGCAGGCGCTGGCGATCAGCAGCCGGGACAGCACCGACTCCGCGCCGCCCGCGATGGCGATGTCGCAGACCCCGGCGTGCAGCAGCTGACGTGCGGTACCCACCGCGACGGTCCCGGAGGAGCAGGCCGTCGCCACCCCCAGACTGGGGCCCTGCGCGCCGAGATCCATGCAGACGCTGCTGGCGGCGCTGTTGATCACGGTCAGCGGAGCGAGCTTGGGGGAGACCCGCCGGGCACCGCGCCCCGTCATCGCGGCGTACTGCTGGTCGTAGAACGGCAACCCGCCGTGCGCGGAGCCGATGACCACCGCGACCCGGCTCCGGTCCCAGGTCTCCGGGTCCAGGCCGGCGTCGCCGACGGCCTCCCGTGCGGCGATCACCGCGAGCTGCGAGAAGCGGTCCATCAGCCGTTGGGTGGCCACCCCGAGCAGCTCGGTGGTGTCCAGGTCCGTGGCGGTGTACATGAAGTCGCAGGGCAGATCGGCGAGTTCGTCCTGGTGCGACACCCCGCCGGGCACGGTGTCATGGGTGAGGGAATGCCAGGTGGCCTTCGTCCCCACGCCCGCCGCGGTCACCAGGCCCAGTCCGGTCACGGCCGCGGCGAACGGCTTGCGGCGGGCCGTCACGCGGTGACTTTGCCGTCGATGGCCGCCACCAGCTGTCCCACGGTGTCACGCGAGGTCAGCGACACCTCTTCGAGGTCGATGTCCAGCCGCTCCTCAATGAGCACCCGGAGCTCCTCCAGGGCGAGGGAGTCCAGGCGGAGGCTGCGCAGCACGGTGGCCTCGGTGACCTCCCTCCGGGTGACCCCGAATCGTTCCTCCAGCAAGGTGTTGACAACTTCTGCCGCATTCACGTGGCGCTCCTCCGCTGTTCGTAGGCGATGCTGCCAACCGCGTCCTGGGCGGGATCTCGCCGGTGGTTCCGGCTGGTTTGGCCACCCTTTATACGCCTTTGTCCTGGGAGCTCCCCAACCGTGGTAGCTCAAAGGGGTGATGGGCGCGCCGGAGCGGGCGAGAGGCACGCGTACGGACGGTGCGCTCCGCGGAAGGCGACTTGTTGTCTAACGCCGCTGAGCGGTGGGAGGTACGGGTCGCACGCCGGCGGAGTACCGGCGGCGCGGTGCCGGGCGTTGGGGGCCCGGCCGTGGCTCACCGGGGCAGGCCCCAGGGGGCCGAGGGGCGCTTGCGGCGCTCTCAGGCTTCGTCGAGCGCGCCGGTGACCCGCCCCAACAGGGAGCGCAGGGTGCGGAGTTCGTCGAGCGTCAGGCCGGTGGCGGCCATGATCCGGCGCGGCACCGGCAGCGCCCGCTCCCGCAGGGCCTCGCCGGCCTCGGTGAGCCGGATGGTCACCGACCGCTCGTCCTCGGGGCTGCGCTCACGGTGCACCAGCCCGGCCGCCTCTAGTCGTTTGAGCAGTGGCGAGAGCGTGCCGGAGTCCAGCCGCAGCCGCTCGCCGATGCTCTTCACCGGCTCCGGGCCGTGTTCCCACAGCACCAGCATGACCAGGTACTGGGGATACGTGAGCCCCAGGTCCTTGAGAGCGTCCCGGTAGACGCCGCCGAACGCGCGCGAGGCGGCGTGCAGCGAGAAGCAGACCTGGTGGTCGAGGCGGAGCAGTTCGGAGTCCGGAACCGGGAGCGTCGGGAGCGTGGCCATGGCTCCAGGTTAGCGCGTGGCGAACGATTAGATTGTGCACAACTTAGTTGCGCGCAATTTAAATGTGTGCGACTGTTGGTCCCGTCGCACCCGCCGTGCCCGGTCACCCGGACCGCCACGGCCACGGATCCACCGGAAGGGACCCACCATGGACGCGCTGTACACCGCCGCCGCCACCGCCAACGGCCGCGAGGGCCGGGCCGTCAGCTCCGACGGCCGGCTCGACCTCGCCCTGGCCATGCCCGAGGCCCTCGGCGGCAACGGCAACGGCACCAACCCGGAGCAGCTCTTCGCCGCCGGGTACGCCGCCTGCTTCGCCAGCGCGATGGCCAACGTCGGCCGGCAGATGAAGCTCGACACCAAGGACGTCGCGGTCACCGCCGAGGTCTCCCTCGGCAAGGACGACACCGGCTTCGGCCTCGCGGTCGTCATGCGGGTGGAGCTGCCGGACGCCCTGGCGGGGGAGACCGGCCGGCAGCTCGTCGAGGCGACGCACCAGTTCTGCCCGTACTCGAAGGCCACCCGCGGGAACATCGACGTGGAGCTGGTCATCGAGTGACCCGGCCGGTCCTCCGGCGCCCCGGCTCCTCGCCCGCCCCCGCTTCCCTTCTTCCTTACGCGCCGTCCGCGGCGTACACCCGCCGCCCCCCGACGAACGTCTGGAGCACCCGGGTCGCGGCGATCTCCTCGGCCGGGCCGTCGAAGGGGTCCCGGTCGAGGACGGCCAGGTCGGCCAGCTTGCCGGGCTGGACGGAACCGGTCTCGTCGAGGTGGTTGGCGTAGGCGCTGCCCGCCGTGTACGCGGCGAGCGCGGCGCCCAGGTCGAGGCGCTGCTCGGGGAGGAAGGCGGGGGCCGACGGCGGGGCGTCCGGGGTGCGGCGGTTGACGGCGACATGGAGTGCGGCGATCGGGTCGGCCGAGCTGACCGGCCAGTCGCTGCCGGCCGCGAGGGTGGCGCCGGAGCGCAGCAGATCCCCGAACGGGTACTGCCAGGAGGCGCGTTGCCGCCCCAGGAAGGGGATGGTCAGCTCGTCCATCTGCGGTTCGTGGGCCGCCCACAGAGCCTGGATGTTGGCCGTCGCGCCGAGCCGCCGGAAGCGCGGGATGTCGTCGGGGTGCACGACCTGGAGATGGGCCAGGTGCGGGCGGGTGTCCCGGTGGCCGTTGGCGGCGCGGGCCGCCTCGACCGCGTCCAGCGCCTCGCGCACCGCGCGGTCGCCCAGGGCGTGGAAGTGCACCTGGAAGCCCTCCGCGTCGAGCCGGGTGACGTACGTCCGCAGCGCCTCGGGGTCGACGAAGGAGATCCCGCTGTTGCCGGACGGGCAGCCGCACGCGGTCAGATAAGGGCCGAGCAGCGCCGCGGTGTGGTTCTCCGCGATGCCGTCCTGCATGATCTTGACACTGGTGGCCCGCAGTCGGCCGCCGGTCAACTCGCGCCTGCGGTCGACCAGTTCGGGCAGCTGCTCGATGCCCCGGGAGCGGTCCCACCACAGCGCCCCGGTCACCCGGGCGGTCAGCAGGCCGTCGCGCCGGGCGGCCAGGTAGGCGGGCACCGGATCGGTCGTCCCGGGGCCGTTCCCCAGCATCGCGTCCTGCCAGGCGGTCACCCCGTACGAGTGGAGCAGCCGCTGCGCCCGGAGCAGCCCCGCGGTCTGCTCGGCGAGCGAGGGCTGCGGGAGCAGCTCGCCCACCAGGCGCATGGCGCCTTCCTGGAGCATCCCGGACGGTTCGCCGGCCGCGTCCCGCTCGATCCGGCCGTCGGCCGGGTCCGGGGTACGGGAGGTGACCCCGGCCCGCTCCAGGGCGCGGGAGTTGGCCCAGCCGCCGTGGTGATCGCGGTTGACGAGGAACACCGGGCGGTCCGGTACGACGGCGTCGAGGAACTCCCGGGTCGGCATGCCGCCGGGGAACGCCTCCAGGGACCAGCCGCCGCCGGTGATCCACGGAGCCTCCGGGTGGGCCGCCGCGTACCGGGCGATCAGTTCGCGATACGCGTCGGCGGTGTCCGCCGCGCTCAGATCGCACTGCCCCAACTCCAGCCCGCCGCTGACGGGGTGGACATGTGCGTCCTGGAAACCCGGGACGAGCAGCCTGCCCCGGAGGTCGACGACCTCGGTCCGCGCCCCGATCAGGTCGCCGATCCGCTCGTCGGGGCCGACGGCGACGATCCGGTCGCCGCGTACGGCCACCGCACTCGCCCTGCTGCGGGCCGGGTCGACGGTGTGCACGGGGCCGCCGCGGAAGACGAGGTCGGCGTGGGAGGTGGTGGTCATGGTGCGGGCGCTCCTCGCAGGGGAGTTGACGGGATGGTGGCGGGTGCCGGGCGGGCCGGCGCGGTGGGGGAGTCGGTGCCGGTTCACCCCTCGGACGGTGCGGGGGCCCGCCCGGCACCGCCGCCGTCCATCGGCAGGCTGATCGCGTCCGCGTCGGTCCCCCACCCGGTGCGGAAGTACGGGGCCCGGCGCACCCACTTCGCCCAGGCCGCCACCGCCAGCCCCAGCAGGACGAAGGCGGTGGGCAGCGTGAGCAGGAACCAGCCGTTGTCCGGACGGGCCGCGAAGTGGTCGCTCATGGTGGCGTAGTCCCACACCAGGTAGCCGCCGAGGCCGAACAGCGTCAGCGCGCTCGCCGCGGGCACCACCACGTCGCACAGCGCCCGGACCGGCCCCGCGCGCAGGCTCTCCCGGAAGCGCACCGCGCAGGCCAGCGCGGTGAGTCCGTAATACAGGGCCACGGTCAGGCCGATGGAGTTGACCGCGGTGAGGATCATGTCGTTGAGCTGGGGGATCCCGACGGCGAGTACGGCGAGCAGCGCGGCGAGGGACATGATCAGCAGCGTGCCGACGGCGGGCGATCCGTAGCGCGGGTGCACGCGCTGCCAGACCGGCCCCAGCGTCCGGTCCCGGGCCATCGCCAGCGCGCCGCGCGCGGTGGGAATGACGCTGGACTGGAGGGACGCGAACGCCGAGCACATCAGCGCGGCCAGCGGGAGCGAGGCCCACGGCTCCGGCGCCAGCCGGCTGCCCAGGAAGGTCAGCGCCTGCGGGCCGTTGCGCAGCAGTTCGCCGGTGCTCATCACCCGCTGGAAGGCGAACGCCCCGACGAGGAACAGCCCCAGCATCGCGACCAGCGCGATCAGCCCGCCGCGCGCCGCGTCGGAGGCGGACCGGGTCTCCTCGTTGACGCTGTACGCCGCGTCCCACCCCCAGTAGAAGAACACCGCGAGCACCATCCCCTGGGCCAGCGCCCGCGGTGAGCCGATCGCGAACGGATCCAGCCAGGACAGGCTGAACGGCTGGTCGCCGCCGACCAGTGCGACGCCGCAGAACCCCAGCAGCACCACGTACTCGAAGACCAGCAGCCACAACTGGAGCCGGGTCGCGGCCCGTACGCCGGTGACGGCGGTGACGGTGACGGCGACCAGCGCGACCAGGCCGACCGCGGTGCTGACACCGGTCGACGCCGGATCGAGCCGCACCCCGAGCACGCTGCGCAGCCCCGCCTTGTTCAGGAACTGGAGCACGACGGACCCGGTGACGGCACCGGTGTACGCCATGAAGATCACGTTGCCCACCAGCACCACCCACCCGGTCAGGAACCCGGGCCAGGGACCTATCGAGCGGCCCACCCAGGTGTAGCCGCTGCCGCAGTTCGGCTCGGTGCGGTTGAGCCGCGCGTAGGACAGCGCGATGCCGAGGATCGGCACGAAGGCCAGCAGCAACAGCGCCGGGGTCTGCCGGCCGGTGCAGGCGGCCAGGGAGCCCATGCCGATGCCGAGGCTCGTCGTGGCGGCGGTGCTCGACGCCGCGATGGCCAGGCCGTCGCGCACCCCCAGGGAGCGGCGCAACGTCCCGGGCGGGCCGGGATCCCGACGTGGGCCGGAGGGGGGCGCGGGTGCTGCGGGCGCCGGGGACTCAGGTGCTCCAGGGGGAACTGCGGCGGGCATGGCACTCACTCCTTGGACGGGTGGGCCGGGCGGCGGAAGGGGGGGAAGGGGGAGGGGCCGGGGCGCGGACGCAGGGGTGGGCAGGTGTGGCGGGCGTGGGCGCGGCCGGCGACGCGGGCCCGGGGTGGGGACCGGTGCGCCGATGAAACCGCCCCGGCAGGGTTGTGTCAACGCTGTTGACGTAAGTGGGTGATTTACTGGCCCGGCACCGGCAGGCCCGCACCAGGGCCGGGCCGAGGGCGGCATCCAGAGCACACCGCGGCGGAACGGGGACGGGGATGACCGGCGGCGAACGCGTACCGGCCGAGCGCAAACGGCGCCGGCCGACCAGTGCGGGCGTGGTCCTGTCCGCCGACCTCATCGTGGACACGGCACGCGAACTGATCGACGCGCACGGGGCGCAGGCGTTCACCGTACGGAAACTGGGTGCGGCCCTGGGGGCCGATCCCTCCGCCGTCTACCGCTACTTCCGCAACACCGAGGACCTGTTCCTCGCGCTCGCCGACCGGCTCATCGGCGAGTCCATGGAGGGCTTCACGACCAGCGGCGACTGGGCCGCCGACCTGCGGGAACTGGCCCTGCGCGCCTACCGCTCCGCGCTGCGCCACCCCCAGGTAGCGGTCTTCAGCACCGTGCGCGTCACCGGCCGGCCGCACGAGCAGCGCGCCGTCGACACGGGCATCGGCCTGCTTCTCCAGGCCGGGTTCGACGCCGCCTCCGCCGTCCGCCACTACCACGCCCTCGTGGACACCGCCCTCGGCCACGCGGCCCTGGACGCCGGTGTGCTGCGGCTGGCTCCCGCCCAGCGCGCCGCCGACGAGTACGCCTGGCAGGCCGCGTACGGCGGCCTGCCCGCCGACGCGTACCCCAGCCTGCACCGGGTGCGCAACCACCTTCCCCGCATGGCCGGTTCGGCCGTGGAGCCGGCCCTCGACCTGCTCATCGCGGCGCTGCGCCGAGAGGCGGCGGAGCGGCCGGACTGACGTCGCCGGCACCCGCCCGCCGCCCCTCCGCTACGCGACGCCCGCGAGGAACTCCCGCACCAGCCGCAGCCACACCGCGCGGTCCGGCTCGCTCAGGAGGTGCCCGGCGCCGGGCAGTTCGGCGAGGTGGGCGCCGGGAATCCCGTCGGCCAGCCGGCGCGAGCTCTCGGGAAGCACCAGCCGGTCGCCCAGGGGCGCCACGACGAGGGTCGGCACCGCCACCCGTGCCAGGTCGTCGCGGACGTCGACCCGTGACACCAGGTCGAAGTGGTCGAGCATCCCGGGCGGCATCCGCGCGGCGGCCCGCGCGACCGCGGCGTCCAGCGCCGCCGGCGGGGTGGTGGCCAACTGCTCCGGCGACCGGCAGGAAACGACGGCGAGCCGGGCGACCGCCGACCACTCGCCGGCCCGTCCGAGCGTCCGGATCAGTTCGGCGGTCAGCGCCAGGACCGGGTCGGCGACCGCGAACCCCGCGGTGAGGACGAGCGAGGTGACCCGCTCGGGATGGCGGGTGGCGGTACGCAGAGCGACGGCGGTGCCCAGCGACTCGCCGAGCACTGCGAACCGCTGGTGCCCGGCCGCGACCGCGGAGGCGGCCAACTGGTCGGCCAGATCGTCGAGTTCCATCGGATCCGTGGCGACGGGGGTGCCCCCGGCCCCCGGATAGTGCGGCCCGACGACGCTGTGGTCGGCCGCCAGGTCGTCCAGGACCAGCCCGAAGTTCCCCTCGATCCCGCCGCCGGCCCCATGGGCGAGCAGGAGAGCCGGACCGCTGCCCCGGGTCAGCACGTCGAGGCGGGGGCGGGGGAGTGTGCGCTCGATAGTCATGGCCTGACGCTAAACACTCACACCGGTGTGAGAGTCAAGCCGGGAGAGGCGGGCAGCAGCGGGGGCCGGCCGGGCATCCGGGAACGGCTTCCCCGGTCCCGTACGGGCTCGGTGCCACACCCCCGGCACACAGGGGCGGGACACCCCGGCACGCTCGGTGCGACATCACGCTCGGTGCGACATCGCCCGGCCGTCGCCGACGAGGGACCCGACCATTCGGGGCCATACGGGCATTTCTCGTGAAGCAGTGCAAACATGATGCATGCCCTTTCCACGGCTGACGCAGCTGGGACGACGTCCGCAGCCGAGCCATGCCCTGATGCTGATCCCGATCGGGCTGATCGTCGCGGTCTGCCTGGCCGACGTCCTCTCGCCGGCCGACATCCACCTGGGACCCCTGCTCGTCTCCGCCCCGGCGATCACCGCGGCCCTCGCCGGGCCCGGTCCGACGGCCATGATCGGCGCGCTGGCGGTCGCCGCCCAGGTGGGCATCGGCATCGCGCGCCACGCCCTGTTCACCGAGAACCTCTACGCCCAGATCGGCTCGCTGATCGTCGTCGCGGCGCTGCTCTTCGTCTTCACCGTCGTCCGCGAACACTACGAGCGGCAGCTCGTCAAGACCCGCTCGGTGGCCGCCGTGGCCCAGAAGGTGCTGCTCCGGCCGCTGCCCGAGCGCAGCGGGGATCTGGAGATCGCCTCGATCTACCTCCCCGCCGAGGAGGAGGCGGAGATGGGCGGCGACCTCTTCGCCGCGGCCCGCACCGCCCAGAGCACCCGGCTGATCATCGGCGACGTCCGTGGCAAGGGCCTCCCCGCGTACAGCCAGGCCGCCCTGCTCCTCGGCGCCTTCCGCGCGGCGGCGCACCGCCAGGCCACCCTCCCCAACCTCGCCCGCCACCTCGACGGCGCCGTCCGCTGGGACAACAGCCAGTGGCGCAACGCCTACCCGCGCCCGCGCCGCACCACCCCGTCCGCCGGTGACCCCGCCCCCGCCGCCGAGCGGGCCGCACCGGCCGCGGTCCACGCGCCCGACGCCGAAGAGACCTTCGCGACCGTGTCCTTCTTCGACATCCCCGACCGGCTGCACGAACTCGGCACGATCAGCTGCGGCCATCCGCCCGCGCTCCTGCTGCGCGAGGGGCGGGCGATCACCCTGGACGTCGAGCGGACCGCCCTGCCGGTCGGCCTCGGCGGCCTCCCCGGAGCCCCCGACTACGAGGTCGAGACCTTCCCCTTCGAGCCCGGAGACCTGCTGCTGCTCTATACGGACGGTGTGACCGAGGCGCGCGACGGCGACGGCGACTTCTACCCGCTGGCCGAGCGCGCCGGCACCTGGAGCTCCGGCAGCCCCCGGCAGGTGCTGCGCCGGCTGCGCGAGGATCTGCTGGCGCATACCAACGGCCGGCTGACCGACGACGCCGCGGCGGTCGCGGTGCGGCGGCTGCCCGCCCCGGCGCCGAGCACCGGGCAGCACCACCGCCGACACGCGGACCGGCGGGGTCCCGGTGGCGCCTGAAGTCGCTCGCGGGAGATGACATCCGTCACTTCGAGGTGCCTCCCCGGCCCCGCTGCCCCTGATATGCGGCCCTCCTGTCCACCTCAACCGGTGGAGCCCCCCGTCTGACGCTTCCTCAGTGCCGCCCGACTTGGTAAACACGTCCGATCGGGGGTACTCGTCCGAATCGTCCGCACGTGGTACAGGAAGCGCACCATGAACGACCGCAACACCCCGGACCACCAGCCCGCCGAGATATCCGGGACCTCCGGGATGTTCGACACCTCCTCGGTATCCGGCATATCCGGGGACGGCGCGTCCGGGATCTTCGAGCTCGACCTCACCGGCCACGAAGCACGGCGGCGGGCCGAGGTGCTCGCGGCGCTCGGCGACACCTGGGACCCCATCGAGGCGATGACGGGCGAGACGGACGCCCAGCGACTCCTCTACTCCGGCCTGGACGCCGAGCAGCAGGCCACCTACGACCTGCTGGTCGCCGCCGGCGTGCTGCCGGCAGCCGGGCAGGGCTGAGCATGCTGCCACTCGACCCCACCGCCGACATCGGCCGCCGGGCCTGGGTCCCCTGCCCTCGCTGCCAGGACCACGAGGGGTGCGGGACCTGCGACGACGGCCGCACCTGCGGCGACCACTGGCGCTACCTGCTGTCGAACCACGGCAGCCTGCTGCACCTCCAGTGCCCGAACTGCACCCACCTGTGGTCCTGGGACTCGGGCTTCGGCGCCGGCGGACGCCCTTAGGGCCTGGGCCATGGCAGGGTCCGCGCCCCGACCCACCGGACAGACCCTGGCGCCGCCCCGCCGCGCACCCCTCGCCCCGTCAGGCGCCGCCCTGAGCGGCTAGGTACCGGCCCCTCGTGCTTCCGCGTACGCCGCCTCCAGTGCCCGCTCCGCCGGCACCGCCCGGTCCGGCCGGACGCCGACACCCTCCCAGTTGGTCCCGGTGACCGCGTTGACGGTCCGCGCGGTCGGCACCGTGACCGTGATGTGCTCCGTCACCGGATGCCGCCCGGTCGGGTGCGCACCGCCCCGCGTCGTCTCGCCGACGACCACCGCGCGCCCGAGCGCCTGCAGGGTGTACGCCACGTCCTCCCCGCCCGAGAACGTGGTCGCGCTGGTCAGCACGTACACCGGGCGGTCCGGATAGCGGGGCGCGGGCAGATGCGCGGTGGTCCAGTACTGGCGGACGGAGTCCGTGCAGCGCTCGTAGAAGTCGTTGAGATGCACGTCGCCGTCGGGGAAGAAGTAGCTGCACCACAAGGCCGCGCCCGCGGGGGAGCCGCCCTGGCACTCCCGCAGGTCGAGGAGGAGCGCGCGGGTGTGCGCGACCAGCTCCATCGCCGCGCCGATCGCCCGGCCGCCCTCACCGGCGTCGGCGATCCACCGGACGGTGATCCGGCCCACGTTCCCGTCGAGCCGCTCCACGCGGCGGATCCCCTGGCTCTCGGCCCGCAGCAGCGCCAGGAACGCCGCCCGTCCGGCGTCGTCGTCCGCCGGGTCCACGGACTGCGGCTCGTCCTGCCACAGCAGCCGGAGGTGCTTGTCCGCGCAGACCTCCTGGAGGTGCGCGGTCACCGTCTCGCAGAGCGCCGGGCCGCTCAGCCCGTCGTACTCGCCGACGGCCAGCCGGCCCCGTATCGCCGCGTCGAGCTCCGCCGCCCGCTCCGGGAAGACGTACCCGGCCACCACGCGCTCCAGCGCGGCATCGACGATCTGAGCATTCCCCGCCGCAGGCTTCCCCTGCATCCCGTGCATCCCCTGCATCCCCGTCTCCCTCTCCCCACATGACGCCGGGACGGGCTCCGTGCCCGCCCGGCCCGGCCATGTCCGGCCGGTGGTCCCGGGCCCCGGCTCGCCCGTTCACCGCGATCTTTACGTCCCGGCCGTGCGCACCGCCCCGTGCGATCCCGGACCGACCGCGTTAGCGTGCGGTGCAGTGAGCGGTCAGGGCCGTCCAAGAGGGGCCGAGCGTCGCCGAGGGAGCCGTCCATGGAGCAGTCCACGCAGCCGACCGCGGCCCGGCAGGCCCGTGCGCTCTGGCTGAGGACCGAACCCCTGCATGCCGTCTGCTACTTCGACGACGGCTGTCGGGCCCTCGGCAAGGCCCTCGGCCTCAAAGGCTTCTGGATGGGCTACTTCGCCTCCCGTACCGCCCCCTTGGGAGCCGTGGAGCCCGCGGCCGCCACGGCCGTCCTCGGCGTCTTCGCCCCGGGGATGGTCGCCCGCGCGCTGCCCGCCGCCTGGAGCACCGCGGGCCCGGCGCACGTCCTCGACGAGCGCGGCCGGCGCGCCGCACACGCCCTGCGGCGGATCGACCCGGACCTGGACCGGGCGGCCACCGCACTGCTGCCCGCGCTCCAAGGGCTCGTCGACGACGCACCGGCCACCGCGCGCCCCCTCTTCGCCGCCAACCGCGCGCTGTGCGGCCAGGCGGACCCCGTGGAGCGGCTGTGGCAACTGACCACCACCCTGCGGGAGTTCCGGGGCGATGCGCATCTCTCCGTGCTCGCCGACCGGGAGTTCGACGGCTGCGAGGCCCTGGTCCTCACCGCCGCCTCCGGCCGGGTGCCGAAGGAGACCATCCGGGAGGACCGCGGCTGGACCGAGGAGGAGTGGGCGGCAGCGGCGGACCGCCTCCGCACCCGCGGCCTCCTGGACGCCCACGGCGGCGCCACCGCGTCCGGGCTGCGCGAGCGCACCCGCATCGAGGAGGAGACCGACCGGCTCGCCGCGCGGCTGCTCCGCTCGCTGTCCCCCGCGCGGGCCGACGGCCTCATGGAACTGCTGGAGCCCCTCGTCCGCCGCGTTCTGGCCGCCGACGTCCTCCCCTTCCCCAACCCGATCGGCCTGCCGCACCCTGACGCTCCGTAGCGACCCCACCGGGCCGTGCGGGCGCTCCGGCGCGCGTGCCCTGCCTGATCCCGAACCTGAAACCGAGCCATGGTCCCCCCTGAACACCCTGCGCGGACACGGAAGTTCGACTGATCCCGACGGTAGCGCGCGGCGCTGACAATCAGCCCGCACGCAAGATCATCTTCCGTGCGGCCGGGCCCGTTGAGCTGCGACGTGATTGTCATTTGGTGGTTCGATGGGTGCTTTGGGGTGCTTTGCAGCGACAGATCGGATCACCTCCGACGGAAGGGGCGTTGTCTGAGTATGGATCCGAGAGAATTGTGGGACCGGAACGCTGTGCTGGCAGAGGCGTTTTGTCTGGGTGACGAACGTGTGCGTGAGGCACAGGCCAGACTTGACGAGGCGCAGGCCGACCGCTCGCGGATTTTGGCGGCGTTTGCGGTGACGGTGGGCAGCACGGGCGCCGTGGCCGGGTTGTTCGGTCTGAACGAACGGGAAGTGCGTATCGCCCGGCGCACAGTGGGCAAGGACGACGCCCGGGCCGTCGCCGAGGAGTTGCTCACCACCCCTCCGGTGCAGCCCCGTGAGCCGGAGGAGCCGTCCCCGGCGCCCGATCAGTCCGCGGACTTCTCCTCTTCGGCCGCGTCCACGGCGACCCGCCAAACCGCCACGGCGCGCGATACCGGCTTCGGCGCGACGGACCAGAACTGGTCGCCCGCTATAGACGCCGTACTGATCGGGAGTTGGCAGACCGGGGTGGATCTGCGGGAGCTGGCCTCCGAATTCGGCCTCGATCTCACGCGCCTGGTCACCCGCGCGCAGCAGCTCTCGGCGCAGGGGCGCTTCTATCCCGGCCCGGTGGAGTCTCATGCGGGCCGCCACCGCCGGGGCCCCGGCGATGTCCATGAGGCCGAATTCACCATCCCCGCCCAACAGTCGGCCTCCTGGAACTCCGCACCCACCGCCCACCAGATGGCTGCCGCCTGGCATTCGGGCGCGATGCCGTCAAGTGAGTCCGTTACCGATGTCGCCGCCCTCTCGTCCGAATGGGACAGCGCGCTCGCCCCGTGGGGCACCATCGCGCCCGCCCGTGAGGAGTCCGTACCGTCCCACCAGCCGTGGGCGCAGTACCACCTCAGCTCCTAGCCCGGACGACGGTCCGGCGGCGGTCGGGCTGTGGACTGACGTCGAGGTGTTTAAGGAATTAGTTGCTGTAGTGCCTGCTCTCAACGAATTTAGTTATATATCTCGCCTGAATGGTGTGGAATCAGTAGCCTGAGGGGTGTTCTTTCCGGGCTGCCCATCCCGTGCGCAGCCCGCTCCCGGCCCCCAGAAACGGCAGACCGCCATGACCGCGCGCCGCTCCGTCCCCGGCCCCGCGCTGCCCGTAACCGAGCGGACCCGGCACCGCCGGCTGCGCGACCAGGGCAGCCTCGACCGCGCCGAGCTCGATGCCGTACTGGCGGCCGGGTTCGTCTGCCATCTCGGGGTGACGGTCGACGGGACGGTGAGGGTGGTGCCCACCGTCTACGGGTCGGACGGCACGACGCTGTACTTCCACGGCTCGGTTGCCAGCCGGAGCCTGGTGGCGTCCCCGGGGGCGTCGGTCTGTGTGACGGTGACCCATGTGGACGGCCTGGTCCTGGCCCGTTCGGTGTTCGAGCACGGGGTCAACTACCGCAGCGCGATGGTCTACGGGGTGCCGCGCCCGGTCACCGACGAGGACGAGAAACTCGCCGGACTGCGCTGCCTCACCGAGCAGTCCGCGCCCGGCCAGTGGGATTACGCCCGGCGGCCGAACCGCCGGGAGCTGGCCGCCACGGCGCTGCTCGCGCTCTCGCTCGACGAGGCGTCCGTGAAGCTCAGGACCGGTGCGCCGGACGACGGCGACGGCCCCGACGTCGAACTGGGGCTGTGGGCCGGGGTGCTGCCGCTGCGTACGGAATGGGGAACTCCGGAGCCGGACCCGCTGCTCGCCGAGGGCGCGGTGCCGCCCGCCCACATAGCGAACCGCGCGGGGGCGTCCGCGTCGTGACGGCCGCCGGTCGCACGCTCGGCGTCACTGTCCGCTTCCGCGGAGCGCCTTGCGCTTGTACCAGGCCACGGCCAGTGCGGCCAGGCCGCTGACCGCGATGAAGCCCATGGAGAGCAGGAACGCCGGTGACGTGGGCGTCGCGGCCCGGGCTCCGGCGACGGCGTAGGCCGCGGTGTTCGGGATGCTGCCCAGGGTCGTCGCCAGGAGGTAGGACGACCAGCGCATCCGGGAGACCGCGGCGCAGTAGTTCGTGCCCGCGAACGGCAGCCCGGGGAAGAGGCGGATCGCCAGCATCGAGCGGAAGCCGTGTTCGCTCAGCTGCCGGTCGGCGGCGGTCAGCCAGCGGGCCCGCAGCAACGGGCGCAGCGCGTCCTGGCCGAGCAGTCGGCCCAGCCCGAAGGCCAGCGCGGCGCCCAGCACCGTACCGGCCAGCGCGGTAGCCGTCCCGCCCTGGCCCCCGAAGAGGGCACCCGCGGCGAGGTTGAGCACCGGGCGCGGGACGAAGGCGGTGGTGCAGACGCCGTACGCCAGGGCGAAGACCACCAGGGCGGTCGGCCCGGACAGCTGCCCGGGCCAGCCGCCGGCCAGCAGGCGCTGCGGATGCCACAGCACCATCGCGACCGCCGCGCAGGCCAGCAGGACCAGCAACAGGACCAGCCGGGACCAGGGGGAGAGCAGCACGCGCCTGCCGCGCGCGGTGAGGCCGTCGGGCGTTGCGGCGGGTTCGAGCATCCCGGGAGCGTAACCGACCAAGGTGGCGACCGGCCGTAATCCGGGCGGCATGGCACCGAAACCGCTTCCGTCGGCCGGGTAAATCGTTCGACGCGGCGGCCCCAACCCGGCACCATATGACGCATGTTCCGGCACGCCTTCCCCTCGCTGTCGTCCGCAGTCGCGGACGCGCCGAAGGCTGCCGTCGTCTTCCTCTCCGCAGTTGCCGAGGCCGCGGCGAGTGCCGCAGCCGCCACCGTCGCGGCAGTCGTCCCGGCCGCCGCCGTGGCCGACGGCGCCCGAACCTGACCCTCTCCGGATCGTCCGGCGGACCCCGCAAGGGGAGGGTCGGAGCGGCTCAGGGGTCCCCACGGCGCCACCGCGCCGTTCTCACCGCAGTGTTGCGAGGAAGAACACCATGCCCAAGACGGCATACGTACGCACCAAGCCGCATCTGAACATCGGCACCATGGGCCATGTCGACCACGGCAAGACGACGCTCACCGCCGCCATCACCAAGGTCCTCAGCGACCGGGGGAGCGGCACGTTCGTTCCGTTCGACCGGATCGACCGGGCCCCGGAGGAGGCCGCCCGTGGGATCACCATCAACATCTCGCACGTCGAGTACGAGACCGGCACCCGGCACTACGCCCACGTGGACATGCCGGGCCACGCCGACTTCATCAAGAACATGGTGACCGGCGCGGCGCAGCTCGACGGCGCGATCCTCGTCGTCTCCGCGCTCGACGGGATCATGCCGCAGACCGCCGAACACGTGCTGCTCGCCAAGCAGGTGGGCGTTCGGCACATCGTCGTCGCCCTGAACAAGGCCGACGCCGGCGACCCCGAGCTGACCGACCTGGTGGAGCTGGAGGTGCGCGAGCTGCTCGACGCGCACGGCTACGACGGTGCGCACGTCCCCGTGGTGCGGGTCTCCGGACTGCGTGCCCTGGAGGGCGACCCCCACTGGACGGCGGCGATCGACGCGCTGCTGGACGCCGTGGACACCTACGTCCCGATGCCCGAGCGCTATGTGGACGCGCCGTTCCTGTTGCCGGTCGAGAACGTGCTGACCATCACCGGGCGCGGCACGGTCGTCACCGGAGCCGTCGAGCGCGGCACGGTGCGGTGCGGCGAGCAGGTGGCCGTACTGGGCGGGGAGGCGCTGCAGACGACCGTCACCGGGCTGGAGACCTTCGGCAAGCCGATGGAGTCCGCCGAGGCCGGGGACAACGTCGCGCTGCTGCTGCGCGGGGTGCACCGCGAGCAGGTGCGCCGCGGATTCGTGATCGCGGCTCCCGGCAGCGTCACTCCGCGGCGCCGCTTCACCGCCGAGGTGTTCCTCCTCTCCACGGAGGAGGGCGGGCGCCGTACGCCGGTGTCCACCGGCTACCGCCCGCAGTTCTACATCCGGACCGCGGACGTGGTCGGCGACCTCGACCTCGGTGAGCGGGCAGTCGTCCGCCCCGGCGAGTCGGTGACCGCCGCGGTCGAACTGGGCCGCGAGGTGCCCCTGGAGCCGGGCCTCGGCTTCGCCATCCGGGAGGGTGGCCGCACGGTCGGCGCGGGCACGGTGCGCACCGTCGAGGACTGAGCACGGCCGGCGGGGCCGGTGCGGCCGATCACGACGATCGGCCGCACCGGCCCCGTTCCGTGCACGCGCCCCGACCCGGCCACACCCACCGGGCACAATGGCCCGGTGGACGACGCAACACACCGGCCCGGCCCCGAGTCCGAGCCCATACCCCTCACCCGGACCGTGGACCACGGCACCGCCAAGCTGCTGCCGGATGTCGACCGGCCCCGCGCGTGGCTGCTGACGGTGGACGGGGCGCCGCAGTCGTACGTCGATCTCGACGCACCCACACACCTCGAATTCGAGTATGTGCGCCGGCTCGCACACGTCCTGGACGAGGCCGCCGCTCCCGGTGAGCCGCTGGACGTCCTGCACCTCGGCGGCGGAGCCCTGACCCTGCCCCGCTACCTGGCCGCGACCCGCCCGCACTCCCGGCAGGACGTGGTCGACGCCGACCGGGGGCTGCTCGCGCTGGTGGCCGACGAGCTGCCGGTGCCGGACGGCTCCGGTATCGCGCTGCACGCGCGCGACGCCCGGGCGGCGCTGGAGGCGGCGCCGCGGGACAGCGCCGATGTGATCGTGGCGGATGTCTTCAGCGGTGCGCGGGTGCCCGCGCACCTCACCTCGGTCGAGTACGCGCGCGCCGCCGCACGGGTGCTGCGCCCGCACGGCTGCTACGCGGCGAACCTCGCCGACGGCGTGCCGTTCGCCTTCCTGCGCGGCCAACTCGCCAACTTCGCCGCGGTGTTCCCGCATCTCGCGCTGATCGCCGAGCCGTCCGTGCTGCGCGGCCGCCGTTTCGGCAACGCGGTACTGGTCGCCTCGCCGGCGGAGATCCCGGTCGCGGAGCTCGCCCGGCGGGCGGCCGGCGACCCCTTCCCGGCGCGCGTCGAGCACGGTAAGGCGCTGCGGCGGCTGATCGCGGACGCGGCGCCTGTGGGGGATGCCGACGCGGTCGCGTCACCAGTGCCACCGGACGGTGCGTTCAGCGTGGGGTGATCCGCGCTCCGTCCCGGTCGCCCGCCCCGTCGCCGCCCGCCTCCGCGACGGTGGCCGCACGGCGGGTCAGGCGCCGGACGTCCGGTACGCACAGGACGGCTGCGGTGAGGAGCACGACCAGTGCCGTGCACCCCCAGAGGGCGGCCGGCCGTCCCACGAGGTCCTGGGTGGGGCCGGCCAGCGCGGTGGCCACCGGGACCATGGCCAGCGAGCCGAGCCAGTCGTAGGAGGAGACGCGGGAGAACTTCTCCTCCGGTATCTCCTGGTGGAGCGCGAGCATCCAGGTCACCGCGAAGACCTCGATCGAGACGCCGCTGCCGAACAGGACCGCCGTCAGCCCGGCCGTCGGCAGCGGGATGGCGAGGGCGGCGGACGGCAGGGCGAGCGGGAAGACGCACAGGGTGCCGGCGAGGAGGATCCGGCGCGGCTGGTAGCGGGTCATCAGCAGGGCGCCGCCGGCGGTGCCCGCCCCGAACGCGGCGATCGCCAGCCCCCAGGGCCCGGCGCCGCCCAGCTGTTCCCTGGCGACGAGCGGACCGTAGACCGACTCGACCGCGATGACGACCGCGTTGACGATGGAGAACTGCACCACGATCGCCCACAGCCAGGGCCGGCCGGCGACCTCGCGCCAGCCGTCGCGCAGGTCGTGGAGCACGCCGCTACTGGGAGCGCGTGCCGGAACACCGCTCACGTCGAGGAAGCCGCGCAGCGCTCCCGCCACGGCGAAGGCGGCGGAGTCGATCGCCAGCACCCAGCCCGGGCCGACGGCGGCGACGAGGGCACCGCCCAGCGCCGCGCCGCCGATGGTGGCGCCGTTCACGCCGATACGGAACACCGCGAACGCGCGCCCGGAATCCTGCCCGGAGACGCTGGAGAGCAGCATGCCCTCGGCGGCCGGCGCGAAGAACGCCTGCCCCGTGCCGCCCACCGCGGCCAACAGCGCCATCTGCCACAGCCGGGGCTCGCCGGCCAGGACGAGCAGTGCGAACAGGCCCTGCGAAACGCAGTTGACGCTGTTCGCGGCGACCATCACCCGGTGCCGGGGCAGCCGGTCGGCGATCGCGCCGCCGAGGAGGAGGAAGAGGACGAGCGGGACCATGCGGGCCGCGGAGACCAGCCCGACGTCGGTGGCGGAACCGCCGGCGCCCAGCACCGCGAAGGAGGTCGCGATCAGCGCCCCGTTGCTGCCGAGGCCGGCGACCACGGTGGCGGCGCTGAGCAGCAGGAAGTTGCGCCCCGCCCAGGGCGGTCGGGCCCTTAACAAGAGCGCGCCTGCGGGTCTGCGGACCGTCCGCGCCCCTGGTGTCGCCCGCCCCGGTGGTGCTGCCTGTCCTCGAAGTGCGCTCGCCCCGGCCCCATGGCAGCCCACGATAGGCGGGCGGGGTGGCGTACGGCAGCGAATTTCGGACGGGTACGGGAGGCCGGAGCCCGCCTCGCCGGTGCGCCGGATCCGCCGCGCCGGCCGGCAGGTCGCGCACGCCGTAGCCGGTCGCGGGGACCTCTTCACAGCTAAGCTACCGATAGGTAACATGACGCCATGTCCTCAGAGACCCTGCCGTCGATCGGCGAAATGATGGCGGCATCCGTGCCGATGGTCCGCACCCTGAACCTGGAGTTCACCGAGACCACCGTCGAGCGTGCCGTGGTCCGCATGCCCGACCAGCCCGACTTCCACAACCACGTCGGCGGCCCGCACGCCGGCGCGATGTTCACCCTCGCCGAGTCGGCGAGCGGCGCGATCGTGATGACGGCCTTCGGCAACCAGCTCGGCCGCGCGGTGCCGCTCGCCGTGGGGGCCGAGATCGGCTACAAGAAGCTCGCCATGGGGCCGGTGACGGCCACCGCGGAGCTGGGCCGCCCGGTGGCCGACGTGGTCGCCGAGCTGGACGCCGGGGAGCGCCCGGAGTTCCCAGTGAAGGTGCTGATCACCCGGGACAGCGATGGCGCGGTCACCGGCGAGATGACCATCGTGTGGACGCTGCGTCCCAACAAGTGAGTGCGCGGCAGGTCAGCGCGGGATAAGTGGCCCGCGCGATGAACCTCCGCGGGGGTGGCGGCGTCTTGCTGAAGAGATGCATCGGCAGACAGATGCACGCGCCATACGGGATTCCCCCCGTCCCCCATCGGATCCGTCGTCCGGCCGGACCGATCGAGTACGCTTCCCGGGCGCGCCGGTACGGCGCGCCGGGGGAATGACCGACTCGGTGGCACCGGCACCGGGCAACGGCCCGCGGGGGCCCAACATCAGCGGAGGAAGCGGCCTTGCACATCCAGGAATGGCTGGCGACGGTACCGGCCCTGAGCGTCTACCTCCTGGTGGGGGTGGTCATCGGACTGGAGAGTGTGGGCATTCCGCTCCCCGGTGAGATCGTCCTCGTCAGCGCCGCGATCCTGGCCGCGACCCAGGACCACATCAACCCGTTCGTCCTCGGCGCCTGCGCATCCGTCGGCGCCATCGTCGGTGACTCCATCGGCTACCTGATCGGACGCAAGGGCGGCAAGCCGCTGCTGGACTGGGCCGGCCGGAAGTTCCCCAAGCACTTCGGTCCCGACCATGTCGCCATGGCCGAGGCGAAGTTCGACAAGTGGGGTATGTGGGCGGTCTTCTTCGGCCGGTTCGTCATGCTGCTGCGCATCTTCGCGGGCCCGCTCGCCGGTGTGCTGAAGATGCCGTACTGGAAGTTCCTGATCGCCAACGTCCTCGGCGGGGTGATCTGGGCGGGCGGTACCACTGCGCTGATCTACACCGTCGGCATGGTCGCCGAGTCCTGGCTCAAGAGCTTCTCTACGTGGGGGCTGGTGGCCGCGGTGCTGTTCGGCATCGGCTCGTTCCTGCTGGTGAAGCAACGGGCCAAGAAGGCCGCCGCGGCGCGCGAGGCGGCGGAGGCGGAAGCGGCGTCCCCGGTCGCGGCGACCGCCGACTGAGCCGACGCGGTCGCCGGGCGTCAGGGCATCTGCCAGATGTCCGGTCCACCCTCGCGCCACTCGATGACACCCGCGTCGTCCCAGACGAATCGCGCGCTGGAGAAACCGGCCCGGCGCAGGATCGCGGCCACGTCACCGCGGCGCAACGCCCGCCCCACGTCCTGTCCGTAGAGCGTGACGCGGCGACCGCCGGTGGACGGCGGATGCACGATCACGGGGGCACGCTTCATTCCTCCAGGATGTGGCGGGCCCGCTCCGCGCGCATCCCGACCGCAGTCGCCGCGTCACGTACGGTGCCCGGCGGCCGGTCCCCGGCGCACCCCGCTCCTCACGGCTCCGCCCGCAGCCGGGAGGAGAACGGCCGGGGGCGGGTGCCGGGGCCGGTCCGCCGCCACCAGCGGAGTTCGGCAGCGGGATCGCGTACCGGTGCCCCGGTGCGCACCTGGCGGCGCAGGCCGGCCAGCATGGTGCGGGCCCCCGCGATGAACAGCGGGTCGCCGATCAGCTTCTTCGCCACCAGCGCCTTGCGGCAGGCCCGCAGGGCCGCCGCCGGCTCTCCGTGGTCGCGCGCGATGAGGGCGCGGGCGTAGAGGACGGTCGAGTACAGCCAGAAGTCGCCGTCGGAGTGGCG
Organism: Streptomyces sp. YGL11-2; assembly: GCF_050054615.1. NCBI lineage: Bacteria > Bacillati > Actinomycetota > Actinomycetes > Kitasatosporales > Streptomycetaceae > Streptomyces > Streptomyces sp. YGL11-2. The sequence goes on from NZ_JBNHIN010000045.1 coordinate 52,206, forward strand.
GGAGCGCCAGGCCCGGCGGGCCGCCGCCGTCGCGCGCTCCGCGTCGTGGGGGGCGAGGGCGATGGCGAGCAGCGCCCAGCTGTGCGCCGGACCCGGTCCGAACCAGGGGTCCCGGGACGTGTGCCGGGCCGCCTCTTCCAGGCAGGCCACGGCCGTCGCGGTGTCCTCGCGGTACAGCGCCAGCACCCCGTGGGTGTGCGCGATACGGGCCAGGCCGTCCGAGTCCGCGTGCATCACGGCCGCCGCCCATGCCTGGTCCAGCAGCGGCTCCGCGGCGCCGGGCGCGTTCTCCTGCGCCGCGAGGTGGCCGGCCAGCCACAGGGCGCGGGCCCGCAGCGCGGTGTCCTCCGGCGCGAGGAGCAGCAGCCGGTCCAGGTGCGCGCGTCCGTCATAGCGGAATCCGCAGGCCGCCCACCGGAACCACAGTGAGACCGCGATCTCCAGCGCGCTCAGCGCGTCCTCGGCGTCGAGCGGGGGACGGGTCAACGCGGCGTCGAGATGGTGCTGTTCGTCCTCGACGAGGCGGACCGCGAGCTGCTGCCCGGTTCCCTGCCAGGTGACCTGGGCCTCGGCCGCGAGCGCCGCGCACGCCTGCCGGAAGCGGCGCAGCGCCCCGTTCTCCTCGCCCGCCGCGCGCAGCCGCGCGCGCCCGAAGTCCCGGGCGCCGCGCGGCAGCCGGTAGCGCGGCGGCAGTGTGACCCCGGTGTCGAGGGCGCTCTGGGCGTCCCGTACGCATTCGAGGACCGAGGCGGTGCGAAGGCGCTCCAGCGCACCGTCGACGGCGGCTGCAGGAACGTCACTGCTGGTGCAGACGCAACCGGCGAGCCAGGGGTCGAAGTCCCCGGGAAGGACGGAGAGGCGCGCCCACACCTGCTGGTCGAGGGGGGAGCAGAGGGCGTACCCGGCGGCGTGGGCGGCGTGCAGCGAGGTGTGGCGGCGGGTGGGCGCGGGCCCGGAGCAGTGCAGCGGACCGTGCGCGTCCAGTTGTCGCGCGAGCCGGGCGAGGGACATCCGGTCCAGCTGCCGCGCGGCCAGGCCGATCGCCAGGGGCGAGCCCTCCAACGCCCGGCAGACGGAGACCAGTAGCTCCGGTGCGGCGGGGCCGGTGTGCGCCGCCAGCAGTTCCACGGCCGGCCCGGCGATCCCCTCGCCGAAGGTCACCGGGAGCGGCGCGAGCGCGACGACCCGCTCCCCGGGCAGGCCCAGCGGGCGGCGGGCGGTGGCCATGATCCGGAGTTCCGGATCGGCCCGTTGCAGCAGCCGTACCAGCCGCGCGCAGGCGTCGAGCAGCGGATCGCAGTCGTCCAGCAGGACCAGGGCGCGGTGTGCGCGGCAGTGCGCGGCCAGGGACTCGGGGGTGCGGTGGCCGGTCAGGCCGGCCGCCGAGACCAGCGCGGCGGTCAGATGCTCCGCGGTGAGTCCGTCCCAGCAGCCGACCCGGAGCACCGTGCCGTCGTGCCACCCGATGTGCTCCTCCAGGACGGCCCTGGCCAGGACGCTCTTGCCGACCCCCGCGGGACCGGTGAGCGTGATCGGCCCGGCGCCGGCCAGCAGTCCGGCTACCTGCTCGTGCTCGACTGCCCGTCCCACGACGTCGGGCAGCGGCCCGTGATCGGCCCACGCGGTCATCGGTCATCCCCAACCACGGCACAGTGCCGCGCACTTCCCTGGAACTGCCCACGATGCCAGAACCGACCGCCCGGTAAACAGCGGATGGGGTTCACCGATAGGGGGAAACGTGTTCGGCCCGTTTGACGTGCCCGTACGTCTTTTTGGCGACACGGAACGGTAAACCCCAGGTCACGAAGGACGGGGGTGCTGCTCGGCAGGGTTCGGGCCGATCTTAAGGTGGTGTCTTTCGACCGGTTTCGCGGTGGCAGCGTGGAGTGCCCCGGCCGGCCCCGAGCGCCTGAGGAGAGCGTCCCGATGAAGTCCCTGCGCGTCCGAGCTGCGGTGAGCGTGGCGGCCCTGGGCCTGCTGGCCGGTTGTGGCGGACCGAAGGGGGACGTCGTCGACGCGTCGAACGTGCCGCGGCTGCGGGCGCACGCGGCGGACGCCCTCAACGGGCGGCCCGGCATGGTGCCGCCCCTCGGCCCCCACTCGGCGTTCACCACGTTCCGTACGACGGGGGACGACGGCAGCCGCGTCATCCGGACCAGGTGGCACGGCCGCAGGTCCGGTTACACCGGGGACGTCTGGGCCTGGCTGCCGCCCCAGTACGGCCAGCCGAAGTACGCCAAGAGCGCCTTCCCGGTGCTGATCGCGCTGCCCGGTGCCTGGGGCTATCCGTCCAACTACTGGGCGGAGGCCACGTTCGCGCTGGAGGAGCGGATCGCGGAGTGGTCGCAGGAGGGCAAGACGCTGCCGTTCATCCTGGTGATGCCGGTGCTCAACCCGCGCAAGACGTACTACGACGGCAGCGACATCCCGGGGCAGCCGAAGATGGGGACGTGGCTGACCGAGGACGTGCCGGATTTCGCTCGGGCCAACTTCCGTACGTATGCGAGCCGGGACGGCTGGGCCTTCATGGGGTCGTCGTCCGGCGGGTTCGCCGCGCTGAAGGCGGTGCTCAAGGAGCCCCGGAAGTTCAAGGCGGCGATCGTCAACGGCCCGGACACGGCGCCGGATTCGCCGCTGTGGAAGGGGCACCCGGCGGAGATGCTGGCCAACGACCCGCGGCATCTGGCGCGGCAGCTGACCGCACGGGGCGGGCCGCAGGTCTATCTGGCCTTCGAGCTCGGCAGCAAGGAGGACGCGGTGCCCGACGTGAAGCGCTTCATCAGCGGCTACACCGGCGGGGCCCGGGGGCCGATCCACTCCACGCTCTACGAAATACCGGACGGCGTGCACAGCGGCCATACCTATATCCAGCGGATGCCCGAGTCGCTGCACTGGATCAGCGAACAGATGCTGGGGCCGGTGCCGTCCGTGTGACGCCCCGCCCGGAGCAGGCCGTCGTGGGCCGGATGCCCCGACTTCGGCCTGCTGTTGCCGAAGTCGGGGCATCAGCCACAATTGTCCTGTGACCGGCCGGAGTTCCGGCCGGAGCTCTCGCGATACGAGGGAACTCTCGCGATACCGGTGAAGGAGTGCGGTGAGGTATCTGCGCATCGTCGGGCTGGTGTTGACCGCGGCCACCGTGCTGGCGGGAACACTGGTGGCCGGCAATCTCTGGCTGCGGGACCGGGACGCGACCAGCGAGGTGGACGGCAGGACCGACGCCGTGCCGCGCCGCGAGGTCGCCCGGTCGATCTCGGACCATCTGTCGCTTCCGCTGATTCCGCGCGGACCGCGGTCGGTTGAGTGCGCGCGCGACCTCCGCGCGATCAAGGGCTCGCGGACGCAGTGCACGGCCCACTACCTCCGGGGCACCGACCGCGAGATGACCGTACGGGTCGTCAGGGTCCGCGGCGGCGAGATCACTTACGTCCACGACGTCCCCCACCGCTGACCCGCCCTGCGGATTCGCGCCACATTGCGTTCGCTACGACCTGGTCCGATGTGCTAGCGGACCGTCAGGAAGACGCGCAACCTCTTGCCCCGGACGGCGGTGCCGGGAGCCAATGGCCCCGAAGTGAAGCTTTGTTGAATCTCCGTCAGGTGCCGGAACGTTACGGATCGCTGTTGGACTTCACGCTGTGGCGTGATGCTAAGATCATCGCACTTGCCAACCGGGTAGTCACCTGCTATGGCAAATGGAAATTCCGCGCATTGGCCTGAGAGAATCGCCACCCCCGGGGAGAACTATGCCATTAGCCGGGCCTGTAAAGGCTTTCTGGCCGGCGACTGTGCGCGGCCGTTCAGCTATGTCTGAGACCGCGCGTGAAGATGCGCCCGCTGCCAGGCACACGACACCTGGTGGCCTCGTCGTCCGAAGAGAGTCCCATGACGCAATACTTCCAGGATCCAGCGCTCTGGGGTTTGATCGCTGGTACCCCAGTCGCCGCCACCGCGATTGTTCGCGGCCGCAAGAAGATCAAGGAACTCAGTAGGGAAAAGGTTGAGCTAAAGCAGCACTACGCCAATCTCGAAGACCATTATGCGGAGGCCGTCGAAGAGGCCAAGGACCGCGCCGAGGAATCCACCAAGAACACCCTGAAGGCCGCCATGCGGACCCTGCAGGGACTGGCGAGCGAGCAGCAGCTGGCGATCTCCAAACTCCAGGAGACGTACGGCGAGCAGAAGATCCTGCAGGACCTGCTGGACATCGACCACATGAACTCGCAGTTCGCCCGGCGGGCCCAGTCCATCGCCGTGCTCTGTGACGGCTGGCTCGGCCGGCGCCGCAACGACGCCTCGCTTTACGACGTGGTCCGCAGTGCGAAGGGTCGTATCCGCCACTTCACTCGCGTCGAGATCCGATCGCAGAGTAATTTCGCCATCGTGAACCGTGCCGTCGAACCGGTGGCGCTGGTACTCGCCGAGCTGCTGGACAACGCCACCAGTTATTCCGCACCGGAAACGATCATCGAGATCAACATCCGTCCGGTGCCCAAGGGCGTCTGCATCATCGTCGATGACGCCGGTGTCGGCATGAACGAGGAAGAGAAGGCGCGGGCCGGCCAGTTGCTGTCCGGCGGGAATTCCGCCAGCGTCTCCAGCCTCGGCAATCCGCCGCAGTTCGGATTCACCGTCATCGGTGTGCTCGCCGCCCGCTACGGCTTCACGGTCTCGGTGGACTCCACCTCGCCCTACGGAGGCGTGCGCGCGGTCGTCCTGCTCCCCGACGAGCTCCTCACGTCCTTGCACGAGCCCGAGGAGGGGCCTGCCGTGGCCGCATCCACCCCGCTGCCGCCCGAGAACCCTCCTGGTCCGCAGGCTGCCGCGGATCCGGGACCGCGCCACCGGGCGCCCGGTCCCCCCGACTTCGGCGGACCGGACGCCGGCCGTCCGGCCGTCCCGGAGACCACCGCGGGCGGTCTGCCGAAGCGCCGCCGACGCGGTGCCATATCCATCGTGCCGACGGAAGACGAAGGCACCCCCACACCGGCTCGCGACAGCGCGCGGACCGCGTCCGCCATGGGCGCATTCCAGCGCGGTACGCAATCGGGCCGCCGTTCCACCAATGCAAGCAGTGAAGGGCATGAGGTTCAGTGAACTACGATCTGTCGTGGATGCTTGACAGTGCTCTGGAATTGCCCGACGCGCAGCATGCCATTCTCGTGTCGGCCGACGGGCTGCTGATGGCCCGTTCCAAGGATGTCGGCCGGGACCACGCCGATACCGTTGCCGCCGCGATGAGCGGTATGCAGTCGCTGAGCCGCACGGTCGCCGATTTCTGCAGCGGCACGGGTCCGAACACGAGACCGCAGTGGCGACAGACGCTGGTGGAGTTCGACCACGGCTGGGTCTTCCTGATTTCGGCCGGTGAAGGTGCCTATCTCGCGGTCTCGGCATCGCCCGACGTCGACATGGCGGAAATCTCGTTCCGTATGCAGCAGTTGGTCGGGCAGCTCGGCAAGGCGCTCACCAGCCCACCTCGTGAGAGGGCCAACATTCAACCATGACCACCGATGACGAGCCGGAGCTGGTACACGAAGCAGCGGAATTAGTACGGCCGTACGTCATCACCAACGGTCGCGACCTCGTGGACGACAGCGCGTTCTCGCTGCTGACCCTGGTCACCGTCGCTCAGGAACCGCCCCGGACCAAACCGCTCGACCCGGAGAAGCAGCGCGTGCTGGAGCTGTGCGCCGGGGGTTTTCTGTCGATCGCCGAGATAGCCGGGCACACCGGTCTGCCGGTGGGGATCGTCAAGATTCTGGTGTCCGATCTCACCGAGGAGGGCCATCTCTATGCACGCGCGCCCATCCCCAGCGCTCAGCTTGTCGACCGGCAAATCCTTGAGGAGGTGCTGAATGGGCTCCAGGCTCGCTTTGGATGACGGTGTGTACCTGCGCAATTCGGTGCAGACCGCGGCGAAGATCCTGGTGGTCGGGCACTTCGCCGTCGGGAAGACGACGTTCATCGGCACGATGTCGGAGATTCCGCCGCTGCGTACCGAAGAGGTAATGACGCAGGCAAGCGCGGGAATTGACGATCTGCGGGGTGCGCCCGGCAAGACGACGACAACGGTCGCCATGGACTTCGGTCGGCTCACGCTCAGCGAGAAGCTGGTCCTGTACCTGTTCGGAACGCCGGGTCAGCAGCGGTTCGTTCAGGTGTGGGAGGACATGACGCGCGGGGCGCTGGGGGCACTCGTCCTGGTCGACCCGCAGCGGCTCGAAGAGTCGTTTCCTGTCATGGACCTGGTGGAACACTACGGAATCCCGTACGCCATCGCCGTGAACCGCTTCGACGGGACTCCGGAGCATTCCTTCGACGAGATCCGGGAGGCGCTGGACCTGCTCCCGGAGACGCCTGTTGTCAATTGTGATGCACGTGACGAGCGTTCATCGGCGGATTCCCTGATCACGCTTGTCCGTTACCTACAGTCTCGCCTCAACTAGGAGTTCAGGCATGCAATCTCATTCGGAATTCCAGACTCCGCCGCCGGGTTGCCCAGCGCATGCCGACGGCATGCGGGAGTCCCTGCACGGCCCGGAATTCGCCGCCGCGCCGCAGGCGGTCTACGAGCGCCTGCGGCAGCACGGCCCGGTCGCACCGGTCGAACTCGCCCCCGGCGTCGAGGCCGACCTCGTCACGGACTACGCGACGGCGCTTCAGGTGCTCCAGAACCCGGACACGTTCGCGCGCGACCCGCGCCGGTGGAAGGCGCTCAACGAGGGCCGGGTGCCCCTGGACAGCCCGGTGTTGCCGATGATGNACTACGCGACGGCGCTTCAGGTGCTCCAGAACCCGGACACGTTCGCGCGCGACCCGCGCCGGTGGAAGGCGCTCAACGAGGGCCGGGTGCCCCTGGACAGCCCGGTGTTGCCGATGATGATGTACCGGCCGAACAGCATGTTCTCCGACGGCACGACGCATCTGAGGTTGCGTCAGGTGGTCACGGACAGCCTGGCCAAGATAGACATGCACCGGGTGAGCCGGCATGTGGACCGGGTCGCCGCCTATCTCGTCGACCAGTTCAGCGTCCGCGGCAAGGCCGATCTGATCGCCGACTTCGCCCAGGTGCTGCCGCTGCTGGTCTTCAACGATCTGTTCGGCTGCCCGGCGGACCTCGGCGACCGGCTGATCATCGCCATCTCCAGCCTGTTTGACGGCATCGATGTCGAGCGGGCCAACGAGGCGATGGCGGGTGCCCTGTTCGAGCTGGTCGCGCTGAAGCGGGCCCAGCCGGGCGAGGACGTCACGTCCTGGATGATGCAGCACCCGTCCAAGCTGACCGACGAGGAGATGGTCCATCAGCTGGCGCTGCTCATAGGTGCCGGCACCGAGCCCGTGCAGAACATCATCGCCAGCGCGCTGCGGCTGCTGCTGTCGGACGAGCAGTTCGGCGCGGGCCATCACGGCGGCGGGGTGCTGGTCGAGGACGCCATCAACGAGGTGCTCTGGAACAGCCCGCCGATCGCCAACTACGCCACCCACTACCCCCTTCAGGACGTGGTGGTCGGCGGAAGCAAACTGGCGGCCGGCAGCCCGGTCCTGATCAGTTTCGCGGCGGCCAACACGGACCCGAGCCTGTCCGCCAGTCGGCAGACCTTCAGCAAGCGGGCTCATCTGGCCTGGGGCGCCGGGCCGCACGCGTGCCCGGCCAAGGACCCGGCCATGCTGATCTCGATCCGGGCGATCGAGAAGCTGCTCAACGCCCTGCCTGACATCGAGCTGGGCGTGCCTGCGGAGACCCTGACCTGGCGGCCCGGTCCGTTCCACCGAGCCCTCAATGCGCTGCCCGCCCGCTTCACCCCGGTACGCCGGGAGCAGCGGCCGTCCGCGCCGAGCACGGGACGGGCGGCCACCGCCGCCGGCGCACCGGCTCAGGAGCAGCAGGGCAGGCGGCGGGGCGGTTGGTGGAGCGGGTTCCTCAACTGGTGGAAGGTGTGAGCTTTGCGACAGCGCAGATGTCCTTTGTTCGCATGAACGTTCAAGCAGGGGGGTATGCAGCGCTGGCGATTATTGTGTGATCTTCTGGAGACGGAGTCGCTCGTGGAGCCCGCTCTTGCTGCTGCACCCGTTGACCGGCGTAGCGTGGTTGCGCTTTTCTCCCGTTTGCGGACGGCCCGGGGACAGGCGAATCCCTTGCCTTTCTACCGGGAACTCCGCGCAATGGGTGAAGTTGTTCCGGCGCCGTGGGGCGGGCACCTGGCGACCTCCTACCACTTGTGCCACCGCATCCTGCGCAGCCGGGACTGGCTGGTGCCCGACAGTAGTTGGCGGGCCAGCCAGGTGGATGCCGCACGTTGGAGTGCCCCTGCTTCACGTCAAATGGGTGGCACCATGCCCATGCTCAACCCGCCGCATCACACGCAGATGCGGCGGCCGTTGGGGAATGTGTTTGACCGCGCCTCGTTGGAGAACATGCGGCATGCGGTCGAAAAGAACACCGAGCGACTGCTGGACGGTCTCGCCGACCGGTTCCGCGACGGCCCTGCCGATTTCTGCGCGCTGGTCGGTGACGAGTTGCCGGTGATCACCATCGGTGATTGGCTGGGTTTGCCGTCTGCCGACTATTCGCTGCTGCGGTCGCTCACCCATGACCAGGTCCACACCCAGGAGTTGTTCCCGTCCCCGAGCCAGCTCGCGGTGTCCGATGCCGCGACCCACCATTTGCGCGGGTATTTCACCGGGCTGATACGGGAGCGCCGAAAATCGCCGGGAGATGATCCGATCTCGTCGTGGATCCGTACCTGGGACGCCTTCGAAGCCGACCGGGACGCCGCCGACGAGGCGGTCTTCTCCCTCGCCCTGTTCATGGTCCTCGCCGCGCTGGAGACCACCTCGCATCTGCTGACGAGCATGGTGTGGCTACTCCTGGAGCACCCGCGCCAGTTGGGCTGGCTCCGGGTCCGTCCCGACCGCATACCAGGCGCGATCGACGAGACGCTGCGCTACGACGCACCGATACACATGATCAGCCGGGTGGCGGCGGAGGACACCGAACTCGCCGATGTGCCCGTCCGGAAGGGCGAGATGGTGCAGCTCATGGTCGGCGCCGCGCACCACGACCCGAAGCAGTACGCCGACCCCGACGTGTTCGACATCCGCCGCAAGGCTCCCCATCTGAGCTTCGGCGGCGGAATCCACTACTGCCTCGGCAACGCACTGGCCCGTATGGAAGCGACCTGTGTCCTCACCTCGTTGCTCCGGCGCCTGCCGGGTCTGCGGATCGCCGGCGACCCCGTGTGGGCACCCCGGGTGGCCTTCCGCCGCCTCATGGAACTTCCCGTCGTCCAAGCCTGAAGCGACCACCGCGTACCAAGCGTGGCTCAACGAACTAGGAACACCATGATGCAAGACTTCAAGACCCTCCGTGTGACGCACGAAGGGCCCGTCCTCGACGTGCAGTTGAACTGCCCCGATGCCGGCAACGCCATATCCGGGCTGATCCTCGACGAACTCCTCACCGTGCTCGGTGCCCTGGACGACGAGACCGGTATACGGGTGCTGATCCTCTCCGGGGCGGGGGACGACTTCTGCCTGGGCGGCGACCGCGCCGAGTTCCCCGAGCTCCTCGCCGAGGACCCGGGCGGACTGGCGCTGCGCGCCCTCGGCAACAAGGCCCGCCGGGTGTGCGATGCCCTCGCGACCACCGACGTGGTGTCGATCGCCCGACTGCACGGCGGGGTGGTCGGGGCCGGGGTGGGGCTCGCGCTCTTCTGCGATCTGCGGGTCGGGGCGGACACCTGCCGCTTCCGGCTGCCGGAACTCGGCCTCGGGGTGCCGCCCGCCTGGGGCGGCATTATGCCCCGGCTCCTGCACGAGGTGGGCGCCGCCAAGGTCCGCGAACTGGTCCTGACCGCGGACAACTTCGATGCGGAGACCGCCCGGGACCTGTCCGTCCTGCACAAGGTCGTCCCGGAAGGGGAGCTGGACCAGGCCGTCCGGCGCTGGACCAAGCCCCTGGTCCGCCGTTCCCCCTCGGCGCTGCGGACCGCCAAGCTCATGATGAACGCGTACGCGAACGCCCACCGGCTCGCCGATGCCTCGCTCTTCGACGCGGAGTTGCTGTCCTCCGCGCTGAGCGCCGCGCAGTACGCCCGGCGCGGCTGAGCTGCCACCGCGGGGCAACCGCGCAGCGCGCCGGGTGCGGCCCTGACCGGGCCGCACCGTGCGGTGCGCGGGCGCCGCCGTCAGCTCCCGGAGTCCCCGGATTCCGGCACCGACGCGCGGTGCCGGGCGGCGAGTTCGAGGTACATGGCGGCGTTCAGCTTGATGGTCTCCCGTTCCTCCGCGGTCAGTTCGCGCTTGACCTTGGCGGGGACGCCGGCGACCAGGGAGCCGGGCGGCACCCGCATGCCCTGGGGGACCAGGGCCTGGGCGGCGATCAGGGAGCCCGCGCCGATGTGCGCGCCGTTGAGCACCGTGGCACCCATGCCGACCAGGACGTCGTCCTCGACGGTGCAGCCGTGCAGCACGGCGTTGTGGCCGACGGAGACCCGCTCGCCCACGGTCACCGGGAAGCCCGGGTCCACGTGCACCGTGCAGTTGTCCTGGATGTTGCTGTCGGCGCCGAGGACGATGGGGCCGCAGTCGCCGCGCAGCACGGCGTGGTACCAGACGCTGGCGCCGGCGGCCAGGGTGACGTCACCGACGACGACGGAGGTGGGGGCGGTGTACGCCCCGGGGTCGATGTCCGGCCGGTCGTCGCCCACCGGTGAGATCAGTGCCCGTCCTGCCATCTGCGGTCTCCTCGCCAGTTCGGTGCCGCGCCACCAGCACCGTAGACGACGGTCGTCGCCGGTGCCGGGGGCGGCGGCCGGTGGGGCGAAGATCACAGCCCGCTGCGCGGCCGGTCGCGGGGCGCGCTGAGTACGGTGTGCGGGTGCCGATAGACCAGAACGTGTTCTCGTCCCTTGCGGCCTGGCGGCGCCGGGCCCTGTCGCGCGCCGTCCACCGCGGCGCGCGCTGGGTGCGCGAGGCAGCGGCCGTCAGCGCCGAGCGCCCCGGCCCCTACCGCTTCCGTCGGATCGGCACCGGAACCCGGCTCGCCTATCCGCAGGGCACGGTCTTCGGTGATCCCTGGATCGAGATCGGCGACCACTGCATCATCGCCCAGGACGTGACGTTGACCGCGGGCATGATGCCGGACCTGGACCTCGGGCCGGAGCCGATCCTGACGCTGGGCAACGGTGTGGTGCTCGGGCGCGGCAGCCATGTGATCGCGGATGTCCGGCTGACGATCGGCGATGACTGCTTCTTCGGTCCAGGGGTGTACGTCACCACGACCAACCACAGTTACGACGACCCCGAGGTGCCGGTGGGCAAGCAGTGGCCGCGCACCGACCCGGTCGCCATCGGCCCCGGCAGTTGGATCGGTACCGGGGCGGTGATCCTGCCCGGCGCGCGGCTGGGCCGGAACGTGGTGGTCGCGGCGGGCTCCGTCGTACGCGGCGAGGTCCCCGACCACGCGGTGGTGGCCGGGGCACCCGCGAAGGTCGTGCGCAGCTGGGATCCGCGTGAGGGCTGGCAGCCGCCGCTGCGGACTCCGGCGCCGGTGCCGATCCCGGAGGGCGTCACGCCGGAGCAACTGCGTGCGCTGCGGGACTGGGAGCAAGGGGAGGCGGCCGAACCGGCGCACCAGGGTGCGCCCGGTGGCTGACGGCCCGTCGCGTCAGCTGTGCGCGGCGAGCAGGATCGAGCCGACCACGGCGAGTGAGGCGCCGGCGGTCTGCACCGCCCGCATCCGCTCCTTGAGGACACCGAGCGCGGCGAGTGCGGTGACCACCGGGTAGAGCGAGGCGAGCACCGCCGCCATCGTGACCGGGCCGTGCTGGGCGGCGACGGCGTAGGTGCCGTTGGCGGCGACGTCGGCGATCCCGACGAAGGCGAGTGCGGGGAGCGTACGGCGGACGGCGGCGAAGCCCTCGGCGGGCAGTGCCGGGGTACCGCGCCGGACCGTGACGTAGAGCGCCGTGCCGCCGACCGCCATATTGCACACCCGCTGGACGAACAGCGCGAGGAAGAGCCCGGTCACGGTCGTGGACGCCTGCGCGATCAGGGCCATCACCGCGCCGAAGCCGAGCGCCGATATCAGCGTGAGCACGAGCGTCTGGCGGGCCACGGACGCGCCGCCGAGCCGCGGCCCGCCCGCCAGCAGGACGCCCGCCACCGCGACGGCCATACCGGTGGCCTGGAGGAGCCCCGGCCGTTCGCCCGCGAGGATGCCGACGCCGAGTGGTACGAGGACGGTGCCGAGCGAGCCGAGCGGGGAGACCACGCCCATCGGGCCGAGGGCCAGGGCGCGGTAGAAGCAGAGCATCGACACCGGGCCGACGACACCGGCCGCGACCGCGAACCACAGCTGCGGTCCGACCTCCCGCCAGCCGCCGGTGGCCAGCACGATGCCGCCCAGCACCACGGCGGCGAGTGTCTGCGAGACCACCACGACGGTCAGTGCGTGGAAACGTCGGGTGAGCAGTCCGCCGCCGAAGTCGGCGAGACCCCAGAGGAGGCTGGTGGCCAGGGCGAAGGCGGCTGTCATGGTGGAACCTCGCAGTACAGTGAGCTGGACGCTGAAGTACACCACACCGTAGTGCAATGAATTGAACTGCGGAATCGAATATATTGAACTTCGACTTGGACGGACCGTGACGGATCTCGACCAGCTCACGCAGTCGCTCGCCCGCAACCTCAAACGCTGGCGCACCGAACGCGGCTACACCCTCGACGCGCTCGCGGCCCGCGCCGGAGTCAGCCGCGGCATGATCATCCAGATCGAGCAGGCCCGTACGAACCCGAGCGTGGGGACCACCGTCAAGATCGCCGACGCGCTCGGCGTCAGCATCACCACCCTCCTCGATTACGAACAGGGCCCGCAGGTGCGGATCGTGGCACCGGGCGAGGCGGTTCGGATGTGGTCCACCGAGGCCGGGAGCCACACCTCGCTCCTGGTGGGCGGCGAGGCGCCGGGCCCCTTCGAGATGTGGGACTGGCGGCTGATGCCCGGCGACGAGAGCGCCTCCGATCCGCATCCGCCGGGCACCGTCGAGCTGCTGCACGTCCGGGCCGGCACCCTCACGCTGGTCGTGGACGGCGCCGAGCACACGGTGGCCGCCGGCGCCTCGGCGACCTTCGAGGCCAAGGTCCCGCACGGCTACCGCAACGACGGCGAGGAGCCGGTGGAGATGACCATGTCGGTCATCATCCCGCTCTGACCGGTCCGTTCCGACCGGTCCGTGATCGCACCGTGAGACGGGCCGCCACCGGCACCGCGGCGCCTGTTAGTTTGACGTGTATGCCCGTGCCGATGGATGCCTTCGACGATGTCCGGCCCGCCGCCGAGTGCCTGGACCTGCTGACCGGCCCGGTGGCCGCCGCGATCCGCGACTGGCGCGGCTCGGTATCCGTCCGGGAACTCCGCTACGTCGACACGGACCCGGCCATCGCGGACACCGAGGCCCTCGTCGACCGCTACGGCCGCTGGCTCCTGGAGCAGTCGGCGAACTGCGTGGTGGTGGCCGGCAAGCGCGGCGGCGAGGTCACCCTGGCCGCCTGCCTCGTGCTCTCCACCACCCGCGTCGACGTCAATGGTGTGGTGCGCCGGCAACTGGGCGCCCGTAAGGCGTCGTTCGCCCCGATGGACACCGCGGTCGGCGACAGCGGGATGGAGTACGGCGGGATCACCCCGATCGGGCTGCCCGCGTCCTGGCCGCTGCTCGTGGACGCCGCGGTGGCCGATGCCCCGTACGCGCTGATCGGCAGCGGTAGCCGCCGCGGCAAGCTCATCGTGCCGGGCAAGGCGCTGGCCGAACTCCCGGGCGCCACCGTGCTGGAGGGGCTCGGCGTCGCCTGAGGCGCCGTACCGGCCGGCGGGTCCGGCCGTGCATGTCCGGGCCGTTCACCCTCTGGACGGGAGGGGCCGCTCAGCCGGCGCGCACGCGGGAGCGCAGGTCCAGGGAGAGCGCCGTGGAGTGCTCGGTGAAACCCAGGCTGCGGTAGAGCGGTTCGGCGTCGTGGGTGGCATGGAGGTCGACGCGGCTGACGCCCCGGTCCGCGAACCACGCCAGCAACGCCTCGGTCGTGGCGCGCGCATGGCCGCGGCCCCGATAGCGGGGATCCGTACAGACGTTGAAGACGAAGCCGAAGCGGCCGGAGGGGTGGCCCGGCGCGGGCAGCCGCTCCTCGATCCGCCCGACCGCGCAGGCCGCCAGATGCGGCGCACCGGCCCCGCCGCCGTCCCCGTCCACCACGAACGCCCCCAGCGGAGCGTCCGGACCGGCCAGCTGCCGACGCGCCATCGCCTCCGCATCGGCCTCCCAACTCCCGGGCTCGTCACGGCCGTTCATGGCATGGAACATCAGACGGCGGAGCCGGACGAGCTCGGCGGCGTCCTCGGGGCGGGCGGCACGCGGCATGATCATGCACGGACGCTAACCCACCCGGCGCTCAGCCCAAACGGGGTATCTCAATCGCCGGACACCGATCCATGACCATGTCCAGCCCCGCGTCGCGCACCCGGTTCCAGGCGTGTTCGTCGACCACACCGAGCTGGAACCAGACGGCCCTGGCACCGACGGCGACGGCCTGGTCGGCGACGGCTCCGGCGAGTTCGCTGCGCACGAAGGTGTCGACGACGTCGATCTCGAAGGGGACGGCTTCCAGGGACGGATACCCCGCTTCCCCGTGCACGGTCTCGGCTCGGGGATGGACGGGGACGACGCGCTTGCCGTAGCGCTGCAGCACATCCGCGACGCCGTATGCGGCGCGCTGCTGGTTGGCGGACAGTCCGACGACGGCCCAGGTGTCTCCGAGCTCGGTGAGGATTCGGCGGATGGTCGCCTGGTCGCCGTACATGTCTGCCTCCTGCGGTCCGTGGCCCTCTGGTCCGTGGTCCTCCAGCGGCATAACGGGCGGTCGGCTCCGCCGATTCCGCGCCGGACCGTGCGGGCGGCATGAGTGACCGAGATCACCGGACTCCGGTGCGGCGGAGGGGGCCGGCTGCGCAACGGCGCGACGGTGCACGGGTGGCGCGGGAAGCGTGGGCCGGGCCCGGGGCCGGGCTTCGGCAGCAAGACGCCCCGCCCGAAGGGGAAGACGGGCGGGGCGGGTTCGGATGGGGGAGGCCGGGGCGTGCGGCCGGCCTCCCGCTGCCGGGTGGTCAGGCGCCGACGACGGTGCTGCCCGCCGAGCGGGCGGGTTTGCCGATCGCCCGGCCGCCGGTCACCGGCTCGGCGGCCGCCGAGCCGGTCCCCGGGCGCAGGGGCGCGGTGGCGGACGGCTCGCGGGTTGTGGCGGCGGTCTCCGCGGTACCGGCGGCGCCGGATTCGGCGAGCGCCGTGCGCAGCTGCTCGGTCTCCACGAGCATGCTCACCGGGCCGGTCGGGTTGAGATAGAGGGCGTGGCCCGGCGGCAGCTGCTCGACGAGCTCGGCGACCGGCCGGCGGTCGTAGAGGAGCCGGCCCACGGATTCGAGATAGGCCGCGGAGGTGTAGACGGGGATCACCGGAGTGCCCTCGGGGGAGGCCGCGGCGAGCGGGGTGCCGGTGGAGGTCACCAGTACGGACACCTCGGCGCGCGCCAGCTCGTCGCAGAGGTCCCGGGCCGGGCCGTAGCCGGTGGCCGCCAGCTGGAGCGCGCGGTCGACCGGGTCGGTGGGGTCGGACCAGTCCAGCATCTGCGGTGAGGGGCGGTACTCCGGGTTGTTCCGCCACTCCTCGATCTCGCCGGTCGGTCCCGAGCGCCACTGCCCGATCAGCGCCCACAGGGGTGGTGCACCCTCGCCCGACCAGGTCAGATCCACCATGGCCAGCCAGTGGTCGGGCGCGTTGCGGGCCGCCTCGATGACCTCCGGCGGCGGTTCGGGCATCTCGTCGCCCGTCACGGGAACGCCGGCCGTCATCGCCGACTCTGTGCTGTTGTCCATGAAGCCCTCCGCCAAGCCGCCGATCCGTTCCTGCGGTACGAGCGGACCCCAAACGCGGGCCCGTTGCCTGGGGTCACAGTGCCCACGGGCGGCGCGGACGTCTGCCCGACGCACCGTGCGGAAGGCCCGGGTACGCCGGGTGGCCGTGCGCACTGCCCCCGTACGGCGGACACCGCAGCGCGGCGCGGGCCGCCGGGACCGGCCGGTGTCCGACGGCCGGCGGGCCCGTAGGCTGGTCGGATGCAGGAGCAGTACCGGACTCTCGCGCGCGAGGGCGTTCACGAGATCGAGATCAACAAGTCCCGCTTCATCTGTGCGCTGGCGCCGGTGGCGACGGAGGCCGAGGCGCAGGACTTCATCGCGCGCGTCCGCAGGGAGCACCCGACTGCCCGGCACCACTGCTTCGCATACGTCCTCGGTGCGGACGGCGGCATCCAGAAGGCGAGCGACGACGGCGAACCGGGCGGTACGGCCGGCGTGCCGATGCTCCAGATGCTGGTGCGGCGCGAGATGCGCTACGTGGTCGCCGTGGTCACGCGGTACTTCGGCGGGGTCAAGCTGGGGGCCGGCGGGCTGATCCGCGCGTACGGGGGCGTGGTCGGCGAGGCGTTGGACGTGCTCGGGACGGTCGTCCGGCAGCGGTTCCGGCTGGTGACCGTGACCGTCGACCACCAGAGGGCCGGTCGGGTGGAGAACGATCTGCGGACGACCGGCCGGGCGGTGCGCGAGGTGGCGTACGGAGCCGAGGTGCGTATCGAGGTCGGCCTGCCGGAGGCGGACGTGGCGGACTTCCGGGCCTGGCTGGCGGACGCCACGGCCGGTGCGGCGCGGCTGGAGCTCGGCGGGGAGGCGTACGGGGAGGCGTGACCGGCGGCCCGGCGGCCCGGGGGCCCGGCGGCGGGCGGTGACCGGGGCGCGGGCGGCCGGCGGGGCCGATGCGGTGCGGACCGGTGCGAGGGGGCGTCGGTCGTGTCAGCCTGGGGCGCGGCGGAACGGGCCGCGGATCGGCGTGTGGGCCGGCACGGGAAGGGGCTTCGCGTATGCCTGAACTCCTTGACGAGCGGGTGGGGTTC